>JANNNC010000092.1:0-19618 GCA_031398335.1 Massilia sp.
GTCAGCAGCATGCGGCGCACGTCGGCGTGCACGATGATCGGGTCGGCCTGCTTTTCAGGCGCTTTCGGGCCGGACAGGCTGCGCATCTGAATGCGGTCTTTCGCGTACACCAGCGCGTTCTGGTAAGCCACTTCGGTCAGGCCCAGCGACTGCATGCCCACGCCCAGGCGGGCCGCGTTCATGAACACGAACATGGCGTTCAAGCCCTTGTTCGGCTGGCCGATGATCCAGCCCTTGGCGCCGTCCAGGTTCATCTGGCAGGTCGAGTTACCGTGGATGCCCATCTTTTCTTCGATGGCGCCGCAGGCGATCGGATTGCGCTCGCCCACGCTGCCGTCGGCGTTCGGCAAAAACTTCGGCACCAGGAACAGCGAGATGCCTTTCGAGCCTTCCGGTGCGTCCGGCAGGCGCGCCAGCACCAGGTGGATGATGTTTTCCGACACGTCGTGCTCGCCGGCCGAGATGAAGATCTTCGAGCCGGTGATTTTATAGGTGCCGTCGCCCTGCGGCTCGGCCTTCGAGCGCAGCAGGCCGAGGTCGGTGCCGCAATGCGCTTCGGTCAGGCACATGGTGCCGGTCCACTCGCCCGAGACCAGCTTTGGCAGGTACTGCGATTTCTGCTCGTCGCTGCCGTGTTCCTTCAGGCATTCGTAGGCGCCGTGCGACAGGCCCGGGTACATGGTCCAAGCCTGGTTGGCCGAGTTCAGCATTTCGTAGAACGAATTGTTCAGCGAGACAGGCAAGCCCTGGCCGCCGTATTCCGGATCGCAGCCCAGCGCCGCCCAGCCGCCTTCGACGTACTGTTTATACGCTTCTTTAAAACCTTTTGGCGTGGTCACGGTCTTGGTGGCGGCGTCGTAATGGCAGCCTTCGCGGTCACCCGAGTGATTCAGCGGGAACAGCACTTCCTGGGTGAATTTCGCACCTTCTTCCAGCACTTGGTTGATGATGTCGGCGTCGATTTCCTGGTAGGCCGGCAGGTTCTTGAACTCTTCGGTAACGTTGAGGAACTCGTGCAGCACAAACTGCATATCCCGGATTGGCGCGATGTACTGACCCATGGTTTTCTCCTGAAGAAGGTGAGATTTATTATGTGTAACTGAAGAGCAGGCCTTGCTGCCGGCTTAATTGCTTTGAACGGGATTGCGGTAATTCTCGATCAGCCGCGCGAAGCCGCGGTTGGCGCGCTCCAGCGCGCCGGGGACGCGCAGGAAGCGTGCGTCGTGGTGCAGGGCCAAAATCAACCCGTACATCTCGTAGACCAGCTGGTCCGGGTCGGTGTCGGGCAGCAGCGCGCCGCAGTCGACGCTCTGCTGCACGGCCCGCAGCAGTGCGCCTTGCCAGGCGTGCACCATCGATACCAGCGATTCGCGGATCGGGCCTGGCCGGTCATCGTACTCCACCGCGCCGCTGATATAAATGCAGCCCGACGCAATTTCGACCGAGACGCGCTTGACCCAGCGCGCGAACATCGACTCCAGGCGCGGCAAGCCGCGTGGCTCCTTGACGCTGGGATAGAACACTTCCTGTTCGAACCGGTGGTGGTAGAGCTTGAGCACTTCCATCTGCAGGTCTTCGCGCGAGCCGAAGTGGGCAAACACGCCCGACTTGCTCATGTTCATGCGATCCGCGAGCAAGCCGATGGTCAGGCCTTCGAGGCCGTTACGGCTGGCCAGCTCGAGCGCGACGTCGAGAATCGCCGCCCGCGTCTGCTCGCCCTTGCGCATGAATTTTGCTGAAGTGTTGATACGTTCCCCCTGCGTGAATCGAAAAATCCGAACGAGCGTACTATTATCTATCGGCGGGTGAATGTCAAACGGGAACTTAGAGGTGCGATTCTATTGTGGGTGCTGTGCTGGGGCGGGTTGAACGCGTGGGCGGGAGACCCGCCCACGCTACGTGGGCTCGCGGAACGATAACGTGAATCGGAGGTCGCAGGGTGGGCGGCTATACCCGGTCGTTTGCATCGCCGGGACGTTTGCGCCTCCCACGCGTTCAACCAGCGCCGGCACAGCCGCGACGCCCTACCCGGCCGCCTTCGACATCGCCCGCCGATCCCGTTTGGTAGGCCGCCCCTTGATCGTACTGCCCGGCTCCGGAAACAGGCGGCGCGCCTCGGAAGCGTTCTCGCGCTTGGCGATGCTCTCACCGGTCTCGCCGTACAGCGTGCGCGCAATCGGCGCCGCCCCGCGTTTATCCGACATGCCGAGCACCACCACTTCCCAGCGGTCCGACCCGTTGTCGATGACGATCCTGTCGTCCAGTTTCACGGCGCGCGCCGGTTTGACTGGCTCGCCGGCAATCCGAACGCGTCCGCGCTCGACCGCGTCGGCCGCCAGCGAACGTGTCTTGAAAAAGCGCGCGGCCCACAGCCACTTGTCGATGCGTACGTTCTCCATGTCTTACTCTTCCTTATGCATAACCGATAGCAAAAATGCGCATGGCCAGTTTATAGAGAAGGTAAGCCATTTCATAGCGCATGCGGCGCACCCATCCCATGCCCTCGAACTCCGCCATGTGCACGATGTCGCCATCGTCGATCCCGCGCTCGATGTGGGCGCGCACGGCGCGGGCAAAGTCGGCGTTCTTCACGACGATATTCGCTTCCTGGTTCAGGAACAGCGACAGGCCGTCGCAATTGCTGGAACCGACCGTCGCCCAGTCGTCGTCGACCACGGCGATCTTGGCGTGCAGCTGGGTCTTGCGGTATTCGACGACCTTGATGCCGGCGGCGAGCAGCTTCGGATAGAACGAGCGCGCGACCGCGTCCTGCATGCGGAATTCGCCGACGCCGATCAGGAGCGTGACGGACACGCCGCGGCGCGCGGCGCGGGCCAGCGCCTCGCGGAACTTGCGGCCCGGCGCGAAATACGGATTGGCCAGCAAGACGCTTTTCCTGGCCTGGCCGATGGCCTGCAGGTAGGCGCGCTGGATCGTCCTGCGGTTGCGCAGGTTGTCGCGCACGACGAAGGCGGCGCGCATCGGGCGCGCGCCTTCGGTCGGCGGCGCGCGCCGCGTTTCGCGGAACAGGCCGATGCGGCTGAACAGGTCGAGGCGCCCGGCGCGCATCCACTGGGCCTTGGCTTCGAAATGGATCTGGGCAACAAGCGGCCCGCGCACGCAGACCGCGAAATCCCAGCGCGGCGCCGGCAACGGACGGTGCGGCTCGTAGTCGCACAGCATGTCGTCGTTGATGTTGATGCCGCCGACAAAGGCCACTTCGCCGTCGACGACCGTGATCTTGCGGTGGGTACGGGCAATGCCGCGCTTGAACCAGGGATTGAAGACGCGGTAATGCACGCCGGCCACGGCAAAGGCTTCGGCGCGGCGGCAGCAACTGCGGTGGCCGGTGCCGAACCAGTCGACCATCACGCGCACCTTCAGGCCGCGCTCGGCGGCGCGGATGAGCGCCGCCTCGATGCCGCGGGCGACCTCGTCTTCGGCAAAGATATAGGTTTCGAACAGGATGTCGTGCCGGGCGGCGTCGATGGCGGCAATCATCGCCGGGAACAGTTGTTGTCCGGTTTCCAGTAAGCTGATGTCGTTGTCCGCTACATAAGTAACGCTGCGCATTGCATCAAGCCAACTGCAGTTCGGCGACGATGGGTGCGTGGTCGGACAGCTTGGCCCAGATCGGGCCGGCCATGACTTCGGCGTTATCGATCTTGAACCCGCGCACATAAATGCGGTCGAGGCGGAACCACGGCAGCGCGGCCGGGAAAGTACGTGCCGGCGCCAGGCGCGGCTGGCGGCCGGCCCAGCCGCGCACCATGTCGCCCAGCGGCGAACGCGATCCGAGCCCGTCGAAGACCTCGGTCACGCCGAGCGCATTGCGCAGGCGGTCGCTGAGGGTATTGCGCCAGTCGTTGAAGTCGCCGGCGATGATTACCGGCTCGCCGTTCGGCGCCGATGCCTGTACGGCTTCGATCAACTGCAGCACCTGGCGCCCACGGCCGCCCTCGAACAGGCCGAGGTGCACGACATAGCAGTGCACCTTGCCTGCTGGCGTTTCCAGCACACAGTGCAGGATGCCACGCTGCTCGTAGGCGTGGTCCGAGACGTCGTGGTTATGGCTGTTTGCGATCGGGAAGCAGCTCAGCAGCGCATTGCCGTGGTGGCCGTGGTCATAGACCGCGTTCATGCCGTAGGCGGAATGATGATGGTGCGACTCGCCGGCAAGATATTCGTACTGCGCCGTCTCCGGCCAGATGCGCGTTTCGTGCTTGTGCTGGCCATAGCGCGCGTGATGGCGGTCATGCCGTCCCTGCACTTCTTGCAGGAAAACGATATCAGCGTGGAACTCGGCAATCGCTTTTTTCAACGCCAGCACCCGTGGGGTACTGCGCAGCGAGGAGACGCCCTTGTGGATATTGTAGGTTGCGACACGAATCTTCATGGGAACATTCTAACCCCATCAGTCCGTGTTCATTTTTATAACGTTTCCAATCGTGCGGCACGGGGTGGAGCTTTCTGGGAGCCACGACCCCGTGTGCAGCTCATTCGAACGCGGGCGCTGCTTCCCACTGCTGGCGCAGCGACGCATTGCGCGGTGCCGCCAGATTCTCCGCCTCGGACAAGGGAATGGAAACCAGGCGCGGGCCGCTCAGGCGTAACCCGCAGAGCAAGTCGATGTAAAAACAATCATCGTCAACGCTTACTGCCTTCACTTTTTCCTCGTGCTTCGGTTCGAATTGTTCCATATTTTTTCTCCCAGAATCCGTTGTTGGACGTGTTGCAGTTTAAAAACTCGCTTGACGCGAAGGGGGACGATAGGCGACCCAATTCCGATTGTCAAACGCGGTTTCTATTGTGCGCTACCTAACATAACAAATTTCCTTTCGTAATTTTTCCCTGCAGAACTTGTTTCAAGTTGTAACAAGGAATGTTGCCGCATATAATTTGTTTAGGCTAAGCGGGTATTTGTATCAATTTGTATGCATATTAGCCGAGGTTTCCCGACAGTCCGCCGAACTTGCGCTGAGTCATCAATGTCGACAGATAGGAAAACTTAACTGTTTATGCGGTCGGTATACGATTTGTACGCATTCATGCAAGAAACTTGTAGGACAAGCGGAAGTCCAGCGTTGTATTTGCGCCTACAAACAAATTTTTCTTGACTTGACGATTTTTGAATTTGAGCGCGTCAAAGTCGAGTCAGACCCCTCTTTTCGTTGATTTCAAGCAAAATCCCGCATTTGTTAGAAAGTGCGGCGTAGCAATCGAATTTCTTATTTTTAACAAAGTGGCGTTTTTCGATAGAAGAAAATTGCGTGTCACCTGTTAAACATTGCGCATCTGGGCCTGCGTCACATTACTGCCCGGCTCCACGCTCTGCGTCAGCCACACATTCCCGCCAATCGTCGATCCGGCACCGACCGTGATGCGCCCCAGGATGGTGGCGCCGGCATAGATGACGACGTCGTCCTTGACGATCGGATGGCGCGGCGCGCCTTTTACCAGTGCCCCGCTGTCGTCGGTCGGGAAGCGCCGTGCGCCCAACGTGACGGCCTGGTACAGGCGCACATGGCGGCCGATGATGGCGGTTTCTCCGATGACGACGCCAGTGCCGTGGTCGATGAAGAAGCTGGCGCCGATCTGGGCGGCCGGGTGGATGTCGATGCCGGTCAGCGTGTGGGCGATGTCGGCCGCCAGGCGCGCCAGGAAAGGCGCGCCGAGGCGGTGCAGGCAATGTGCCAGGCGGTGGTACAGCACGGCGATCGTGCCGGGGTAGCACAGCATGATCTCGGCGACCGAACTGGCGGCCGGGTCGCCGGCCAGCGCCGCCTGCACGTCCGACACCAGCAGGCCGCGGATCCCGGGCAGGCTGGCCGCAAAACGGCGCGTGATGGCGCGCGCCCGCTCGGCCAGCTCAGGCTCGGCGATATTCTCCAGCTCGGGATTGAAGCGCAGCGCGCGCCGCACCTGCTCGACCAGGCGGTCGAGGGCGACATTCAAGGTATCGCCAACGAAGTAATCGATGCTTTCGTCGTTCAGGTCCGGGCGCCCGTAATGCGTTGGGAACAGCGCCGCACAGACGCCCTCGATCACCTGGCGCAGCACCTCGCGCGAAGGTAGTTCGCGCACGCGCCCCTGGTGGCGGATGTTGTGGGTCGATTCGCGCGAGGTGCGCAGCGCGTCGATGATGGGGCCGAGGTGCCAATGGCTGGAGCCGGCCCGCTCCGTGAGATCGTTGTCCATTTGACCAGCCTAACCGAAGGCCGGAGAAAAGAGAAAGATATAAATCACACTTCTTTATATCCAAACAATGCCGCCATGCCTTCTTGAGTGTAGGCAATTTCCTTGACGCAAACCTCAGCCGTGACCCGGGCTAGGCAACCGCCGCCTCCAGCGATTCTCTCCCGCTCACGCGCACGGTGGCAACCGGCTCGTCGAACCGATAACCATCGGCTGCATGCACCTCCCATGCGCCCTCGCCCATCAGGTGCAGCACATGGGTATGGTGGCGCAGGACGGCGGCGCGGTGGGCGATGCTGATCAGGGTGGTTCCGTTGTCGCGCAGGCGCCCGTACAGGGAGGCTTCGTTGCCACTGTCGAGCGCGCTGGTCGCTTCGTCCAGGATCACGATGCCCGGTTGATGCACCAGCACGCGGCCGAAGGCCAGGCGCTGCTGCTCGCCCACCGACAGCAGCTTGTCCCAGTCCTGCACGGCGTCCAGGCCCCCCACGCGTTCGGCCAGTTGCGGCAGATGCACCTGCTGCAGGATGTCCAGCAGCTGCTCGTCGCCCAGGTCGCAGGTCGCGCTGGGGTAGATCAGCTGGCTGCGCAGCGTGCCCGACTGCAGGTAAGGCTGCTGCGGCAGGAAGAAGAAGTCTTCCAGCGGCGGATGGTGGATCACGCCGCTGCCGGTATTCCACAAGCCCGCGATGGCACGCAGCAGCGAACTCTTGCCACAGCCGCTCTCGCCCGTGATAAGCAGCGCGTCCCCCGGCTTCAAGACCAGGCTCAGCTCCTTGATGAGCACCCGCTCCGATTGCGGCGGATGCAGGGTCAGCGCTTCCAGCGTGAGGTGCGCGCCGGGACGCGTCTGGATGCGCGGGTGCTTGCCCTCGGGAGGCGTGTCGGGCTGGGCGTCGGCCAGCACCAGCGTGGACAAGGCCTGCAGGCGGCCGATGCCGGCCACGAAGCGGCTCAGGCTCTCAAAATTATCGACAATCACGCCCACGGCAGCGAGCACGGCGGTGAACGCCCCGGCCGCCTGGATCGCCCGCCCCACTTCCAGCTGACCCGACAGGACGCCTTCGGCCAGGATCACGAACGGCAGCACCAGGGTGAGTTGGCTGAAGGTGCGCTGGAACAGGTTCAACGAGCGCTGCTTCTTGATCAACTCGGCAAAATTACGGATCACCTTGTCGAACTTGCTGTCGATGTGCGCCCGCTCCTGGGTTTCGCCGCGATAGAAGGCGATCGATTCGGCATTCTCTCGCAAGCGCATCAGGCTGAAGCGGAAATCGGCCTCGCGCCGCAGCTGCCAGAAATTCAGCTGGATCAGCGGGTTGCCGAAGACGTAGAGGGCGACAATGGTGCCCAGCAGCGCGTACACCGCCAGCACGCCGACCAGCACATGCGAGATCGACCACAGCACGGTGCTGAACGCCACCAGCTGCATGATCGAACCGAGGAAGATCAGCAGGAAGTGGATCGACCTTCCGGTGAAGGTGTTGATGTCTTCGCTGATGCGCTGGTCGGGATTGTCGATCTCGCTGTTCGAACCGAGCTCGTAGTATTTGCGCCCTTGCAGGTAGCTGTCGAGAAAACGGCTGGTGAGCCAGCGCCGCCACTGGTTGGCGAACAGGTCGCGCATGTAGTAATAAAAAGCGTAGATCGGCACCGCGAACGCCAGGATGTAGAGGCAGGCCCGCACCGATGTCCAGAAGCGGTCGCCATTCTTGCCGGCCAGCGCAGAGGTCATCTCACCGGCCTGGGTGTTGAGCATGACGGCGAACTTGGTCTCGACCAGCATCAAGCCGATCAGGAGCACCAGCATGGTCCAGGCCTGGCGCTTTTTATCGCCCAGCCAGTACGGTTTTGCCACATTGACGAATTGTTTAAATGCAGCGAGCGACAGGGGCGCGGCCCGTTGTCGTTTTTCTGGTGCCGCCAGGTCCTCATCAGTCGCGGTATCGGTAGTAGCGGAGGTCGGCGTGTTCATGGTCGTAGAGTGCACTAGTGGCGAAGGTTCGAACTCACGGGCAGCCATGGCTGCCTGAGTCATACCCTCAGCATACGACCGGGGATGAGACAGTTCAGTGCGGAAACGGACATAGCGGCGATTGCTACTTTTTGAACCCCAGGAATTGTCAGGCGTCCCGACGGCTAATATGGCGCGGCAACTGCAGCACCGCTTCCGCATTCGACGACGAAAAACAGCGGTCCGCCGCTTCCAGCAGCGGCAGCCACGCGTACTGCACATGCTCGCGCGGACTGAGGGTAATGGGAAGATCGCGCGGCACGCATACCGAAAACACGTGTTCGGTGTTATGCGTGACGCCCGGCGCATAACGGTGGCGCCAGGTCGGATAAATCTCGTAGATGTTCGACAGGCCCCAGTCATGCAGGCGGATGCGCTGGCCATCGGCATCGATTCCGGTTTCCTCGAACAGCTCGCGCCGTGCGGTTTCCAGCAGCGGCTCATCCAACGCATCGAGCGACCCGGTCACCGATTGCCAGAACCCCGGCCGGTCGGCGCGCTCGATCAGCAGCACGTCCAATTCACGCGTATGGATCACGACGAGGACCGATTCAGGAATCTTGTGCACGCTGGGCTTCTCCGATAAACCAAATAAAAAAGGCCGGAGCACCGTCGACTACGACAATGCTCCGGCCCCTATTCTACCCAGCCATGCGGCCGAGCGTGCTTAGCCTGCCTTCGGCTCGTTACGCAGGCGGATGTGCAGCTCTTTCAACTGCTTCTCGTCGACTTCCGATGGCGCATTGGTCAGCAGGCACTGGGCGCGCTGGGTTTTCGGGAAGGCGATCACGTCGCGGATCGATTCCGAACCGGTCATCAGGGTGACCAGGCGGTCCAGGCCGAAGGCCAGGCCACCGTGCGGCGGCGCGCCGTATTGCAGGGCGTCGAGCAGGAAGCCGAATTTCAGTTGCGCTTCCTCGGCATCGATCTTCAGCGCGCGGAACACTTTGCTCTGCACTTCTTCACGGTGGATACGGATCGAGCCGCCGCCCATTTCCCAGCCGTTCAGGACCATGTCGTAGGCCTTGGCGATGCAGGCACCTGGATTGGTTTCCAGCATGTCTTCGTGGCCGTCTTTCGGGGCCGTGAACGGGTGGTGGGTCGCGGTCCAGCGGTCCGCTTCTTCGTCGTGTTCGAACATCGGGAAGTCGATCACCCACAGCGGCGCCCAGGTCTCTTCGAACAGGCCGGCCTTCTTGCCGAATTCCGAGTGGCCGATCTTGACGCGCAGCGCGCCGATGGCGTCGTTGACAACCTTCGCCTTGTCGGCGCCGAAGAAGATCAGGTCGCCGTCCTGCGCGCCCGTCAGTTCCAGGATCTGCGCCAGCACCTCGTCCGAGATGTTTTTCACGATCGGCGACTGCAGGCCTTCACGGCCTTTTGCCTTCTCGTTGACCTTGATGTAAGCCAGGCCCTTGGCGCCGTAGATCGCGACGAACTGGGTGTAGGCGTCGATTTCCGAACGCGGCATCGAGCCGCCCTGCGGCACGCGCAGGCCGACCACACGGCCGCCGTTCATGTTGGCGGCGCTGTTGAAGACCTTGAATTCGACCGACTTCATCAGCTCGGTCAGTTCGGTGAATGCGAGTTTCACGCGCATGTCCGGCTTGTCCGAACCGTAAGTACCCATGGCGGTGGCGAAGTCCATCACCGGGAACGGACTCGGCAGGTCAATGCCGGCGGCGTTCTTGAAGACGACGCGCATCATGTCTTCGAACAGGTCACGGATTTCCTGTTCGGTCAGGAACGAGGTTTCGCAGTCGATCTGCGTGAATTCCGGCTGGCGGTCGGCGCGCAGGTCTTCGTCGCGGAAGCACTTGGTGATCTGGTAATAACGGTCGAAGTTGGCAACCATCAGCAATTGCTTGAACAGCTGTGGCGACTGCGGCAGCGCGAAGAAATTGCCCGGGTTGACGCGCGACGGCACCAGGTAATCGCGGGCGCCTTCCGGGGTCGACTTGGTCAGCATCGGGGTTTCGATGTCGATGAAACCCAGGTTGTCGAGGTACTTGCGCACTTCCATCGACACTTTGTAACGCAGGCGCAGGTTACGCTGCATCTGGCCGCGGCGCAGGTCGAGCACGCGGTGCGTCAGGCGCGTCGTTTCCGACAGGTTGTCGTCGTCCAGCTGGAACGGCACCGGCACCGACGCGTTCAGCACTTCGACGGCGCTGGCGTTGATCTCGATCTTGCCCGACTTCAGGTTGGCGTTGACCGTGCCTTCGAGGCGGTTGGTCACGGTGCCGGTGATGCGCAGGCAGTACTCGTTACGCACGTGCTCGGCGGCCTTGAACACATCGGCGTTGTCCGGATGGCAGACGACCTGCACCAGGCCTTCACGGTCGCGCAGGTCGATGAAGATGACCCCGCCGTGATCGCGGCGGCGATGTACCCAGCCGCACAGGCTGACGGTTTGGCCCAGCAGTTCTTCGGTGACGAGGCCGCAGTAGTGAGTACGCATGGAGGACATATTTTCTCTATTCCAGGTTGGTCTATCGGTTGCACCGCCCTGAGGCGGCCTTGATGCATTCTTGTATTGTATTGCGCTTACGGGGGCGCTTATTCCGGACGCTTATTCCGGCGCCACGACGCCCATCGAGACGATGTATTTCAGTGCGGCATCAACCGTCATGTTCAGCTCGACGACCTTGCTGCGTTCCATCATCAGGAAAAAGCCGGAGGTCGGATTCGGGGTCGTCGGCACGTAGACGCTGACGAATTCGCCGACCAGGTGGTTCTTCACGTCCCCGCCGGGCACGCCGGTGAGGAAAGCGATGGTGTACGAGTCGGCATGCGGATACGGAATCAGCACCGCCTGGCGGAAGGCATTGCCGGACGACGAAAACAGGGTGTCGGACACCTGCTTGACGCTGCCGTACAGCGAGCTGACGACCGGGATGCGCTTCAACAGGCGTTCGCCGACGCGCACGACATACCCGCCGACCAGGTTATTCGTCAGCAGCCCCGTAATAAAAACGATGGCGATCGTCAGGATCGCGCCGATACCCGGGATGTCGAAGCCGAACAGGGTTTTCGGCTGCCAGCGGTGGGGGACGAACATCAGCGACTGGTCGAGCGTGCCGATGACCATGCTCAGCACCCAGGCCGTGATGGCCAGGGGGACGAGGATCAGTAAGCCGGTCAGGAAATATTTGCGCATCAAGTTCTCATTGTTTTTATTGCTGCGGCTTGGTTCACCGCAGGGAGCACCCTCAGGAGGTGCTCGTGTCGCTCTTGGGCGCCGCGGCCGGGGCTGCCGGCGTGCTGCTGCCGGCAGGCGTGCTGGCCGCGGCCGGGGCGGCGGTGGCGCCATTCGCGGGGGCAGCACCAGCTGCCGGCGCGGTGCCGGTGGGCGGGGTCTTGCCACCACGGAAGTCGGTGACGTACCAGCCGGACCCCTTGAGCTGAAAACCGGCGGCAGTGACTTGCTTCTTGAACGCGGGCTGGCCGCAGGACAGGCAGGTCGTCAGGACCGGGTCGGAAATTTTTTGCAGCACATCTTTGGAAAAACCGCATTCATCGCAGCGGTAAGCATAAATCGGCATGTGATACTCCGCAAAAATCTCAAAACCCTGAATTATAAAGGTTTTAGCGGTCTCTGACGGATTGACGGACTAGGCAGGCGCGACAGTCGATTGCCTGCGAAATCAGCAAGCCGGAGAAGTGTTGTTTTTAGCCAGCAATTTTGCGGGATTCATTTGCCGAAAATCAACTTAGCTGATTAAATAGCATTCTTCGACAGCACACGCTGCCGCGGGCGCAAGCCGGCGCGACAAGGTCCAAGAAACAGAAGTTGGCGCGATGTCTCATCGCCGCATGGCCGTACAAGAAGCTGTAGTTACAAGCCCGCGCAAGCGGGCATTTTTTTGCCCGCTGCGCCCGAACTCAATGGCGGCGCCACACCATCCAGCGCTCCTGGCCCGCGAAGACCGGCAAGGAATCGGCGACCTCCCCTTCTTCGATCAGGCCGAAATGGGGCGCCAGCAATTCCTCCAGCGTCGACCGCGCGATGCCGAACGGCGGGCCTTTCGGCGAACTCCCGAAAAAGAAGAACCCGGCCAGCAAGCCACCCGGCGCCAGCAACTGCGCCCAGCGCGCCGCCACTTGCGGCCACATGGCGGGCGGCATTGCGCACAGAAAAGCGCGTTCGTAGACCAGGTCGGGGGGATGCGGCGGCTGCCACGCAAAAAAATCGGCTTCCACGACGTGCGCCGCCCAGGCGCCAACCACGCGACGCGCGCGGCGCACCGCGACGGACGAAAAGTCGATCGCCGTGACGTCCCAGCCGGCGTCGAGCATGCAGACCAGTTCGTAGCCATTGCCGCAACCGGGAATCAATACCGTGCGCGGCGTGGGATTGCCGTCCACGAAAGCACGCAGCGCCTGCGGCACGCCCTTCAAATCCCAGGGCGTGAAATCGCGCTCGAAGCGTTCGTCCCAGAACGCCGGGGCAAGCGGGTCGCGGCTGGCGAACTCGGGCATGTCAGAAGGTGTGGCCGTACTGCACCAGCAAGGCTGCGGCAATGATCCCCGACGCCACCCCGCCGACCAGCCAGGCCAGGAAACCCAGCATCCGGTTGCTGCGGCGAACTTCCACCAGCAGCTGGTTCATCATCTCGTGATTGGTCGCCGAATGCGGATGCGCCTGGTGTTCCAGCGCCTGGTGCATCAGGCGCGGCAGTTGCGGGAAGATATGGGCATAGCGCGGCGCCTCGGCCTTCAAGCGTTCGACCAGGCCGCGCCAGCCGACCTGCTCGCCCATCCAGCGCTCGAGATACGGCTTTGCCGTCTTCCACAAATCGAGGTCTGGATCGAGCTGGCGTCCGAGTCCCTCGATGTTCAGCAAGGTCTTTTGCAGCAGCACCAGTTGCGGCTGCACCTCGACATTGAAGCGGCGCGAAGTCTGGAACAGGCGCAGCAGGATCTGGCCGAACGAAATGTCTTTTAATGGACGGTCGAAGATCGGCTCGCAGCAGGCGCGCACGGCCGATTCGAGTTCGTCGACGCGGGTATTTTTTGGCGCCCAGCCCGATTCGATGTGGGCTTCCGCCACGCGCTTGTAGTCGCGCCGGAAGAAGGCCAGGAAATTCTGCGACAAATAATCCTTATCGAAATCGTTCAGCGTGCCGACAATGCCGAAGTCGAGCGCGATGTAGCGGCCGAAGGTTTCCGGCTCGACCGAGACCAGGATGTTACCGGGGTGCATATCCGCATGGAAGAAACCATCGCGGAAGACCTGGGTGAAGAAAATCTCGACGCCATCGCTGGAGAGCTTTTTCAGGTCGACGCCTTCGGCCGCCAGGCGGTCGATCTGCGAGACCGGGATGCCGTTCATGCGTTCCATGACGATCACGCTGCTGGAACAATAGTCCCAGTACATTTCCGGGACCATCAGCAAATCCGAATCGGCGAAATTGCGGCGCAGCTGGCTGGCGTTGGCCGCCTCGCGCATCAGGTCGAGCTCGTCGTGCAGGTATTTGTCGAACTCGGCCACGACTTCGCGCGGCTTCAGGCGCCGGCTTTCGGCCCAGACTTTTTCGAGCAAGGCAGTGGCCACCTGCATCAGCGCCACGTCTTCGTCGATCAGCTTTTTCATGCCCGGACGCAGCACCTTGACCGCGACCTCTTTGCCATTTTTTAAGGTAGCGAAGTGGACCTGGGCGATCGAGGCCGAGGCCACCGGCACCGGGTCGAAGGCGGCAAACAATTCGTCGGGATGGGCGCCGAGCGACAGTTTAATTTGGGCAATCGCGAGATCCGACGGAAACGGCGGCACGCGGTCTTGCAGCAGCGCCAGCTCGTCGGCGATGTCTTGCGGCATCAGGTCGCGCCGGGTCGACAGCACCTGGCCGAATTTCACGAAGATCGGGCCGAGTTCCTCGAGCGCCAGGCGCAGGCGGATCGCGCGCGGGGTCGTGATCCGGCGCCAGAAAAACATGCCGTTGATGATGCGGGCGGTACGCGGCACGCCGAGGCTGGACATTGCAATTTCATCGAGGCCGTACTTGGTTGCGACCGTGAAGATTTTAAGCAGGCGCAGGAATTTCAATATCATCAGCTATCCAGGGTGGAGTCCCCGCTCGGGCGGGTTGTCGGAATAAGGGCCACAGGCGGCGCAGGTTGCACGGCCAATTGCCGGGCCGGCTGTTGTGCGAGCAGTTGCTCAAGCCGGGCGATGCGCTTGGCGGTGCGCTCGACGTCGTCGCGCAGGCGCACCACGTCGGCGCCGAAGGAATTGACATCGCTTGGGCGGCTCAATACCTGGCGTTCCTCGACCAGGAATTCGGCCAGGTTCTCGGCCAGGCGGCGTCCGCCCGCATTCACATTGGCAACGACGCTGCGCGCCCCGCCCGCCAGCCGCTGCGCGCCGATCGGACCGAACAGGCGTTCCAGGTCGTGCTCGGGTTCCCAGCGCAGGCCGCGGCTCAGCTGGGAGATCGTGTTGGCGAACTCGGCATCGCCTTCGATGCGCACATACGAAAACGCGCGCTCGCGGTTTTGCGCGATCAGCGGCAGGTCGGCCAGCTTGACGTGGATGGTGACGTTCGGCACAGACTCGGGCGTTCCCGCTTCGAGCAGGCCGTCGGCGCCGACCCGCAGGCGCAGCGCCAGGTGGCCGGTATCGATCACGGCCAGTTTGCCGCTGTGGCGCTGGAGCGAAGCGCGCGCCCAGGCCTCGTCCGCGAGCAAGTGGTTGATCGTGGCGACGGCGGAGGCTGTCAGGGCGCGTTGCGGCGCCAGGAGTGAAGGACTTGGGAGCATGAATGTGGGTCGCTAAAAAACAAAACCGCCCGGTGTCAGGCGGGCGGTTTCGATCTTACCAGTTTGCCGGGTGCAAACCCGGGCGCACAGGAAAGTTTGCAAAAAACGTTAAGCCAGTTGCTGGATACCGGCCAGGACCCATCCCGTATTGCCCGACAGCGGCTTTTCCATGTTCCAGACTTCGGCGAACGGTTCGGCCGGGGCATTCGGCGCGGTGCGGATCATGCCGTTGAACTGGACGCTGGCGAGGTAATCGCTGGCGGTGGTCTCGATGCCGAGCAGTTGGGCGTCGATCGACTCGACGTCGGTGAAGTCGGCGTTCGCGCCACGTTCGGCGATCTGCATTTTGAGCTCGGCAAACACTTCCGGCGTCGTGAATTCGCGCAGGTCGGCGACGTCGCCCTTATCCCAGGCGGCCTGCATGCGGATGAAGGACGACTTGGCGTGGCGCAGGAAAGCGTCGGTATCGAAGTCGCCCGGCACGCCCCATGGGGTGTGTTGCGCGGCGGCAGGAGCGACCGGCGCGCCCTTGTTCAGCAGGACGCCGGTAGCGGTGCCGTGGCCCTGGTAAGCCTGGGGCTGCGGCTGGTACTGCTGCTGCAGGCCTGACCCGATGTCCGGCGTGGCGCCGGCGGGAACAGGCTGATTGAAGCCGCCCTTGAACTGGGCATTGGCCGGGGTGTCCTTGCGGCGGAACATGCGCACGATGAACATCACGGCCAGCGCCAGCAGCGCCACCATCAGGAGGGTCGACAACACGGACGCCATGGCGCCGCCGATGCCCAGGTGCGAGAACAGGGCGCCCAGGCCGAGACCGAGCAGCGCGCCGCCAAGCAGGCCTTTCCACATGCTCGGCTTGGCCGCCTGTGCGGCGCGGGCGCCGGCGGCACCGGCAGCAGCGCCGGCGACGGGCGCGGCCGGCGCAGTCGTTGCCGCCTGGCGATTCATCGGCGTCATCGGGGCCGGCGCCGGGGCCGGCATCTGGCGCACCGACTGCGACTGGCGGCCGATCGAGCGCTTGCCGCCCATCGGACGCGCGATCGCTTCCGAAATCATTGCCGTCGTGCTCAAGGCCAACACCAGCGTAACCAGGAATTTTTTCATTGTCGTCCCCTTAGAGTTTAATACCTGTATGCAAGGCTGCGACGCCCGCCGTCAGGTTGAAATACTGCACGCGCTCGAGTCCGGCGCTTTCCATCATGGTCTTCAGCGTTTCCTGGTCCGGGTGCATGCGGATCGACTCTGCCAGGTAACGGTAGCTTTCCGCGTCCCCGGCGATGCGCTGGCCCAGCCACGGCAGCACCGAGAACGAATACACGTCGTACGGCTTTTGCAGCGGCGCCGCCACCTTGGAAAACTCCAGCACCAGCAGCTTGCCGCCGGGTTTCAGCACGCGCCGCATTTCCGCCAGCGCCTGGTCCTTGTGCGTCATGTTGCGTAATCCAAAAGCCACGCTCACCCGGTCGAAATAATGATCGGGGAACGGTAGCTTTTCGGCATCACACAGCAAGGTGGGGGTCACCAGACCCTTATTCAATAGACGATCGCGGCCGACGCGCAGCATCGACTCGTTGATGTCGGTGAGCCAGACTTCCCCGCTCGGCCCCGCCTGCTTCGCGAACGCCTTCGACAGGTCGCCCGTGCCGCCGGCGATGTCGAGCACCTTGAAACCCGGCCGCACGCCCGCCTGGGCGATCGTGAAGGTCTTCCAGATGCGGTGCAGGCCGCCGGACATCAGGTCGTTCATGACGTCGTACTTGGCCGCGACGGAATGGAAAACCTTGGCGACCTCGTGGACCTTGTCGTCCTCGGAAACGGTCTTGTAGCCGAAATGGGTGCTCTTGGTCATATGAAGATGGCTGTTTGATCTTGCCACATTATACAAGCGTGACCGTTCGAGGGCGCTCGCCGCGCCGCCGGGGATGCGGGAACAGCGGTGCGACGGTAAAATGTTAGCTCTTGTATAATCGCAACCCTCCGCTTAAATTACCATTTGGCAACACTCATTCCATGCGAACCAGGACGCGCTTCCTGCTGCTTGTGCTGTCGATCCTGATTCCCTCGTTCATCGCGGCAGCGCTCGCGGTCGCCTATGTGTACCGCGACGCCCAGCAAGCCCAGGACCGCGGCATGGCCGAGACGGCGCGCGCCATGGCGCTGCTGGTCGATAACGAACTCGAGAAGAAAGAAGAAGTGCTGCGCGTGCTGGCTGCCTCGCCCGCCCTGAGGGAAAACCGCTTGCCGGTCTTTTACGCGTACGCCCGCAGCGTGCTGCCGTCACCGGACGTGTCCATTGTCCTGTTGGACCTCGAATTGCGCCAGTTGCTCAACACGGACCGTCCCTACGGCAGTATCTTGCCGATTCGCAACGCCTCGAATCTTCCGCAGCTGATGGAGAAACATGGGAGCGACGGCCCGCTGGTGTCTGACTTGTTTACAGGGCAAGTAGTCCAGCGCCATGTGTTCGCGATCCAGGTGCCCGTCAAGGGCGACGGCGCCGTGCGCCACCTGCTAGCCATGGGTGTGAGCGCCCGCTCGCTCAACGGCCTGCTGCTACGCCAGCACCTGCCCGCGGGCTGGCTGGCCACAGTGGTGGACCGGCGCGGCGTCATCGTCGCCCGCACTCGGGCACCCGAGCTCTGGATCGGCAAACCGATGAGCGACAGTACACGTGCAAGCATCGGCGACCGAGCGGAAACGATGATCGAATCGCGCACCCTCGACGGCATTGCATCGCGCGTGTTTGTGAGTACGGTGCCGGGCGCGGGCTGGAAAGTACTGCTGAGCATTCCGGCCAGCGAGTTGAAGGAGGCGCCGCTGCGTGCGTCGGCCCTGCTCGGCGGCTTGATGGCCTTGTTGTTGTTGATCGGCCTGGTGGCGGCACGGCGCTTCGCCAACCGCGCCATCGCGCCGATCGAAGCGCTCGGGCACAGCGCCAGGGCGCTCGGCGATGGCGCCGAAGTAGGCTATACGCCAGCCGGCTGGGTCGAGCTCGACAGTGTGGCGCGGCACCTGGCCGACGCCAGCACCCGCATCCGCCATGGCCAGTGCGAGATGGAGGCGCGCGTCGCCGCCGCGATTGCCGCCACCGAGCGCGCCCAGAGCGCGCTGCTGAAGAACCAGAAGCTCGAAGCGCTCGGGCGCCTGACCGGCGGCATCGCCCACGAATACAACAACCTGCTGCAGACGCTGACGACGGCGCTGCAACTGGCCGCGTTTTCGACGCGCGAGGACAAAGTCAAAAGCCTGATCCAGACCTGCCAACGCACGGTGGCGCGTGCAACCACCCTCACCGGCCAGCTCGGCTCGTTCGGGCGCCTGCAGGAAGCGCGCCTGACCACGGTCGACGTCTGCGAGCAGCTGCGCAGCGCCGTGCAGCTGATGAAAGGCTCGCTGCGCGGCGATGTCGCGGTCGAGGTGCATTGCGAAGAAGGCGTCTGGCCGGTTACGCTCGAGCCGCTGCAGTTCGACGTCGCCCTGCTCAACCTGGCCATCAATGCGCGCGACGCCATGCCGGACGGCGGCTCGCTGCGCCTGGACGCGCGCAACGTCGCCGTCGACGGCGCCGACGGCGACCTGCCGCGCGGCGACTATGTGTTGGTGAGCATGGTCGATAGCGGCAGCGGCATGAAACCGGAGATCATGGCGCGCGCCCTCGATCCCTTCTTCACGACAAAGCCGCCTGGCCAGGGCACCGGCCTCGGTCTGCCGCAAGCCTATGCGTTTGCGGCGCAGGCCGGCGGCACCCTGGTCCTCGACAGCATTCCCGGTATCGGCACCCGGGTCGACATGTACCTGGCGCGCGCGCAGGCCGAGGTGACGGCGGCGCCGGCCATCGAAGGCGAGGCGCCCCTCGTGCGCGGCAGCGGCACCGTCCTGTTCGTGGAAGACGACGCCCTGGTACGCGAAGCCGTCATGCGCGCCCTGGTTGAAAGCGGCTTCGAGGTGCTTGTCGCGGAAGACGGCGAAGCGGCGCTGCGCCTGCTCGAAGGCGGCGCGCGCCGTCCGGACGTCGTCTTCTCCGACGTCGTCATGCCGGGCGCGGTCAGCGGCATCGACCTGGCCGGCATCCTGCGCCAGCGCTATCCGGGCCTGCCGGTCATCCTCGCCACCGGCTACACCGAACAGCAGATCGCCGTGCCCGACGTGCAGGTGCTGGCCAAGCCGTATGCGATCGAAAAGCTGGTGGCGCTGCTGTCGAAAGCGGCGGCGGGCAGCTAGTTTAACTAGCGTTCCCCTTGGCAGCATTTGGGAGAAAAAACGCGAATTCTCGTACCGGACGCCTTGCTTTTCGTAAAAACACTTAGCCGCCGACAATTTTAATTGCACCTTAGAACAAGGTCATGACGCGGTGCAGCCTTGCCTGTCGTGTCCGTCCAACTCGTCAGTAAATACTACAAATAATTGTGCTTCACACACGCGAAATTATGCCTATAATAATTTCGCTTTGTTAAGACAGTCGCTGGCGTCATTCGTTTTCTTCACCGACAAGCCCTAACGAGGCAAATTAAAATAACTTTTGGGGAATAAAAATGACGACTGGCACTGTTAAGTGGTTCAACGATGCAAAAGGTTTTGGTTTCATCACGCCTGACGGCGGCGGTGAAGACCTGTTCGCGCACTTCTCGGCAATCAACGCCCCCGGCT
>JANNNC010000101.1:0-26922 GCA_031398335.1 Massilia sp.
GCCGATAGTGGACCTACAGCTAGCGTCCGCTAACGCTTCGCCCGACGATCCAAGACGACCCGGAAGGCTAACAGGAATATGACGAAATATATAGCAATGTCGAGGATGAAAGCGCCTACTGACAGCTTATCTTCGGGACCAAGTTTTCGCTCGACAGAGACCCCAGGGGCGTCAAATAAGTACGCGATCGGGAAGCCACTCTTTAATACAGGCTTGTAGCAGAGATCGTTATGGCGTGGTCCACACAAGTTGCCGTACGCGGCAAGTTCGGGGCCTACGCGCTCGACGGAGAGCGACAGGAGTGTCAGCGTAATCGCCGACATGATCGCGAGACCGGCTAGTCTCAACTTAGCGAGAACAGACATGTGTTCCTCATTTCGCAAACTGCACTTTAAACTGTCCGCTGCTGGCCCAGGCTGTGTAAAAACGTAAGGCCGTGTAAACGAAATCGTATCAGTAAACGTTGAGCCAGTATCTCATCACTACGGGTGCCACATGAAGCGCTTTATTCAAGGCGAGGAACCGATTGGCTCCCGATTTCAAGACGATTGTGAACTTCAGAAAAGATAACGGCAAGGCGATCGGCAAGGTCTGCCGGCAGTTCGTCGTGCTGTGCCAGCAGCTGGACCTTTTCTCCGATGCGGTCGTCGCGATCGGCGGCAGCAAGTTCAAGGCCGTCAACAGCAGCGACCGCAATTTTACAGACACAAAGCTCAAGCGCAGGATGGCGGAGATCGAAGCGAATATCGGTCGCTACCTGACAGAACTTGATACGGCTGACCGTCAGGAGCCAGCCACTGCAAAATCGAAAAGGGCTCGTCTCAACGACAAGATCGCGGCGATGAGATCGCCAATGGCAACGCTTAAGGAAATCGAAGCAAAGCTGATAGAGACTGGTGAAACGCAAATCTCGCTCACTGATCCGGACTCGCGCTCAATGATGAAGCGCGGCTCAGGTGTCGTTGGCTACAACGTGCAAACTGCAGTCGACGCCAAACATCATACGATTGTCGAACCGTTGCTGAAAAACTGCGAAGTTTTATGAGAAGAAGTAGTGCGAGCTACGTGAGAAGTACTTGGGTACGAACACGGGGCGACGGCGAGATGTGGTGAGTCCCTGCGTTGTTGGCCGCAGCGCCGGTGCAAGCCGGCGCCGCGGCGCGTCAGTCGTCGTTCGCGGCAGTGGCCCTGGCCGTGCCGTCGCAATGCAGTTGCCGCGAGTCGCAGGGAATATCCAGGATGAAGGTCGTGCCGGCCTCCTCCGAGCTATCGAGCACGACTGTTCCCCCATGCCGCGCAGCGACATCCTGCACGAGTGCCAGGCCGATCCCCCAACCTGGTTTTTCCGTCGCGTCGCCCCGGTTCAGATACTCGAACAATTGGTGGCGTTTTTCTTCGCGAATCGGGTTGCCCGTATTGTGTACCGACACAATCGCCCGTCCATGAAGGGAAGAAACGTGTACCAGGATTTCCTTCTTGTCGCCATACTTGATTGCATTGCCGACCAGGTTTTCCAGCGCGCGCTGGATCAGCGTTCGATCCCACCACACCAGTGTTTCCTGCCCTGACACGCGGCAGACGGCGCTATCGGCCGCATTCTGGTGCTCGCAAATTTCCTTGGCCAAAGGAAAAATGTCCCAATGCGACGGTTCGATACGGTCGACCCGCACCGGTGCCTTTTGCGCGATATTTAATTGCTCCTTGAACATCGCTTCCAAGCGCATGCCATTTCCATGGACCTTGCCGGCCAGGCGGCGGACATACTCGTCGTCCGAGCGCGCCAGCAGCTGGGCGGCGCCGATGATCACCGAGAGCGGGGAGCGCATGTCGTGGGTCAGGGCGCCAGCCACCCGCGTGCGGAAGTCTTTCTGAATTTCGGTAAATTCATTGACCGCCTCGCGGATGGCCTGGTCGAAGGACTCGGTAATGACATCCATCTCGCCTTCATCGAATTCGATCCCGTTTTGGCGGCACACTTTCAGCACGGTCTTGCGCAGGATCTGGTACTCCTCGACTACCTCGACCGCGGTGTATTCGGTCGTGCGGGCGCGCTCGCTACCATGGCCTGCCGCTGCCGAACTTCCGCTAGCAGCATTTTCCCGGGGAAAATTGGGCGTCAGCGCCTCGACGAGGTTTCCGTAAAACAAGGGCAGCGTGTCCAGCAAGACCGGATGCGTCACGCCTTCCGTACCACCGATACGGAGCCTGACCTCTTTCTCCCATAACGCGAAGACGTGCTCGCGCAAGGACGCGACACGGGCAGATTTTGGGGAAAGATCCGCGCGCGTAGACGTAAGATCAGTCGAAAACATTGAACAACTCCAAACGATGCGACCTGCGGTTCAGGGCGCCGGAGGCCGCCGCCGACCTCGCGTCAGCGGCAGTGCGCAAGCAAAACCGTCACTGTATCATCAGGCGCACGGCCGCGCTTTGGAGCAAGCCAATGTGCCGCACCCGTCAGGCGATGGGCGGCCCTGGCGGGCTGGCCTGCACCCGCGCGATGGTCTCGGTCAGCTCATCCGCCCGCACCGGCTTCACCAGGTGCGCGGCAAATCCCGCCTCCCGCGACATGCGCCGGTCCTGCTCCTGCCCATAGCCGCTGACGGCGACCAGCGCCGCGCCGGCGCCATGCGGCAGCGCCTTCAAGGCTCCGGCCAGCACATGCCCGTTCATGTCGGGCAAACCGATGTCGAGCAGGATGACATCGAAGGCTTCCTGCGCGGCGTGGTGCAACGCCGCCTGCGCCGAGTGCTGCACCGTCACCCGGTGCCCGGCCGTTTCCAGCACCATCGCCAGCGTGCGCCCGGCGTCGACGTTGTCGTCGACCACCAGGATGCGCCGCGCGTGGACAACAGCCGGCACGGCCGCGGCGGGGACGGCGGCAACGGCCGCGTCCTGCAGCAGCGGCAGGCGGATGGTGAAGGTGCTGCCCTGCCCCGGGCCGTCGCTCTGCGCCTCCACAGTCCCGTCGTGCAGCTCGACCACCTTCTTCACCAGCGCCAGGCCGAGCCCGAGCCCGCCCTGGGCGCGGTCCGGCGTGCGCTGGCCCTGGGTGAACAGGTCGAACACGCCCGGCAGCAGATCCGGTGCGATGCCGATGCCGTTGTCGCCTACCTGCAGGACCACGCTGTCTCCCTGCAGCGCGAGCGAGACGTGCAATTGGCCGCACTCGGGCGTGTATTTGGCCGCATTGTTGAGCAGGTTGGCCGCGACCTGGATCAGGCGGGTGCGCCCGCCCGACACGTACAGCGGGTGCGGCGCCAGGTCGAGCGTGAGCGTGTGGCGCCGCGCTTTGATCACGGGCGCGATTTGCTCGACGGCTTCGTGCACCACGGCGCCCAGTTCGACGGTCGTCTTGTCGATCGTGACCAGGCCGCGGGTGACACGCGAGACGTCCAGCAAGTCGTCGACCAGGTGCGTCATGTGGCGGACCTGGCGGCCGATCACGTCGCTCGCTTCCCGGATGCGCGGTTCATGCGCGAACAGCATGCGCAGCAGCTGGGCGGCGCTGCTGATCGGCGCCAGGGGATTGCGCAACTCGTGCGCGAGCATCGCCAGGAACTCGTCCTTGCGCTGGTGCTCCTGCTGCAGGTGGGCCTGCTGCCGGTGAAGGTGGTCGAGCATCTGGTTGATCGACCTGGCCAGCGTGATCGTCTCGCTGCTGCCGGCCAGCTCGGCACGATGCTCGCTGATGCCCTCCTCGCCCAGCCTGGCCGCAAACTCCTCGAGCTTGCGCAGATCCTGGGTCAGGCCATGCGAGAAACGGGAGCCAAGCAGGAACACCAGCACGGCAACCACGGTCGCGATCCCGGCGATCAGGCTGTAGTGGGACCAGGGCCGCTCGAGGGCCTGCCCCGACGCGGATGCGTCGACGTGCAGGCGCAGGCCAAGGTAGCGAAATTCGTTGGGCACCTTCACCGGCAGCTCGAGGCTCGATGCGCCCACAGCGGCCGGCGCCTGTCCCTTCCACGTCAACGACGAGGCGGGAGCCGGCCGCAGGTCGTGCAGCCTGACCTTGTAGACCAGCGCCCCTTCGGGCGTGTTGGTGCGCGAATAGCGCAGCAGGCTGGCGCCGACCAGTTCCGCGCCGCCAGGGCGCTCGAAGATGGCCGCGCTCTCGTTGCCTTGTTCGATACGCGCGCGCAGCCAGGCCAGTTGCTCGGGATCGAAGCGTTCCAGGCCATTGCCGGCAATGGGTTTGCCTTCGAAATCGGTGAACAGCACCTGGACCGGAATGCCGTAAATCTGGCGCAGGCCGTTCAGGAAGGGCGTGAGGTAGGTTTCCCGTCCCGCGCTGTCGACCAGGGCGGTTGCCAGGATCGGGCTGTCGGCCACTTCGTCCATGCGCGCGGCCAGGGTCTGGAGCGTAATGCCGACGGTGCGCGCATTGAACGCCGCCTCGCGTTCCTGCAGCAAGGCGACGGCCGCGACGTGCTGGCGCTTGACCAGCCAGAACGAGGCCGCCGCCACCAGCAAAACGGCAAAGGCGGCGAGGATGGCGGACGCGATCGCGAAACGCCGCGTCAGGCTCCCGGCCCGGGTAAGCAGCCAGGGCCTCATCAATCGGCGGACGGAGTCAGGACGCCGTCTGCGCGGTAGCGGGCGATCAGCAGTTCGCGCGGGGTCAAGGCCTCATGGCGGCCGGCGGTGAACGGCGGCGCGTAGTGCTTGATCAAGCCCCGGTGGTCGCGCACTTTTTCCAGCGCAGCGCGCACGGCCTTCCGGTCGGTGCTGCCCGCCAGGTCGATGGCCTTGGCCAGGATGTGCATCAGGTCGTAGGCATGGGCCACCCCCACCGGACCCTGGATATCCTCGATTTTGCGCACCGGCGACACGGCAGCGGCGCTGGCCATGAAGCGCGCCAGCTGTTTTTTGTCGGCCTTGAAGAACGAAAAGGTCTGGATCACGGAAAAGTCGACCGCGTTCAGGGCAGGTCCCGCCTGCCGGGTGAACTCCCCGCCCGTCACGCCCCAGTGACTCAGGATCGGCACGCGTTCGGCCTTCGGCAATGCGGCTACCTCGCGCACCAGCACCGCCGCTTCATCGTCGTTGGCAACGAGGACGATCGCCTGCGCTCCGGCCGCGCGCAGCGCCTTGTACTTGGCCACCAGCGTCTGGTCGCGCCAGTTGTACCAGGCCGCCTGCACGATCCGGATGTCCTTGTTGGAGGCGGCAAATTTTTCGGCCGCCGCCAGGTTGCTGCGGCCCCATGAGGTATTCGTCAGCAGCAGCCCCACCTGGCGCAGGCCGCGCTTTCTCGCCGTGTCCAGCAGCTTGGGCATGGCCAGGCTGTCGCGCAGGGACAGCCGATAGACGTAATTGGGCTGCATGCCGTTATCGACGATCATGTCGGCCGAGGACCATGGCGCCATGAACAAGGTCTTGGTTGCCTTCAGGGTCGGCAGTTCCTCGATGATGACCGGGCTGAACCGGCCGCCGAACACGGCAACCAGATCGGGCATGCGTGCGAACTCTTCGATGTTGCGGATACCGCGCGCGGGAATCGAACGGTGATCCTTGGTCACCAACTCGATCGGGCGGCCGCCCAGCACGCCGCCGGCACGGTTGATCTCGCCGATCGCAGTACGCAGGCCCAGTTCCACGGCCTGGGCGGAGGTGCTGTTATCGAGGCCGAATTCCGCATCGAGCCCGACCCGCACCGGCACCGGCGCGGCCGCGCCGGCCGTACCGCCGATCACCAGCGCGACCAGGACAGCAGCGGCGAGCTTGCCGGTGCAGGAGTTGTAAAGACGGAAGGCGAGCGAATTCGGCATGAATGTCATGGAAAAATGAAGTCAAGTATTGTAATGCGTAAAGTAATTGTCGGCGCCACCTTATGCTTTACCCAACGAGGCGCTCCATGAAGACGCCGAGCCGCTTGATTGCTTCAAAAAGCTTGCCGGCACTGGCCGCATACGACAGGCGCACATACCGGTCAGCACCACAATGCCCGAAGTCCTTGCCGGGCGTGAGCGCCACATGCAGCTCCTCCAGCACCCGCTCGCAAAACTGCCAGGACGTCAGCCCCGTCGCGCTGACATCGAAGTAGACATAGAAGGCGCCGTCCGGCGGCACCGGGACCGGCAAGCCAATCCCCGCCAGCCCTTGTAAGACCAGCTCCCGGCGCCGCCCGAACTCGACCCGCCGTTCTTCGCACACAGCCAGCGACTCCGGCGTAAAACAGGCCAGCGCCGCCTGCTGCGACAGGTGCGACGCGCAGATATAGTAATTCTGGGCCAGGCGTTCCATGGTCGGCACCAGTTCTTCCGGCACGACGGCCCAGCCCAGGCGCCAGCCGGTCATCCCGAAATACTTCGAAAAGCTGTTGATGATGATGGCGCCATCGTCGAACGCGAGCACCGTCTGCGGCGGCCGCCCCGCGCTATCCCGGTCGCCCAGGTTCAGATAGATCTCGTCGACGATGCGCCAGGCGCCCTGCCCGCGCGCCCAGTCGCAGATGGCACGCAGTTCGGCGGGAGGCACCGAGGTGCCGGTCGGATTCGAGGGCGTCGCGATCATCAGCCCTGTCGTCTGCGCCGTCCAGTTGGCGCGCACGCTGGCGGCGCTCAGTTGAAAGCGGCTGTCGGCGTCGGTGCCGACCAGTTTCACTTGGGCGCCGAAGCTGCTGAGGAACTGGCGGTTGCACGGATACGAAGGATCGCCCACGATCACTTCGTCGCCGGCGTCGACCAGCGCCGCCGTCACCAGCAGCAGCGCGGCCGAGGCGCCGGCGGTGACGACGATCCGGCTCGGGGCGATCGTGACGCCGTGTTCCTTCAGGTAGAAGCCAGCGATCGCTTCGCGCAGGGGCGCGATGCCCAGCGCCGCGGTGTAGGGAAGCGAGCCGCTGTCGACCGCCGCGCGCGCCGCTTCCAGCACGGCGGGAGGCGGGCCGAAATCGGGTTCGCCCAGACTGAGCTTGATGACCGCATGCCCCTCTGACTCCAGGGCGGCGGCGCGTTTGCCGAATTCCATGGCGAAGAAGGGATCGATCGATTGGGCGCGTTGCGAAATTTTCATGGTGCTTGTTCGATGGTAGCAGTCCACGCATTGTCGCCGCTTTTTTCAGCTTCTGCCCGGCAGTGGCATGGGCCAGCGCCACGGCGACGACCTGTCCAGCATCGACCTAAAGTGTCGACATACCGGGTAACGCATGCTCGAGGGCGTGCGTGCCTGCACCTGCACGCCACACTCGGGCGCAAGAGAGCTGATGCAACGCAAGGTCTCTTCGCCAAAACGGCCGAAACCCCCTAAAATAGATTGATCTACGGAACCATTCATCTCTCATTACCCACATCTGGAAGCCTGCATTGGAAACTCTTCTCTTCGCCGCACCGGGCCTGATCGGTCCCACCCTGGTTGCCGGCCTGTTGGGCCTGCTGATCGGCAGTTTCCTGAACGTGGTGATCCACCGCATCCCGAAGATGATGCAGCGCGAGTCGGACAATTACGTGGCCCACGAAAGCGGCAAGGAGTTGCCGCATACCGACCGCTACAACCTGATGGTGCCGCGTTCCGCCTGTCCGCATTGCGGGCACCAGATCACGGCCATGGAAAACATTCCTGTGATTAGCTGGCTGGCGCTGCGCGGCAAGTGCAGCAAGTGCAAGGCGCCGATCTCGGCGCGCTACCCGGCGATCGAACTGCTGACCGGCGCCCTCTCGGCCCTGCTGGTCTGGACATTCGGCAGCGGCGTGGCCGGCATGGCGACCCTGCTGTTCGCCTGGCTGCTGGTCGCGATGACCTTCATCGACGTCGACACCCAGCTGCTGCCGGACGATTTGACCTTCCCGCTGCTGTGGGCGGGCCTGCTGCTCAACCTGAACGGCACCTTCGTTCCGCTGCAGGACGCCGTCATCGGCGCGGCGGCCGGCTACCTGGTGCTGTGGGCCGTGTACTGGCTCTTCAAGCTGGCGACCGGCAAGGAAGGCATGGGTTACGGCGACTTCAAGCTGCTGGCAGCGCTCGGCGCCTGGCTCGGCTGGAAGATGCTGCCGACGATTATCCTGCTGTCCTCGGTTGTGGGCGCGGTGGTCGGCATCAGCCTGATCGTGTTCGCGCGCCGCGGGCGCGACAAGCCGATTCCGTTCGGCCCCTACCTTGCCGCCGCCGGCATGATCGCCCTCCTGTATGGCGACCAGATCGGCGGCATTTTTCAAAACGTGTTCGCTTGAGACCATGGAACCAGGCCCGACTCACGCATTTTCCGTCGGCCTGACCGGCGGCATCGGCTGCGGCAAGACGACCGTGGCCGACATGTTCGGCGCGCTCGGCGCCTCGCTGGTCGACACCGACGCCATCGCCCACGCACTCACCGCGCCGGACGGGGCCGCCATGCCGGCGCTGCTGGCCGAATTCGGCGCCGGTTTTGCCACGCCCGACGGCGCGCTCGACCGCGCTAAGATGCGCGAGCTGGTATTCGCCGACCCCGGCGCGCGCGCGCGCCTGGAGGCAATCCTGCATCCGCGCATCCGCGAGGCCACCGCCGCCGCGGCCGCCATCGCCACCGGCCCCTACGTGATCTTCGTGGTGCCGCTGCTGATCGAGTCGGGCAGCTGGCGCGAGCGCGTGACGCGGGTGCTGGCAATCGACTGTTCCGAAGAGACGCAAGTGGCGCGCGTGATGGCCCGCAACAAGCTGACGGAGGCACAGGTGCGCGCCATCATGGCGGCGCAAGTGACGCGCGAACAGCGTCTCGCCGCGGCCGACGACGTCGTGCTGAACGACGACGGCATCGAGGCCTTGCGGCCCCAGGTCGAGCGCCTGCACGCCTTTTATATGGCCGAGGCCGCGCGCTTGGCCGCTTCAACCAAGCAGGGTTTGTAATTTTGCTCCGCATGGTTCAGAATCACGGAGTTGCTCGCCAGCCCACATTCAGGGGAAAGTCACTTTGATCGTCTACGAATATCCTTTCAACGAGCGCATTCGTACCTTGTTGCGGCTGGAGGACCTGTACGAGAAATTCAAGTTCTTCGTACGCCAGGAACACCCCATGCAGCACCACGTCGCGCTCTCGACGATCTTCGACATGCTGGAAGTGGCCGGCCGCGCCGACCTGAAATCCGACCTGCTGCAGGAACTCGAACGCCAGAAGCAAAGCCTGCTGGCCTACCGCAGCAATCCCAACGTCGCGCCCGAAGCGCTCGACGCCATCCTCGCCGAACTCGACCAGGTCAGCAGCACCCTGGTGGCAAGCCAGGGCAAGACCGGCCAGAACGTGCGCGACAACGAGTGGCTGATGAGCATCCGCGGCCGCACGATCATCCCCGGCGGCGCCTGCGAATTCGATTTACCCTCTTATTACGCCTGGCAGAAACGCCCGTCCGAGCAGCGCTATGCCGACATCATGGGCTGGTTCGGCCCCTTGATGCCGCTGTGCGATGCGCTGGCCCTCGTGCTGCGCCTGCTGCGCGACTCCGGCCGCCCGACCAGGATGGTCGCCGCCGCCGGCAGCTACCAGCAGATGCTGCAGGGGAAGGTGTATCACATGCTGCGCCTGGGCCTGGACGAGTCGCTCGGTGCGATTCCCGAGATCTCGGCCAACAAATACATGCTGTGGGTACGCTTCACCACCCAGGGCGGCGATTTGAAGCCGAAGTCGCTGGAAGAAGACGTCCCGTTCGAGCTGACGCTCTGTAATTTCTAAGTTTTTTATCCAAGTACCGCCATGACCGTTGTAGCCTGCCCCACCTGCGCCAGGAAAGTCGAATGGACCCCGGAAAACAAATTCCGCCCGTTCTGCTCCGAGCGCTGCAAACAGATCGACCTGGGCGCCTGGGCCGAAGAGAAGTACACCATCCCGGGTGCTGCGCCGAACGAGCTGCAGGACAATCCGCTGGACGACGAAGACAAGCACTGATCTTGCCGCCGCCCGCCGGATTGCTCGCCAGGCTAGCCTGATGCCGGTCAGTCGCTCGCAAAGCATGCAAAGAAGCGTACGAGGCTCCGCTCGTGGTTCACGAGCGGCGATTCATCGCGCCGGCTGCCAGGAGACGCCCGTAGCGCGTGGGCGCGGGGCGCCCACCCTGAAACATCACGCCGTCACCGTGATCCCGCCCGGCACCAGCACCGGCTTGTTACGGCGCCCATAGCGGTCCATGAACAAGCCTTCCAGGCCGATCTCCGGCTGGCGTCCCGACACCATATCCGCCAGCACCCGGCCCGAGCCGCATGCCATCGTCCAGCCGAGCGTGCCGTGTCCCGTGTTCAGGAACAGGTTGCGGTACGGCGTCGGACCCACTACCGGCGTGCCGTCCGGCGTCATCGGCCGCAGGCCGCACCAGAATTCGGCCTTCGACACGTCGCCGCCTTGCGGGAACAGGTCGGTCACCGAATGCTCCAGCGTGTCGCGGCGCGCCTTGTGCAGGCTCAGGTCGTAGCCGGCGATTTCGGCCGTGCCGCCGACGCGGATGCGGTCGCCCAGGCGCGTGATCGCCACTTTATAGGTCTCGTCCATGATGGTCGATTCCGGCGCACCCGCCGCGTCCGTGATGGGCACCGTGATCGAATAGCCCTTGACCGGATAGACCGGGATGTCGATGCCGACCTGCTTGAGGATGAAGGGCGAATAGCTGCCCAGCGCCAGCACGAAGGAATCGGCCTTCAGCTCGCCCTGCGACGTGACGACACCGGTGACCTTGTCGCCTTCAACGACCAGGCGCTTGATGTCGATGCCATGGCGGAAAGTGACGCCCAGCGCCTGGGCCATCGTGGCCAGCTTCTGGGTGAACTTGAAGCAGTCGCCGGTCTCGTCGTTCGGCAGCAGCAGGCCACCGACGAACTTGCCGCGGACCCTGGCGAGGGCCGGTTCGTAGGCTTCGCAGCCAGCCGGATCCAGTACTTTATACGGCACGCCATACTGCTGCAGCACGGCGATGTCGGTCGCGGCGCCATCGAGCTGCTTCCGGGTGCGGAACAGCTGCAGGGTGCCCTGGCTGCGCTCGTCGTAGCTGATGCCAGTGTCGGCGCGCAGCTGCACCAGCACGTCGCGGCTGTACTCGGCCAGGCGCACCATGCGGCCCTTATTGATCGCATAGCTCTTGTGATTGCAGTTGGCCAGCATCTGAAGCATCCAGCGCCATTGGGCGGGATCGAGTTTCGGACGCACGACCAGCGGGCTGTGCTGCATCGACAGCCATTTGACGGCCTTCATCGGCACGCCGGGACCGGCCCACGGGGAGGCATAGCCGGGAGAAATCTCGCCGGCGTTGCCGTAACTCGTTTCCATGCCGGCGGCCGGCTGGCGGTCGATGACCGTGACATCGTGCCCGGCCTGGGCCAGGTAATACGCCGTGGTGGTGCCGATGACACCACTACCCAAGACGATGATTTTCACAAGGATCCTTCAACAGATTGGTTGACTGCTTTCTTACTCCGCATAGCGCAGCTGATCGAGCCACGCGAGCAGAGGGATGGTTGCGGGCAGCAGCGGGGTAAGGCCGACTGTCCCTTGCCACGCAAAGGCCTGGCCTTCCAGGCTTTGCGGTTCGCCGCGCCAGTCGCGGCTGATGTAAAAATGGAGTCGCACATGGGCGTGTTCGTAGACGTGTTCGACGCAGCACCAGGGCGCGCCGCTGACAATGCCGATGCCGAGTTCCTCGACGAATTCGCGCTGCAGGGCGACGAAGATGTCCTCGCCCGCCTCGACTTTACCGCCGGGGAATTCCCAGTAGCCGGCATAGGGTTTGCCCGCCGGGCGCTGGCCCAGCAGCACGTCGCCGTTCGGGCGCATCAAGATACCGACCGCCACATCGATCGGCCGGGCTGGTACTTCCTGCATGGCGGGTCCGTCCGGAAAATCCGATATTGTACGCCAGGCTGATGCTTGAAGCATTGGCAGCGTGGCTGGGGGCGATACAAAAATGAGGGGCGGAATAACCCAGATGCATGGGCCGGTTGGAAGCACGATACATGTAATCAGCAGGACCCAGGGTGGGCGGGTTTCCCGCCCACGCGTCGATAGGTCACGGCAGATCGGTCGCGCCAGCCAGTTTGCCGGCATAGTCCTTCGCGAACTGCCAGGCCACGCGTCCCGACCGCGAGCCGCGCCCCAAGGCCCATTGCAGCGACTCGCCGCGTGCCGCCTCGATCTGTTCAGGCGTGCAGCCGAAACTGTGCAACCAGTGCGCCACGATCCCGAGGTAATCGTCCTGGCGGAACGGATAGAACGACAGCCAGACCCCAAAGCGCTCGGACAGAGAAATCTTCTCTTCCACCGCTTCGCCCGGATGCAGCTCGCCCTCGTCGCTGTGCGAATACCCGGTGTTGTCCGACATTTTCTCGGGCATCAGGTGGCGCCGGTTCGAGGTCGCGTAGATCAGCACATTGTCCGACTGGGTCGCAATGCTGCCGTCGAGCGCCACCTTCAGCGCCTTGTAGCCGGCCTCCCCTTCCTCGAACGAGAGGTCGTCGCAAAAGATGACGAAGCGCTCGGGGCGCGCCGCCACCAGGTCGACGATGTCGGGCAGGTCGGCCAGGTCGGCCTTGTCGACCTCGATCAGGCGCAGGCCCTGGTCGGCAAAACCGTTCAGGCAGGCCTTGATCAGCGACGATTTACCCGTGCCGCGCGCACCGGTCAGCAAGACGTTGTTGGCCGGGCGGCGCGCCACGAACTGGCGCGTGTTCTGCTCAAGCTGCCGTTTCTGGTTCTCGACGTGCTGCAGGTCGTCGAAGCGAATGGTGGAGGCGTGCAGTACCGGCTGCAGGTAACAGCCGCCGCCCGCGCGCCGGCGCCAGCGAAAGGCAAAGGCGCGCCTGAAATCGGGCTCGCGCGGCGCGGGCGGCAACACCGCCTCGACCCGCGCCAATAGCCCTTCGGCGCGGTGCAGGAACTGTTCGAGGGGTGTCATCGGAAAGTAAGCAGCGGAATCACGAACGGTAGTCGGCGTTGATGCTGACATAGTCGTGCGACAGGTCGCAGGTCCAGACGGTGGCCGTGGCGTCGCCGCGTCCGAGCGTGACGCGCACCAGGATCTCGGCCTGCTTCATCACGCGCTGGCCGTCGGCTTCCTGGTAAGCGGGATTGCGTCCGCCCGCTTGCGCGACCAGCACGTCGTCCAGGTACAGGTCCAGCTTGGTCACGTCCAGGTCGTCGACGCCGGCGTAGCCGACGGCGGCCAGGATGCGGCCCAGGTTCGGGTCCGAGGCGAAGAAGGCGGTTTTCACCAGCGGCGAGTGGGCGATCGCATAGGCGATCTTGCGGCACTCTTCCAGGCTCTTGCCCTGCTCTACCGTGATCGTGATGAACTTGGTCGCGCCTTCGCCGTCGCGGATGATCTGCTGCGCCAGGTTGCGCGAGATATCGGTGACGGCCTCTTTCAAGGCTTCGTAGTCGGCGCCGGACGCTTCGTTTACGACCAGACTGCCGGCGCCGGTGGCGATCAGCATGAAGGAGTCGTTGGTCGAGGTGTCGCCGTCGATCGTGATGCTGTTGAACGAGCGGTCGGCCGCGAATTTCACCAGTTCGTCCAACACCGGCTGCGCCACTTGTGCGTCGAAAGCCAGGTAGCCGAGCATGGTCGCCATGTTCGGCTTGATCATGCCGGCGCCCTTGCTGATGCCGGTCATGGTGACGGTGTGGCCGCCGATGGTGACGCTGCGCGAGGAAGCCTTGGGCTGGGTGTCGGTCGTCATGATCGCTTCGGCCGCGTTGAACCAGTTATCAGGCGTGAGGTTGGCGACGGCGGCAGGCAGGCCGGCGACGATCTTCGGCAGCGGCAGCGGTTCGAGGATCACGCCGGTCGAAAACGGCAGCACCTGCTGCGCGTCGCACCCGAGCAGTTTCGCCACTTCGGCGCAGGTCGCCTGGGCATTGGCCAGTCCCGATTCGCCCGTGCCCGCATTCGCGTTGCCGGGGTTGATCACCAGCGCGCGGATCGGCTTGCCGCCGCTCTGCACCGCCGCCAGATTGGCCTTGCTGACCTGCACCGGCGCCGCGCAAAAGCGATTCAGGGTGAACACGCCGGCGACGGTCGCGCCGTCGGCGACACGCATCACCAGCAAGTCCTTGCGGTTGGGCTTCTTGATGCCGGCTTGGGCAAAGCCGATCTCGATGCCGGCGACCGGTTTCAGGTCGGCGGCGACAGGCAGGGGGGAATTCACGGCCATGGTGGTCTCAATGGAAAGATTTCGAATCCGACATTGTACTGCGCGCGCGGCGGGTGGTGCGCCGGCGTTCGTTATGTCGGGAATGGGGATGTTGTCAACTACACGTTTGATGGGTTAACAAAATATGTCAGAGCAATTGTGCGCGAGAGCAACATATCTATACTAGATCGGACCTGGCAAGCCTTGTCGCCGGGTGCCCGCCTGTGGCCTCCATGGGCTCGATAACATCAAAAATCAGGAGACGGAAAATGAAGTTCACCACCAAGGCGCGGCTGCTCGCTGCGCTCTGCGCAGGCCTCGCCGCCGCGCCGGCCGCATTTGCCGATGGCCAGCCGCGCCAGTTGACGGCATCCGCCAAGCTCTACAAGCAGTACTTCCAGGAAGCATCGAAAGAGTTCGACGTGCCGGTCGAGCTGCTCGAATCGATCGCCTATGCCGAAACCCGCTGGACCTCGCACGTGCCGAAAGGGCGACTGAAAAAGAATGGCGAACCCGAGATCGAAATCGATCCCGATCCGCACCACGGCATGCCGCCCAGCTACGGCATCATGGGCCTGCGCAACGACACGTATTTCGGCACTTCGCTGACGCAGGGCGCGGCCCTGATCCGCGTGTCGCCCGCAGTCGTGATGACGGATGTGCGCAGCAACATCCGCGCCGCCGCCGCCCTGCTCTCCCACTACGGCGCGCGCAAGACAAAAAACTTCCCGCTCGAGGACTGGGAAGGCGCGGTGGCGCGCTACAGCGGCATCCCGCAGCCCGGGATTGCCCAGATCTATACCTACGAAATCCTGACCGCGATCCGCCAGGGGCGTGAAGACAGCGGCTACAAGATCAACCAGCGCCATGTGGAAATGGAAAAAGTCTACGGCAAGGACAAGCTGAAAAAGCTGTCCGCGCGCCGCATCACCGTCGAGACCGGCGTGCCCGATCCGAAGATCTCGGCGCCCGACTTTGTCGATGCCCCGGCCAAATAATCAGAATTCGGAGACTAATCCATGAAGAAAAGCATGAATGGCCTGTTCGCAGGCCTGGGCCTGGCCATACTCGGCCTGCACACCCTCCCCGCCAGCGCCTCGACCGACTATCCGCCCGCGATCTGGAACCCGGCTGCCAGCTGCAATTATTCGGCGCGCACGGCGGCCATCAGCCACGTGACCGTGCACACCACGCAAGGCTCGTACGCGGGCTCGATCTCCTGGTTCCAGAACTGCCAGGCGGGCGTCAGCGCCCACTACGTGGTGCGCTCCTCGGACGGCCAGGTGACGCAGATGGTGCGCGAATCGGACAAAGCCTGGCACGTCGGCAACTCGAACGGCTACACGATCGGCATCGAACACGAGGGCTATGTCAACGCCCCCGCCACCTGGTACACCAGCGCCATGTACAACGCCTCGGCCGCGCTGACGCGCGACATCCTGGCGTCGCGCGGACTGTCGCAGAAAGTGTATGACGGCAGCAGCGGCTGGAACGCGGTCCCCTCGGACACGCTCTACAACGTCAAGGGCCACGTCAATTTCGCCAGCCAGAGCCATACCGATCCGGGATCGGGCTGGGACTGGGCGCGCTACAAGAGCCTGGTCGCGGGCGGCACCGGCGGTGGCGGCGGCAGCGATGCAACGCTTACCTGGCCGCTGGTCCAGTACGGCAACACGGGCGAGCGCGTACGCACCATCCAGTACCTGCTGCAGCAATGGGGCTACACGCTGACGGTGAACGGCAGCTTCGACACGGCGACCCAAACCGCCGTGAAAAACTTCCAGTCCTCGCGCGGCCTGGGCGCCGACGGCATCGTCGGCAACGCCAGCTGGCCGGCGCTGACCATCGTCACCCAGCAGGGCGACTCGGGCGCGAAAGTACGCGCGGTGCAGAGCCAGCTGAACGAAAGCGGCTACGGACTGGTGGTGGACGGCATCTTCGGGGCCGGTACGAATACGGCGGTGCGCAGCTTCCAGAGTGCGAAGGGACTCGGCGTGGATGGGATCGTCGGCGACAACACCTGGAGCAAGATGGCCTGGTGATAAGTAGGGTGGCCACCCCGTGCCCACGCGAAAGCAAGCGCCGCGTTGACGCCTTTGGAGACGTAAGATCTGCTCGGCCTGCAGCGCCCGGAAAAGAGCCACGTTAGCGCATCATTCCGCGTGGGCCCGGGGTCCTGCGCGGCCCGGCCCACCCTAAAAAAAAGGCGTCCCGCGGGACGCCTTTTCATTTACAGCAACCGGCTTACGCCAGCTTGCCGTGGCACTGCTTGAACTTCTTGCCGCTGCCGCAAGGGCATGGATCGTTGCGGCCGACTTTCACACCCATGTAGGTGCTATGGTCTTCGGCGGCGACCGGCGTGGAAGAAGGCGTGGCGATTGGCGCCAGCAGTTCTTCCGGCGCGGCCGACGGATTGAAGTCGGAGTGCTGGTAGTTGATGTTTTCCAGGTGCGCGTGCTGCGCCGCCATGGCCGCTTCCGCCGCCTCGACTTCTTCGCGCGACTGGATACGGACCGTCATCACGGTGCGAATGACTTCGTTCTTGATCTGGTCCAGCATGCTGCCGAACAGTTCGAAGGCTTCGCGCTTGTATTCCTGCTTCGGGTTCTTCTGCGCATAGCCGCGCAGGTGGATACCCTGGCGCAGGTGATCGAGCGCGGCCAGGTGTTCGCGCCAGTGCGTGTCGACGCTTTGCAGCATGACGTTGCGCTCGAAGCCGCCGAAGGAATCCTTGCCCACGACATCGATCTTGGCGTTGTACGAGGCGTCGGCCGCGGCCAGCACCCGTTCCAGGATGTCGTCATCGTTCAGGTTCGGCTCGTCGACCAGCATCTGCTCGAGCGGCACCTCTAACGCCCATTCGGACGCCAGCACCGATTGCAGCGACTTGATGTCCCACTGCTCTTCGACCGATTCGGCCGGCACGTGGGTACGCACCACGTCGGTGTAGGTGCCTGCACGCAGGGAGGCGATCAGTTCCGAAATGTCGGCCGCCTCCAGCAACTCGTTACGCTGGGTGTAGATCACCTTGCGCTGGTCGTTGGCGACGTCGTCGTACTCGAGCAACTGCTTGCGGATGTCGAAGTTGCGGGCCTCGACCTTGCGCTGGGCGGTTTCGATCGAACGGCTCACGATGCCCGCCTCGATCGGCTCGCCTTCCGGCATTTTCAGGCGTTCCATGATGGCGCGCACGCGGTCGCCCGCGAAGATGCGCAGCAGCGTGTCGTCGAGGCACAGGTAGAAGCGCGACGAGCCCGGGTCGCCCTGGCGGCCCGAACGGCCGCGCAGCTGGTTGTCGACGCGGCGCGATTCGTGGCGCTCGGTACCGACGATGTGCAGGCCGCCGGCGTTCACGACGTGGTCGTGCAGCGATTGCCATTCGTCGTGCAGCTGCTGCGACTGGGCTGCTTTATCGGCTTCCGCCAGACTGCCGTTCGCTTCGATGATCTGGATCTGCTTCTCGACATTACCGCCGAGGACGATGTCGGTACCGCGGCCGGCCATGTTGGTCGCGATCGTGATCATTTTCGGACGACCCGCCTGGGCGATGATTTCAGCTTCACGGGCGTGCTGCTTGGCGTTCAGGACGTTGTGCGGCAGGCCGGCGCCGGTCAGGATGCCCGACAGCATTTCCGAGTTCTCGATCGAGGTCGTGCCCACCAGCACAGGCTGGCCGCGCTCGTAGCAATCCTGGATGTCGACCAGCATCGCGTTGTACTTTTCCTGCGACGACTTGTAGACCTGGTCCTGGCGGTCCTTGCGCTGCGAAGGACGGTTCGGCGGGATGACGACGGTCTCGAGACCGTAGATTTCCTGGAACTCGTAGGCTTCGGTGTCGGCCGTACCGGTCATGCCGGACAGCTTGGTGTACATGCGGAAGTAGTTCTGGAAGGTGATCGAGGCCAGGGTCTGGTTCTCGTTCTGGATGCGTACGCCTTCCTTGGCTTCCACGGCCTGGTGCAGGCCGTCGGACCAGCGGCGGCCCGTCATCAGGCGGCCGGTGAATTCGTCGACGATCACGACTTCGTTGTTCTGCACCACGTAATGCTGGTCCTTGTGGTACAGGACGTGGGCGCGCAGCGCCGCATACAGGTGGTGGATCAGCGTGATGTTGGCCGCGTCGTAGAGCGAGGCGCCTTCCGGCAGCAGGCCCATCTTGGTGAGGATGGCTTCGGCGTTTTCGTGGCCGGCTTCCGTCAGCAGCACGGTGTGCGCTTTTTCGTCCTTGATGTAGTCGCCCGGGACTTCGATCTGGCCCTTGCCGTCCGGGGTTTCCTCGCCGATCTGCTGCACCAGCTGCGGCGGCACATCGTTCATGCGGTGATACAGGTCGGTATGGTTCTCGGCCTGGCCGGAGATGATCAGAGGCGTACGCGCTTCATCGATCAGGATCGAGTCGACCTCGTCGACCACGGCGAAGTTCAGGGTACGCTGCACGCGTTCGCGCGCCTCGTAGACCATGTTGTCGCGCAGGTAGTCGAAACCGAATTCGTTGTTGGTACCGTAGGTGATGTCGGAACCGTAGGCGCTCTGCTTGGTGCCGTGGTCCATCTGCGACAGGTTCACGCCGGTGGTGAGACCGAGCCAGCCGTACAGGCGGCCCATCGAGTCGGCATCGCGCTGCGCCAGGTAATCGTTGACGGTAATGACGTGCACGCCCTTGCCGGACAGCGCATTCAGGTAGACCGGCAAGGTTGCCATCAGCGTCTTGCCCTCGCCCGTGCCCATCTCGGCGATCTTGCCTTCGTGCAGGACCATGCCGCCGATCATCTGGACGTCGAAGTGGCGCATTTTCAGGACGCGCTTGGCCGCTTCGCGGCAGACGGCGAATGCTTCCGGCAGGATGGCGTCGAGCGTTTCGCCCTTGGCCACGCGGTCCTTGAACTGGGGTGTCTTGGCCTGGAGGTCGGCATCGGACAGCGCCTCCATTTGCGGCTCGAGCGCGTTGATCTGACGCACGGTTTTTTGATATTGCTTGAGCAGCCGCTGGTTGCGGCTACCGAAAATCTGGGTCAGTAATGACATGCTAAGTTTCTTAAAAAGACGCCGCAAAAAGAGCCAGGGATGATATCAAACGAGATACCTACTCAAGACCGACGGTGGCATAAAGCGAATGATTTTATCATGCGATGCGGCCACACTTGGGGATGATAGGCAGGATAACAAGTGTCGTGCTCGAAAGAATGTTGTCAAATTGACTCGCTCATCCTGGATTACCGCGCCCAGTGGGCGCTTATGGTATGTTGCGGCCTTGTCAGCCTCATTTTCTCCTTCCCGCTCGATGCACATCTACGGCACCCGCAACCGCAACACGGCGTTCGACGTCACCGACTTCCTGCGCTCGAACGAACGCATGGCGAGCCTGCTGCCGACCGCGCTGCGCATGGCCGACCTGCAGCGCGATGTCGGCGTGGCCCTGCCCGCCATTGCGGGCAACTGCGACGTGCTCTCGTTCCAGGATGGCGCCTTGACCCTCGCCGTGCCGAGCTCGGCCGTTGCGGCGCGCCTGAAGCAGCAGTTGCCCAAGCTGCAAAGCACCCTGCTCGCACGCGGCTGGCAGGTCACCTCGATGCGCCTGAAAGTGCAGGTCACGCGGGCGATGCCGCCGCAAGTGGAAATGCGCGTGCTGGAGCTGCCGCCGACGGCGGTCGATGCGTTCGAGGAGCTGGGGGAGAGTTTGCCGGATACGCCGCAGAACGCGGCGCTGGTGGCGGCGGTCAAACGGCTGGCGGCGAAGCGGCGCGGCGGATAAACATCGCGACATCGAACGGAAGGACGTGGGGTCTGCCCCAAACGCCACAGACCCACAGGTCCACAGGGTTCAGGTCTGCGCCCACTCCTGCTGCATCTGCTTCACATACGACGGCGGCGCCCCGGCAATCGCATCGAACGACACGATCTCGTACGCATCGGGCCGCGCCAGCAGCGCGCGCAGCAGGTCGTTGTTCAAGGCATGGCCCGACTTGTGCGCCTGGTAGGCGGCCAGCAGCGGGTGCCCGACCAGGTACAGGTCGCCGATCGCATCGAGGATCTTGTGGCGCACGAATTCGTCGTCGTAGCGCAGGCCGTCGGCATTCAGGATACGGTACTCGTCCATCACGATCGCGTTTTCCAGCGAGCCGCCACGGGCCAGGCCCATGCCGCGCAAGCTTTCCACGTCCTGCATGAAGCCGAATGTGCGCGCGCGCGCCACGTCGTGCACATACGACACGTGGGCGAAATCGACCGTGGCATTCTGCATCGTGCCGTCCACCGCCGGATGGTTGAATTCGATGAAGAAGTCGAGCTTGAAGCCGTCGTGCGGCGTGAGGCGCGCCCACTTCTCGTTGTTGCCGCTGCCCTGACGTACCTCGACTTCTTTCAGCACGCGAATAAATTTCTTCGGCGCAGCCTGATCCTGGACGCCGGCCTGCTGCAGCAGGAAGACAAACGACGAGGCCGAGCCGTCCATGATCGGGATTTCCTCGGCCGTGACTTCGATGTACAGATTGTCGATGCCGAGGCCGGCGCAGGCCGACATCAGGTGTTCGACGGTCGAGACGCGGGCATCGCCCTTGATCAGCACCGAGGCCATGCGCGTGTCGCCCACGACCTCGGCGCTGGATGGGAATTCGACCACCGGATCGAGGTCGACGCGGCGGAACACGATGCCGGTATCGACGGCAGCCGGGCGCAGCGTCAGTTCGACCTTGCGGCCCGAGTGCAGCCCGACGCCGGTCGTGCGCACCAGTTCTTTGATGGTTCGTTGTTTAAGCATGGGCTGATTATATCTGCCTCAGGGATGCTCCGCTTCCGCATGCACTTTCTCATGGCGAATCAGGTAAATGCCGCTGCCGATGATGATCGCCGCGCCGATCAGGGTGTACTGGTCGGGCAGCGTCTGCCACAGCAGCCAGTCGATCGCCACGCCCCAGGCCAGGGCCGAATACTCGAACGGAGCGACGCTTGATGCTTCGCCGTGGCTGAAGGCTTCTGTGATCGCCAGCTGGCCGAAAAATCCGCTGATGGCCAGGCCGACCAGCAGCCAGACGTGCGCCGGATCCAGCGCCACCCAGTCCGGCGCCGCCAGCGTGGTGGCGCCGATCGCCATCAGGAGCATCAGCCAGAACATCATCTGGCGCGTGCTGTCGGTGCGTACCTGGACCCGTGCGGCAATCGCCGAGATGGCGTAGCAGACGGCCGAGCCGAGGATGGCCAGGCCGCCGAGCGTCAGCATGCCTTCTGCGTCCGGACGCAGCACGACCAGCACGCCGCCCAGGCCGACGGCGATCGCGATCCAGCGTGCCAGGTTGACAGTCTCTTTTAAAAAGAACACCGACATCGCCGTGATCAGGGCCGGCGCGATGAAGAAGATCGAATACGCCTCGGCGAGGCTCAACTTTTTCAACCCGAAGGCGAACAGCGCCAGCATGCCGATACCCAGCGCGCCGCGCAGCAGATGCAGCGGCCAGCGCACCTGTAGCATCGTGCCGAAGCCGCCGCGCCAGGCGACATAGGCGCACACCAGCGGTAATGAGGACAGTGCGCGCAGGGCCGCGACCTGCATCGACGGATAGTGCGCCGCGAGCAGCTTCATCGCGGTGTCCATCAAGGAGAACATGAAGACGGCGATCAGCATCGCGTAGATGCTGCGCAGGTTGCCGGTCACGCCGGCCACGCCGGCCACGCCGCTCACGAGCGCTTCTCCATGAAAACCTTGAGCGGGTCAAGCCGCCAGTCGCCCAGGGAGGTCGACATCGTGCATACGTCGGGCTGGCCGGGGGTTTCAAACTGGATGTGCATGGTATGGCAGACAAAAAACGGCGCCGCAGCGCCGTCGGGTAAAACAAAAGCAGGCGATCAGCCCAGTTGCGCCAGCATCGTTTCGGCGCTCGAGACGTCGAAGCCGCCCTGCTCCACGTTCAGCTGGGTGACAACGCCGTCTTCGACGATCATCGAGTAGCGCTGCGAACGCGTGCCCATGCCATGCTTCGAGAAGTCCGCATCCAGGCCGAGGGCCTGGCTGAAGGCGGCATTGCCGTCGGCCATCATGCGCACGATGCCGGTCGACTTCTGCTCGCGGCCCCAGGCGCCCATGACGAAGGCGTCGTTCACCGAGATGCACCAGATTTCATCGACGCCCTTGGCCTTCAATGCGTCGGCGTTCTGGACATAGCCCGGCACGTGCTTGGCCGAGCAGGTCGGCGTGAATGCGCCCGGGAGGCCGAAGATGGCGATCTTCTTGCCCTTGGCCAGTTCCGTCACCTGGAAAGTATTCGGACCGAGCGCGCAGCCTTCGGTTTCGGTTTCGATGAATTCAGCCAGGGTGCCTTCCGGCAAGCGTTCGCCAATCTTGATGGTCATGATGGTTCCTTGAAGTGATCGTGCCAAAACCTCAAGTATGCCGGAAACGTGCCGTTCCTGCTGATCGCCCTCTTCCCGTCTTGCCAATTCAAACATTTGCTTGCAAGATGGCGGGCACCTCCTCCCGCGGCTTCCAGATGAACAACGAGAACTACCTTCCCGACGTGAAGGCGCAATACGAACGCCTGCCTTACCCTCCGGTCAACCCGCTCGACGAGCACCGGCGCCTGCAGCGCACGTGGCTGGAAGACCTGCCCATGATCAACCACTACTGCTTCGGCGGCAGGCAGACCTTCACGCAAGGCTTCCGGGTCCTGGTCGCCGGCGGCGGCACCGGCGACGCGACCATCTTCCTGGCCGAACAGCTGCGCGCGACGAATGCGGAGATCGTCCACCTCGACCTCAGCATGGCCAGCATCAAGCTGGCGCAGCAGCGCGCCCAGATCCGCCGGCTGACGAATATCCGCTGGGTCCACGATTCGATCCTGAACATTCCGGACCTGAACCTGGGCCGCTTTAACTACATCAACTGCTCCGGCGTGCTGCATCACCTGGCCGATCCGGATGCCGGCCTGCGCGCCCTGAAAACCGTGCTGCATGAGGATGGCGCGATCGCACTGATGGTGTACGGCGCGATCGGCCGCACCGGCGTGTATCACATGCAGCAATTGCTGCGGCTCGCGAACCAGGGCTGCGGCGAGCGGGACATGATCGCGCAAGCCAGGGAGGTGCTGGAGGCGCTCCCCGAAGGGAACTGGTACGGCCGCGCGGGGAATCTGTACGGCGACAACGATACCGATGCCGGCATCGTCGACTCGCTCCTGCACACGCAGGACCGCGCCTACACGATCGAAGAGATTCACGCATGGCTGGGCGACGGCCACGGTTTTACCATCGAACTGTCGGACGTTAACCGGGGGCGCTTTCCCTACCTGCCGGAGCTGACGCTGGGACTCGAGGCGCGCCGGCTGCGCGCACGCCTGCCCATGATGAGCGAACGCGCGCGCCACGCGATGTCGGAACTGCTCATCGGCGACATCATCCGCCACACCATGTACCTGACGCCGAGCGCGGCGTCAAAGGCGCCCTACGGCCAGGCCGACTTCATTCCGTTCTACTTCCACGAGCCGCTCGACCCCAAAGCCCTGGCGAACATGTTCGCGCCGAAAAACGGCGCGCTGACCTTGCTGGCCCACCCGCACCTTTCCCTGAAGGCGGCAGTCGATGCCGGCCTGTATGCGGGCCAGGTGCTCGGCCACATCGACGGCATGCGCAGCTTTGGCCAGATCTTCGACCTGGTACGCGCGGGCATGGCCGGACGCGGCCCGCTGCCCGATAACGCGGCCCTGTTCGCCGACTTCGCGCCGGTCTACGGCCTGCTCAACGCGATCGAGCGGCTGCTGCTGCGGCACGTCAGTTGCCGTTGAAACGGCGCCCATGAAAAAACCGGGACCGGAGCCTGCGCTCCGATCCCGGTTTTTTTGATGAAGCTTTAAAAGCTTAGTCGGCTTGCTTGCGCAGGAAAGCAGGAATGTCGTAGGTCTCGACACCATTGCGCTGCATTGCCTGCACCTGCTCCGATGCCTGCTCGCGGCGCCAGACGGCTGGCTGCTTCATGCCGGCGTCGGCGCCGACGGCAGCATGGCCCATGGTCACGCCGGCGGTGACGGTGGCGGTGCCGGCCATCATCGGCGCGTTGTAGGTACCGGTGCGCAGCACCTGCTGCGGCTGCACCAGCTGCATCTTCTTGGCTTTACCGAGGCCGGTCGCAACGACCGTCACGCGGATCTCGTCGCCCATCGCGTCGTCGTAGGCGATGCCCTGGGCGATCGATGCGTCGGGAGCGGCGAAGGCGCGCACGGCGGCCATGACTTCCTTGATCTCCTTACCCTTCAGGCCGCGCGAAGCGGTGACATTCACCAGCACGCCCTTGGCGCCCGACAGGTCGATACCGTCGAGCAGCGGCGATGCGACTGCCTGCTCGGCGGCGATGCGCGCGCGGTCCACGCCCGACGCAGTCGCGGTGCCCATCATGGCCTTGCCCTGCTCGCTCATGATCGTCTTGACGTCGTTGAAGTCGACGTTGATGTGGCCCGGCACGTTGATGATCTCGGCGATACCGGCAACGGCGTTGTTCAGGACGTCGTCGGCGTGCTTCATCCAGTCGAGCATCGATTCGTCTTCGTAGATCTCTTCCAGCTTTTCGTTCAGGATGATGATCAGCGAGTCGACGTGCTTCGACAGCTCTTCCAGGCCCGCTTCGGCCACGTCCATGCACTTCTGGCCTTCGTACGAGAACGGCTTGGAGACCACGGCGACGGTGAGCGCGCCCATAGCCTTGGCCACTTCGGCCACGATCGGTGCGGCGCCGGTACCGGTGCCGCCGCCCATGCCGGCCGCGATGAAGACCATGTGCGCGCCGCGCAGCGAGTCTTCGATGCGGGTACGGGTCTGCTCGGCCAGCTGGCGGCCGACTTCAGGACGCATGCCGGCGCCGAGGCCCGACTCGCCGATCTGGATGATGTTGTCCGCACTCGACACAGCAAGCGCCTGGGCATCGGTATTGGCGGCGATGAACTCCACGCCCGACACACCTTTGTTGATCATGTGCTGGACCGCGTTGCCGCCCGCACCACCCACGCCGACGACCTTGATCACCGTTCCCAGTGCTGCGTTATCGACCATACTGAACTCCATGATGTGACTCCTAATTTTCAAAGTGCACTATCCATGCACCAAACCTCATAAGGTTATCAGGCCTAGCGCATGGATACTGCTTAGTATTATAAAAAATATGTGTTTTGTATCGAATCAAAGACGCTTATTTGAGTCTGCTGCTTGCTGCTTAGAAATTCCCCAAGAACCATTCCTTCATACGCTGCCAGACCGCCTTGACCGAGCCATCCTGACGCGTCACGATGTGGCCTCGCAAATACTGTTTTTTCGCTTCCATCAACAGGCCCAATACCGTCGCGTAGCGCGGGCTGCGCACCACGTCGGCGAGCTGGCCGCGGTAGTCCGGCGTGCCCAGGCGCGTCGGCTTCAGGAACATGTCTTCCGCCATCTCGATCATCCCCGGCATCATCGAGGTGCCGCCGGTGAGCACGATGCCCGACGAGAGCACGCCCTCGTAGCCGGACTCGCGCACCACCTGGTGCACCATCGCGAACAGCTCTTCCACGCGCGGCTCGATGACGGCGGCCAGCGCCTGGCGCGAGAGCGAACGCGGACCGCGGTCGCCCAGGCCCGGCACTTCGAGCGTCTCGCCCGGATCGGCCAGCACCTGCTTGGCCACGCCGTAGCGCAGCTTGATTTCTTCGGCTTCGCCGGTCGGCGTGCGCAAGGCCATCGCGATGTCGCTGGTGATCTGGTCGCCGGCGATCGGGATCACGGCCGTGTGGCGGATCGCACCGTCGGAAAACACGGCGATGTCGGTGGTGCCGCCGCCGATGTCGATCAGGACCACGCCGAGTTCTTTTTCGTCGTTGGTCAGGACCGCGTCGGCCGAGGCCATCGGCTGCAGGATCAGGTCCGACACTTCCAGGCCGCAGCGGCGCACGCACTTGACGATGTTCTGCACCGCCGACACCGCGCCGGTCACGATGTGCACGCGCACTTCCAGGCGGATGCCGCTCATGCCGATCGGCTCGCGCACGTCTTCCTGGTTGTCGACGATGAACTCTTGCGGCACCGTATGCAGCAGCTGCTGGTCGGTCGGGATGTTGACCGCCTTGGCCGTCTCGATCACGCGCGCGACGTCGGTCTGCGTGACTTCCTTGTCCTTGATCGCCACCATGCCGCTCGAATTGAAGGAGCGGATATGGCTGCCCGCGATGCCTGCGTAGACATTGCGGATCTTGCAGTCGGCCATCAGCTCGGCCTCCTCGAGCGCGCGCTGGATCGATTCGACGGTGGCCTCGATGTTGACCACAACGCCTTTCTTCAATCCCTTCGACTCGTGCTGACCGAGGCCGATGACCTCGTGGCGTCCGTCGGACATCACTTCGGCCACGACCGCCACCACCTTCGAGGTGCCGATGTCGAGGCCGACGATCAGGTTTTTCGCGTCTTTTGTCATTGCTCGCCTGCTTAGATTTGCTTTGTTGTCTTGTTAGTCGGAGTTTTTTTCTTCTTCGCCGCGGCCTTCACAGGCTTGGTGGCATCCGCCGGCACGGTCAGTGCCGCGGAGGACAAGGCCAATCCATTCGGATAGCGCATGTCGATCGTGTCGATCCGGCCTTCCTGCAGCCGGGCGACCAGCTGCGGATAGACCCCGACCAGGCGCTGCACGCGTGCCTTGACGGAATTTTTGTCCTGCTCGCGGCCGAGCTCCACGCTCATGCCGTTGTCCAACTTGACGGTCCAGGCATAACGCGAGGACAGCGACAACTGCTGCGGCACCAGCTTCACCGGCGCGAACCACGCGCGCAATTCGGAAAAGCGCGCCAGCACGTCCTTCTCGCTGCCGGCCGGGCCCACGAAGGCAGGCAGCTC
>JANNNC010000011.1:0-14913 GCA_031398335.1 Massilia sp.
CATGATCTCGCGAACCTTGTTCTCTGGCATTTCCATCTTCAGGGCCAGGGTCGGCAGGTCCGGCTCGCTGCCGGTTTCCTGCATGATCTGGCGCGAGATGCGGTTCATCTTGTTGATCGTCTCGATCATGTGCACCGGCACGCGGATGGTACGGGCCATGTCGGCGATCGAACGCGTGATCGCCTGGCGGATCCACCAAGTGGCGTAGGTCGAGAATTTATATCCGCGGCGGTATTCGAACTTGTCGACCGCCTTCAACAGGCCGATGTTGCCTTCCTGGATCAGGTCGAGGAATTGCAGGCCGCGGTTGATGTATTTCTTCGCGATCGAAATCACCAGGCGCAGGTTGGCCACCGTCATTTCGCGCTTCGCGGTGCGGGCGCGCTTTTCGCCGGCCGCCATCTGCTTGTTGATCTTGCGCAGGTCGGCCAGCGGCAGCGCCACGCGCGCCTGCAAGTCGATCATGCGCTGTTGCAGTTCCTTGATCGCAGGCAGGTTACGGCTCAGCACGGCGCTGTACGGATAGGCGCAGTCGACTTCGCGGTCGCCCCAGGCCAGGTCGGTTTCGTTGCCCGGGAAGACCTTGATGAAGTGGGCGCGCGGCATGCCGCAGCGGTTCACGCAGATGTCGAGCACGGCGCGTTCGATGGCGCGTACTTCGTCCATCTGATGGCGCAGCGTGTCGCACAGCTTTTCCACGACCTTCGCGGTGAAGCGGATGCCCAGCAGCTCGTTGGTGATGATCTCTTGCGCCCTGGTGTAGGCGGCCGAACCGTAGCCGTTGCTCTTGAAGGCATGGCCCATGCGGTCGAACTGCTCTTCGATGAGGGCGAACTTTTCCAGCGCGCCACGGCGCAGCTGGGCCAGCTGTTCGGTCGAGTAGCCGGCCGCGCCGCCGGCGGCGTCGCCGTCTTCTTCCTCGACTTCTTCCTCTTCCTCTTCGTCGTCCTCATCCGACACGGCAGCCTTGGCCGGCGCCGCGGCCGGGGCCGGCGTGCCGCTGTCGTTGTGGTCGACGAAACCATCGACCACTTCGTCGATCTTCATGTCGTCGGCGGCGATCTTGTGCGACAGCGCGATGATTTCCGAAATCGTCGTCGGGCAGGCCGAAATTGCCTGGACCATGTCCTTCAGGCCCTGCTCGATGCGCTTGGCGATTTCGATCTCGCCTTCGCGCGTCAGCAGCGAGACGGCGCCCATTTCACGCATGTACATGCGCACCGGGTCGGTCGTGCGGCCGAAGTCGGAGTCGACGGTCGAGAGTGCCGTTGCGGCGGCCGCTTCGACTTCGTCTTCGCTGGTCGGCGTGACGGCGTTGTCCGACAGCAGCATCATTTCCGCTTCCGGCGCGCGCTCGTAGACAGCGATGCCCATGTCGTTGAAGGTCGCGATGATGCCTTCGATCGCTTCCGGATCGATGATGTTTTCCGGCAGGTGGTCGTTGATCTCCGCATGGGTCAGGTAGCCGCGCTCCTTGCCCATGTTGATCAGGTTGCGCAGCTGGGTGCGGCGCTTTTCCAGTTCCGTTTCCGAGAAGCCCTGTTCGGTGCCCAGCGTCGGCATGCCCTTGGCCTTGCGCTCGCGCGCCTTCGACACGGCCTTCAGTTCGGCGCGTTCGACGGCGTTGAGAGCCGCGACTTCGTCGTTTTCCGGCGTGAATTCGCTTGGCTTGCGGCCACGGCGGCCCGGCACCTTGACTTGCGGGAGCAGGTAGCCGGTGGTGTCGACCGCGGCCAGGGTGGCGGCATCGGTGGTCTGGCTGACCGAGCTGCCGGCGGTCTGGATCACGGTCGCTTGCGTCTCGACGCGACGCACGACGCGCGGCTTGACGGCTTTCGCGGTCTCTTCGGCAACCGGCGCTTCCGGCGCGGCGATCTCGGCGACAGGCGAGGCCGCCTGGGCGTTCTCGACCGGCTTCAGGGCGGCAAGTTTCGAGTTGCGCTTGCGCACGACGACCGGCACCGGCGCGTTGGCGGCTGGCGCGCCCGGCAAGGCCTCGTCGGCATGGCTCGCGTGGGCCTCGGCCGGCGCTTCGACGACGGCGGCTTCGACTGGCTCGGCCAGGGTGTCGGGCATGTCCGGCGCGGCGAGCGTTGCATCGGCTTCGTCGGCCTGGGCCTTGAGCGATGCCAGGCGCGAACGGGTCTTGACCACCGTCACCTTGGCCGCCGCTTCCGTTTCGAGGAAGTAGGAGGTCGCGGTTTTAGGCACCGCCAGCTGCGCCGTGGCGCTCTTGGCCGGGGCTTTCTTTGCAGTCAGTGTCAGTGTCTTGGCGGTGTTCTTCATAAAAAACTCTCCTGTCGAGGCGGGTGCGCGCCTGCGAGGTCAATGGTCACCACGGCCAGCTGGCCGCGGTTAAAGGATCGGGAATGGCCCTAACTAAGGGCGGACTAGCCGCAAATCAAGCACGCCCTCACCTGCGGCGGCATGCGGCCGGGCCGGATGCGCTGGTGGAAATGAAGAAGGCTGCGGTCAAAATTGCGGTGGTCATGTCGAAATGAAAAAAAGCCCGCTGGCATAAACGGGCTCGCATCTATCTCTGTAAGACTGAAGAGACGGGACAGGCAGCATTATGCCCCATAGCAAGAATTGGTGATAATTGATATATCGGATAAGCGATATAAGCAAACCACATATTGTTGTTTATTAGTCCACGGACAACGCTTCATTCCTTCTGCGCCGACGCAAGCCGTGCGCAAGGCAAGAGGCGGATCATACACGATTTCCCGATTCGCAGCGCCCGCCTGCGCGTGACACACGGTCGACCTCGTCTGCTCAGCAGAAGTCACACGATTGACAACGCACTAGTGCGGGCCAGCATGCTATCCTTCGGATTCCTGTTATTACCATGAAGTCAATGAATACCATCAGTTCTGCCGCCGAGTCCGTCGACGCCACCACCCCTTCCCCAGCCGAGACCCCGAACACGGAGGCAGCGACCCCGCAGAACGCGGTGGACAGCAGCCTGGAAACGCCCGCGGCCATCGCGCCGGACAGCAGCACTGACAGCGCCCCGGGCGAACCGCCTGCGGCGGCGGCCGGCAGCACGCCGGCGCCATCGGCGCGTGCCCTGCTCAAGCAGCTGCAGCAGCAATTCGCGGCCTTCCGCGATTGCCTGCCGCTGGCCATCGGCATCGACAAACAGCTGCTCGCGCGCGTTCCCGGTCTCGACCGCAAGACGATGCGCGCCGCGCTCGGCATCCATACCGGTTCGATGCGCTACCTGCGCGCGATGGAGAAGGCCACCGTGCGCTACGACCTCGACGGCGTGGCCGGCGCGGAAGTGACCGACACCCACCGCCTGCACGCCAAGGAACAGCTGCAACTGCGCTTCAAGAAGGAAGCCGAGCGCAAGAAGGCCGAGAAAGCCGCGGAAGCCGACACCGAAGCTGCCCGCCTGCGCCAGGAAAAGCTGCAGCAGCTCGCCTCGAAGTTCTCGCGCGGCTGATTGCGCCTTTGATGAGTTCCGTTCCGGAAGAAGAACTACCGCCCTACGACGGTATCGGGCTGCATGACGTCGTCCTCGTCAAGTCCGATGCCGATGCGGCCGCCGCCCTGGCTGCGCTGTCGGGCGCGGACGTCGTCGGTTTCGACACCGAGTCCAAGCCGACCTTCGCCAAGGGCGAGGAGTCGACCGGCCCGCACCTGGTGCAGCTGGCCACCGACAGCACCGCCTACCTGTTCCAGATCGGCGCCCGCCCCAGCGTGGACGTGTTGCGCGCTGTATTGGAGTCGCCCGGCATCCTGAAAGTGGGATTTGGCCTGGGCGACGACCTGCGCCGCCTGCGCAGCAAACTCGGCATCGATACGCAGAACGTGGTCGACCTGTCGACCACCCTGCGCCGCCGCGGCGAGCGCAATACGCTGGGTGCGAAAACGGCCGTCGCACGTTTCTTCGGCCAGCGCCTGCAAAAGTCGAAGCGCATCACGACCACCAACTGGGCCTTGCCGCGCTTGTCGGAAAAGCAGATCCAGTACGCGGCCGACGACGCGCATGTGGCGCTCAAGATTTACCGTCACTGGTGCGCGAACCCTCCCGCATAAGCCCGGCAGAGGGCTGATCGGTTATCATCCTGCTATCGATAACCTGGACGCCGCATGTTGCTCCCTGCTCCGCTCTCCGCTTCGCTACGCTTTTCAGCACTGCTCCTGTGCGCCCTGCCCGCCCTTGCTTGCGCGCAGGGACGCGCCACCGTTCCCGACACCCTCGAACAGCGCCTCGCCGCCTGCATCGCCTGCCATGCGCCGAAGGATGGCGCGGGCACGATGGCCGGCGGCGTCTATTTTCCGCGCATTGCCGGCAAACCCGCCGGCTACCTCTACAACCAGCTCGTGAACTTTCGCGACGGGCGGCGCCAGTATCCCGTGATGACCTGGATGGTCACCCACCTGCCCGACCCCTACCTGCGCGAGATCGCCGATTATTTCTCGGCCCAGCATCCGCCGGTTCCCGCCCCGGCCGCGCCAACCGCGCCGGCCGCCGTGCTCGAACGCGGACAGCGCCTGGTGCGCCATGGCGACCCGGCTTTGCAAGTACCGGCCTGCATCGCCTGCCATGGCGCGGGCCTGGCGGGCGTGGCGCCGGCGATTCCCGGGCTCTTGAATTTGCCGCGCGATTACGTCAACGCCCAGTTCGGCGCCTGGCGCAACAAGGTGCGCCGCGCCCACGCGCCCGATTGCATGGCGACGATTGCCGAGCGCCTGGGGCCGGGCGACGTCGCCGCGATCTCCGCCTGGCTGGCGGCCCAGCCGACGCCCCCTGACGCGCGTCCGGCTGCGCGCCTGACCAGCCCCCTGCCGATGCCCTGCGGGAGCGCGCCATGAAGCGCCGCGTCCTCCCTGTCATCCTGGCCCTGCTCGCCGTGGCCGCCATCGCCATCGCCCTGGCCTGGCCGCGCGAGGAATTCATCGCCGCGCGTTCGCCCGCCGACCACGCCCTGAACGAGGCGAACATCGCGCGCGGCGCCTACCTGGCGCGCGCCGGCGACTGCATGGCCTGCCACACGGCGCGCGGCGGCGTGCCCTACGCCGGCGGGCGCGCACTCGACACACCCTTCGGACGCCTGGTGGCGCCCAACATCACGCCGGAACCGACGACCGGCATCGGCGCCTGGACGCCCGACGACTTCTGGCGCGCCCTGCACAACGGCAAGTCGAAGGACGGTCGCCTGCTGTATCCGGCCTTCCCCTACACCAACTACACGAAGGTGACGCGGCCGGATTCAGATGCGCTGTTTGCCTACCTGCGCAGCCTGCCGCCGGTGCGCCAGCAAAACACGCCGCACGACCTGCGCTTCCCCTACAACCAGCAGCTCACGCTGGCCGGCTGGCGCCTGCTCTACTTCCAGCCCGGTGTGCAGGAGCCAGTTACAGCCCGCGACGCGCGCTGGAACCGCGGCGCCTACCTGGTCGAGGGCCTCGGCCATTGCGCGGCTTGCCACAGCACGCGCAACCGCCTGGGCGCCACCGACAGCACGCTGGGTGGCGGCCTGATCCCGACCATCGGCTGGTATGCGCCTTCGCTGACCTCTGAGGCCGAAGCGGGCCTCGGCACATGGAGCGAGGCCCACATCGTGCAGCTGCTCGGCACCGGCGTGGCGCCGGGCGCCAGCGTGACCGGGCCGATGGCCGAGGTGGTGGCGCAAAGCCTGCAGTACTTGTCGCGCGACGATCTGGCGGCGATGGCCCTCTACCTGAAATCCTTGCCGGCGGCGCCCGCGCCCGAGCGGCCAGCGGCCCCCAAGCCGTCGCAACAAGTCATGCAGGCGGGAGGGAAACTGTATGAACAACATTGCGCCACCTGCCACGGTGAGCGTGGCGAAGGCAAGGGGCCGTATCCGCCGCTGGGCGGGAACCGCGCGCTGACGCTGCCTGACCCGGTGAACGCGATCCGCGTGGTCCTGCATGGCGGCTTCGCGCCCGGGACGCAAGGCAATCCGCGTCCCTACGGCATGCCGCCTTTCGGGCATGTGCTGGGCGACGCCGAGGTGGCGACGCTGGTCACCTACCTGCGCGCCAGCTGGGGCAATGCGGCGGCGCCGGTGTCGTCCGCCGAGGTGAATCGCTATCGTAGCGTGCCGCTGGACTGAGGGCGCATGAAGCCGGTCGCGTGGGTGGCGACGCCAATGTGACGGATGCCTACAATTGGAAGTTCGAACAACTTCCACTTGGACAGAATTAATAATGACACATCTTCGCAGCCTCCTCCCCTCGATCCTGATCGGCGCCGTCGCCAGCGCCCGCTCGATGACGCCCATGGCCACCCTCGCCACCGCTCGCCTCGCAGGCCGTCATACGCCGGGACACCTCACCCTGCTGGATCGTCCGCTGTTCAAATACGGAGCGATGGCGATGGGCGTGGGCGAACTGTTTGGCGACAAGATGAAGTCGGCGCCGGATCGCACCGTCTTCCTGGGCCTTCTGGCGCGCGTGCTGAGCGCCGGCATCGCCGGTGCGGCACTGGCGCCGCGTGGCGAAGAAAAGGCCGGCGCGGCGATTGCGGTTGCCACCGCCGTGCCGCTGGCCTACCTGACCCTGGCCGGGCGCAAGCAGGCCATGGCGCGCGTTGGCCAGACGAGGAGCGGCCTGATCGAAGACGCGCTGGTCGTTGCCGCCGGCGCCGCGATCGTGGCGCTGTCGACCAGGCCGTAGGAGGATCGATCGCTTGCCGGGCAGGCCTGGGCCTGTCCGGCGCTAACGACCTGCAGTCCTCCCGGACAGGTGCAGGATGGACGCCTTTGCCCGCAACTTCCCGTCAAGCCCGGCTCAACGGTTGGTCTTGAAGTAGGCGAGGTCACTCAGCAAAGCGCCAAGAAACAGGAGAACGGTCCCGGCAAGCAAGATCGCATGAAGCGGGCCCGGCGGGTGTCGATAGGTCGGGTTGACCGTCGCGGCAGAAGACATTGAATGGTCCTTGATGGCGATTTTCTTATACAAATCCTATCGGCCATGCGAAGTTGCTGTCGCATAGTTAATTACCATTCCCAAGGTTTTACACCAGGTCGGCGAAGCCCACGCGGTCGGTGGTCGCGGCGCGGGCATCCTCGATGCCGATCTTGTGGTTCGACAGCAGGCGTTCGAGCGAAGCGTTCATCGTGTGGCAGCCGGCATCGCGCCCGCTGTTCATGTGTTCGCGCAGCGCGCCCAGCCCGCCGTCTTCGATCAGGCGGACCACGGCCGGGCTCGGCGTCAGGCATTCGGTGGCTAGGTAGTAGCGGTTGCCCTCGATCGAGGGCAGCAGCGCCTGGCACAGCACGCCGCGCAAGGCATGCGCCAGCGCCTGGGCCTGGGCGTCCGAGTTGCCGAGCAGGCGCAGCATCTTTTGCAGGCCCATCTCGGTCGAGCGTGCATGCAGGGTCGCCAGCACCAGCGGGCCGGATTCGGCCAGCGCCAGCGCTTCCTGGGCCGTCTGCGCATCACGGATCTCGCCGATGACGATTACGTCCGGCCGCTCGCGCAAGGCGTCGAGCGCGCCCAGGTAATAACTTTCGACGTCGCCATCGATGCCCACTTCGCGCTGGGTGATGATGCATTTGCGCTGCGGGATCAGGGTTTCGACCGGGTCTTCGATGGTGATGATGTGGCCCGAGCGGCGCTTGTTGATTTCATCGAGCATCGAGGCGATCGTGGTCGACTTGCCCTGGCAGGTGTCGCCAATGATCAAGACCAGGCCGCTGGTGAGGCGCGCGAACTCCTGGGCATCAAGGTCCAGGCCCAGTTCGGCGAGCGGCATCGGCTCCTTCGGGAAGCGGCGGATCACGCAGCCGAGGCGCTTCTTTCCCTGGAAGGTGAAGCAGTTGGCGCGGATGCGCGCCGTGTGCAGGTCGATCGAGCGGTCGAAGGCGCGGTCGGCGATGCGCTCGGCCCAGTTCGGCTCGATGACTTCGAAGAATTCTTCCAGTTCCTCGCGCGTGATCGGCGAGTCGGTGACCGCCACCAGGCCCTTCGGCTGGCGCAGCATCAGCGGGCTGTTCTGGTGGATGATGATGTCGGAAAAGACCAGGCGCGAGTTCAGCAGGTGCAGGATCTGCTCGACTAGGGTACCGAAGACCGGATGGTCTTCGTTTTCGACATACGACAGCGTGGGGATTTGCGAGGACTGGTGGAATTCCATCGGGCGTGGTTCTCAGGATAATCGAAGTGTCGTTAAGACAATGTCGACCATTATAGAACCATGCCCATCAGAAATTGCAGCTGCTAGAGAGAAATTCTTCAGCGTCCCAATGCAGCAACAATCCGGTCGCCAAACAAAGTCAGCGCCACCCCGGCCACCACCACCAGTGCGCCGGCCAGGCGGATGGGTGACACCGTGCGCACGGCCATCTGCACCAGGCCGAAATGATCGATCGCCATCGACATCAGGAGCTGGCCGGCAATCACCAGCACTACCAGGTTCAAGAGGCCAATGCGCGGCGCCAGGAACACCGTGCCGAAGACGAAGGCCGCGCCCAGCAGGCCGCCGGTCAGTTTCCACAGCGGCTGCTGGCTCAGCAAAGCAAGCGACTCGCCGACGCCGCCTCTGGCAAAGGCGGCGACGCCGAGCACCAGCGTGCCGACCGAAAACGAGATCAGGGCCGCCACCACCGAGTTCGCATGCAGCGCGCCGGCGAGCTGGCTGTTGACCGCCGCCTGGACCGAAATGAAGATGCCGACACAAAAGGCCAGGACAAACAGGGCCGCATTCATAATTACTTCCTCTACAAGCGTTGCCGCGACAAAAAGGGCAAGATTGTAGTGGATGTGGGCCGGCGTGCACCACACTGGTGAGTTCGATGATCCCCTGGCGGCATGCGGGCTGCCATCTTGCACCAATTCGGTGCGGCTTGATACGGGGCGCACGGCCGGGTTCACGCTGGCGTGGCGCAGCCTGGTCGCGCACTTGTGCAGTCTGTCGCAAACCGGGCGCGGCTGCCGGGGCGTGGCCGTACATTTTCACCATCGACAACCGTGAGGACAACATCATGAACAAGACTTTCTCCACCATCGCCCGCCGCACCCTGCTTGCCGCCTGCATCGCCGGCAGCCTGGCCGCCGCCGCCCAGGTCGGCGCCCAGGTTGGCGACAAATCGTGGGCCTGGGGCGGCGAGCAGGTGCAAGGCAGCGGGCGCATCGTCAAGCAGGTGCGCCAGGTCGGCAGTTTCAACGGCCTGTCGCTGGGATTGCCGGGGCATGTCGAGCTGCATATCGGGAACACCGAAGGTGTCACGGTCGAGGCGGACGACAACCTGCTGCCGCTGGTAGAGACCGTGGTCGAAAACGGCATGCTGAAAATCCGCCCGATCAAGCGCAACATGAACCTGAACACGAAATCGATCCGGGTCGTGGTGCAGGCCCGTTCGATCGAGCGCCTGGCGCTGGGCGGCTCCGGCACCATCGACGCCGACCCGCTGCGCGCGCGCCAGCTCGACGTCGACCTGGGCGGCTCGGGCACGATCAAGCTGAAAGGCGTGGAAAGCGATGCGATGGCGGTGTCGCTGGGCGGCAGCGGCGACCTGCAGGCGGCGCGCGGCACGGTCGGCAAGCTGACGGTCTCGATCGGCGGCTCGGGCGACGTCGACCTGGGACGGGTACAGGCCAACAGCGCCAGCGTGACGATTGCCGGCTCGGGCGAAGCGACCGTATGGCCGAGGAACGAACTCAGCGCGACGATCGCGGGCTCAGGGGACGTGAATTATTACGGCGATCCGCAGGTGAGCAAGTCGACAATCGGATCGGGCGACGTGCGCCGCGTGGGGGCGTCACCGAAGTAAGAATGTGCAGGGTGGACGGGGAACCCGTTCACCCTGCAACGACGAGCATGCAAGCGCCGCCAGACAACATCAATGCTGATGCGCCGCCCCTGCCGCCTGCGGCGCCACATACGTCAAGGCCTTCACCTGCGCCTCGACCGTCACGCTGCTGTTCTTCTTCGCCCCATCCTGCACCATCAGCGTCACCGGCACCGTCTCGCCTTCCTTCAGCTGGCGCTTCAGGTCGAACAGCATCACGTGGTAGCCGCCCGATGCCAGGTGCACGGCTTTGCCGGCCGGCAGGTCGATGGCGTCGACGTGGCGCATGCGCATCGTGTTGTTTTCCATCGCCATCTCGTGCAGCTCGGCGCGGCCGGCGGCCGGAGTGCTCACGCCAACCAGGCGCGCGGCCTGCACGGACTGCACGCGCATGAAGGCGCCCGATGCCTTCTGGTTCGGCACGGTGGCGCGCACCCAGGGCTCGGTGACGGTGACTTGCGCCAGGGCGGCGCTGGAAAACAGGCCGGCGGCCAGCAGGATGGACAGGGATCGGATCATGGTCGGCTCGAATCGTAAAAGTGGAAGAGTGGTCTTAACCGCCGGCGGCGGCCTTGAAGGTCTCGCGCTCGACCAGCACCGTGTCGATGCCGTCGGTCAGGTACAGCTGCGCGTCCTGGATCGTACACTGCAGCTGCATCGAGCGCTTGGCGAGCCGGGTCAGGGCTTCGCTGGTCTCGGCGGGGATGTTGATGACGGTGAGGTTGCGTGCGCGCTCGAGCTTGTTGGCGAGGCCCTTCCACCAGATGTGACTGGTCGCGCTGTAGCAGTACACGATCACGTGCTCGGCACGGCCGCAGGCTTTCAGCAGGCGCTTTTCGTCCGGCTGGCCGATTTCGATCCAAGTGTCGATCGCGCCGGTCAGGTCCTTCTGCCACAGGTCGGGTTCGTCGGTATCGAACAGGCCCTTGGTGAAGGCCAGCGCTTCGTTCGCGTGCAGGGCGAATGCCAGCACGCGGATCATCACGCGCTCGTCGGTTTCCGACGGATGGCGGGCGATCGTCAGCCCATGCTCGGCATAATAGTTGCGGTCCATGTCCGCAATCTGGATGTCTGCTTTATAGATCGTTGCTTTGAGGGCCATTGCTGCTTGCTTATATAGGGTTGGGGACCCGGAAGGTCCCTTTGTCGGTTACTTGAAGACGACCGTGCGGTCGCCGTTTTGCAAAATGCGGTGTTCCACGAACCACTTGACCGCGCGCGCCAGCACCACGCATTCGACGTCGCGCCCGATCGCGGTGAGCTCCTCGATCGTCATCGCGTGATCGACCCGCTCGACGTCCTGCTCGATGATCGGACCTTCGTCGAGCTCGCCCGTCACGAAATGGGCGGTCGCGCCGATTAGCTTCACGCCGCGCGTGTGGGCTTGCGCATACGGCCGCGCACCCTTGAAGCTGGGCAGGAACGAGTGGTGAATATTGATCGCCCTGCCCTGCAAGGCCTGGCACAGGCCCGGCGACAGGATCTGCATGTAGCGCGCCAGCACCACCAGCTCGACCTTGTGCATCTCGAGCAGTTCGACGATGCGTGCTTCCTGTGCCAGCCTGGCGTCCCCGGAAGCGCCGGTTGCCAGCGGCAAGTGGTGAAACGGGATATTGTAACTTGCCGCGAGCTGGTAGAAGTCCATGTGGTTCGAGACGATCGCCGAAATCTCGACCGGCAGCAGCCCGCTCTTGTAGCGGAACAGCAAATCGTTCAGGCAGTGCCCGATCTTCGAGACCATGATCAGCACGCGCGGCTTGGCACGGGCATCGTGCAGCTGGCCGCGCATGGCGTTTGCTTCGCACAGGGCGGCGAAGGCGCCGCGCAGGTCGCCGTCGAGCACGTCGGCGTCTTCCAGCGCGAAGTGCACGCGCATGAAGAACAGCTGCGACTCCGGGTCGCCGAACTGGGCCGAGTCGATGATGTTGCAGCCATGCTCGGCGAGGAAACCGGCAACGCGCAGGACGATACCGCGCTGGTCGAGGCAGGACAGGGTGAGGATGTATTCCGGGTGCGTCATGATGGCGGTGGTGTCATTGGAGGGCCAGGTTATTGTCGCACGGCTTGCCATAACAGCCATGAAAAAACACCCGCCGGAAAAACGCACGACCGTCCCTTTTTAGGTATAGTTGGCAGTTCAACCACCACCACGGAGACTTTTATGACGCAAGCCACCAACGACCAATTCCTGCTGGCCGCACGCCCTGTCGGCATGCCCAGGGACAGCGACTGGCAGCGCGCCGCCCCGCCGCTGGGGGAACTGCTTGAGGGCGAAGTGCGCGTCAAGGTCCTCTACATCTCGCTCGACCCGGCCATGCGCGGCTGGATGAACGACGCCCGCTCCTACGTGCGCCCGGTCGCCATCGGCGAAGTCATGCGCGCCGGCGGCGTCGGCGTGGTGGTCGAATCGAAGTCGCCGAAGTTTGCCGTGGGCGAGCACGTGATGGGCGTGACCGGCGTGCAGCGCTACTGGACCGGCGCGGCCGACGACAAGGGCGCGATGCTGGCGAAGGTCGACCCGAACATCGCACCGCTGCCGACCTGGCTCAACGCGCTCGGCATGCCGGGCATGACGGCCTATTTCGGCCTGACTGAAGTGGGCCAGCCGAAGGCCGGCGACACGGTCGTGGTGTCGGGTGCGGCCGGTGCGGTCGGGATGACGGTGGGCCAGGTTGCGAAACAGCTGGGCTGCCGCGTGGTCGGCATCGCCGGCGGCGAAGACAAATGCCGCTTCGTGGTCGAGGAACTGGGCTTCGACGCCTGCATCGACTACAAGGCCGGCCCCGTGCATGCCGGCCTCAAGCAGCACTGCCCGCAGGGCGTGGACGTGTACTTCGATAACGTCGGCGGCGACATCCTCGACGCCGTGCTCACCCGCATCAACATGAAGGCGCGCATCGTCATCTGCGGCGCGATCTCGCAGTACAACGCGACCGGCGCAGTCAAGGGCCCGGCCAACTACCTGGCCCTGCTGGTGAACCGCGCGCGCATGGAAGGCATGCTTGTAACGGACTATGCGGCCCGCTATCCTGAAGGCGTGGCGACGCTGGCGCGCTGGATGAAGGAAGGCAGTTTCAAGAGCCGCGAACACATTGTCGAGGGCTTCGATACTTTCCCTTCCACGCTGCTGATGCTGTTCAAGGGCGAGAATCTCGGCAAACTGGTGCTGAAGGTGGCCGAGGTCTGAAATTGTTGACTGAAATAGTTGACGGAGTTGCGCCAATCGCTGGCGCAAGCGCTTTCCCTGAACTCCATCGATCCTGCGGCGTCTACTGAAACACCCGTTTTCGTCGAGGATCCCATGCCTGCCGTTTCCCCTTCCCTACCCGACCTGCGCGCGCAATTCGACATGCAGGTCGACTTCCTGAACCAGGTGTCGCGCGACGCCAGGGACGGCAGCTGGCAAGCCGCCCGCAGCGCCGCCGGCGTCGACGACGTGGGCGCGGCCCACAATCCCACCTGATCCATTCACCACCGAGGAGACGCCATGGCATTCGCCGGCAAGGACCAGAACGGGGCCGCAGACGCGCTCGCGCTGCTGCGCAACGAACACGAGCAGGTGCGCCTGCTGTTTGCAAAATACGAGGGCATGCGCGGACTCGAGGACGCCGAGGAGATAATGGCCGAACTGGTCGACGACCTCTGCGACGCCATCATCGTCCACACGATGCTCGAGGAAGAGCTGTTCTACCCGGCGCTGCGCGCGGCGCTGGGAGACGACGAACTGCTCGACGACGCCGAGCTCGAGCATGCCGGGGCGCGCGAGCTGATCAGCCAGCTCGAAGTCATGTACCCGGGCGACGAGCACTTCGACGCCACGCTGGCGGTGCTGTTCGAGGAAATCGAGCACCACATCGCGCAGGAGGAAGGCGCGATGTTCGAACAGGCGCGCGCGGCGCGACTGGACCTGGTCGAACTCGGCCACCGGCTGGCGCTGCGGCGCGCTCAGCTGGACGAAGACATGAGCGCGCCGCCCGGCAGCTTCGACGCCGCCCAGCCGCACGACGGCCGGCGCACGCCGCCGCGCGCGCCGGATTGAACACAAGCGGCACGCCAGAGGAACTTACACAGGAGTCGGGTCTCTAACCGGACGAGCGCGGCAATGTGCGTTCACTTCGATTTCACTGCAGGGCAACCAGGAGAACGACATGGCGACAAGCAAGGAGAGCGGCAAGAGCGCGGGCAGCTCCGGCGGCAGCGCGCAAAAGAGCGGTGGTGGCAGCGGCAGCGGTCCAGCCAAACGCGGCTTTGCGGCGATGGACCAGAATCAGCAGCGTGAAATCGCCAGCAAGGGTGGCCAGGCCGCCCACCAGAAAGGCACGGCGCACGAATTCGATTCCGAGGAAGCGCGCCGCGCGGGGCAAAAAGGCGGGGAGGCAGTCAGCCGCAACCGTGCACACATGGCCGACATCGGCCGCAAGGGGGGCGAGAGCCGGCAATCGGCCAGCCGGGCAGCTGCAAGCGGCGCCGCCGCTGCGGCAAAGGGCGGCAGTCGCCAGGGAGGCAAGGAATCGTGATTCCACCGGCGCGCCGCCAGCATGGCGGCACGGCGAGGGGCTGCCCCGGGGCAGCGTGCTGCCGGGGCACTTCAAGCGCTGCAGGCGGATGCAGGGGCGCCGCTGCTGTGGTACATTTCCGCCCCATGTCCGAACTTCGCTACCTCACCGCCTATCCCGACCAGTTGCGCCAGCAAGCCGCCGCCCTGCTTGGCGAGGGCCGCCTGGGCGCCCTGCTGCGCTCGCGCTATCCGAACCCGCACGGCCTGCGCACCGACCGCGCCCTGTTCGGCTACGTGCAGGACCTGAAGGACGACTACCTGCGCAATGCCGACCCGGTGTCGAAGGTGGCCTACGACAGCAAGATCCACGTCGTGCAGCACGCCCTCGGCCTGCACACGGCGATCTCGCGCGTGCAGGGCAGCCGCCTGAAGGCGAAACACGAAATCCGCATCGCCAGCGTGTTCCGCGACGCCCCGCTCGAATTCCTGCGCATAATCGCCGTGCACGAACTTGCGCACCTGAAGGAAAAGCAACACGACAAGGCGTTTTATAAACTGTGCTGCTGGATGGAGCCGCAATACCACCAGTTCGAACTCGATGTGCGCTTGTACCTCACGCATATGGAACACAGCGGCGAGCGGCTGTGG
>JANNNC010000021.1:0-3493 GCA_031398335.1 Massilia sp.
ATGCCATGGCGCTGAGACAGGGCCCGATAGCCACCGCCACCAGACAAGTATTGCTGAACCACCGTGTGTTTGAACTGCTCTGAGTACTTCGACATACTTCTCCCAAAAGTTGTGTCCAACTTTTGGGGGTCAGTTCACCCGTGCCCACGCGGAACGCGCCGCCGTATTCGCCTCGTTTGAACGTTGCGGCCTTCTCGATCACGCCATATCGACATGCCTGCCCTGCGGCCTTGATGGGGCCAACACGACGCGACCTTCCGCGTGGGAACGGATGTGCCCACCCTACAAACCCGCGCGACTCCCACTCAGCGCTTGTGGCACCATCAATCCCCGTCGGTTAGCCCGTTACGTAGTAGAATTTCTTGCTAAGCGCATATTCATGTAGTAAATTTACATGAACAGCTTCCCTTCCCTTACGCGACACGAATAACACTATGGCCCTTCTTGACTTCGACCTCGTCCTCTTTGGCGGCAGCGGCGACCTTGCGATGCGCAAACTCCTCCCTGCGATGTATGCCCGCGACGTCTGCAGCGACCTGCCTGCCAGCGCCCGCATCATCTGCGTCGGACGCGACCAGAGCACGCACGCGGAGTTCCTGCACTTCGTCGACACGCATTCGAAGCAGCACATCAAGGACCAGGACAGCGTCGATGAAGGCAAATGGCAGCGCTTCCTCAAGCGCATTACCTACATCGGGCTGGACGCCACCGATGCGAAGACCTTCGGCCCGCTGGCCGAGGTCTTGCGGGGGGACGAGGCCATCACGCGCGTGTTTTACCTCGCCACGCCGCCGCACCTGTTCGCCCGTATCTGCGACAACCTCAAGGCAACCGGCCTGGCCACCCCGGCCTCGCGCGTGGTGCTGGAAAAGCCGCTCGGTCGCGACCTCGCGTCGGCCAAGCAGATCAACCTCGACGTCGGCAAGGTCTTCGCCGAATCGCAGATCTACCGGATCGATCACTACCTCGGCAAGGAGACCGTGCAGAACCTGCTGGCGCTGCGCTTCGGGAACGTGCTGTTCGAGCCGCTCTGGCGCCGCGAATGGATCTCTGACGTGCAGATCACGATCGCCGAAAAGATCGGCGTGGGAAATCGCCTCGGTTACTACGACACCTCGGGCGCGCTGCGCGACATGCTGCAGAACCACCTGCTGCAACTGCTGTGCATCGTGGCGATGGAGCCGCCGACCTCGATCGCACCGGACGCCGTGCGCGACGCCAAGCTGCAGGTGCTGCGTTCGCTGAAACGCTTCACCCCGACCACGCTGTCGCAAAACATCGTGCGCGGCCAGTACCGCGCCGGCCACGTCGACGGCCAGGCCGTGCCGAGCTACCGCGAGGAACCCGACGCACCGAAGCAATCGAAGACCGAGACCTTCGTCGCCATGAAGGCCGAGATCGACACCTGGCGCTGGGCCGGCGTGCCCTTCTACCTGCGCACGGGTAAACGCATGGCCGACCGCCTGGCAGAAATCGTCGTGCGCTTCAAGCAGATCCCGCATTCGATTTTCAATCAGCCGACGTCGAGCTTCCAGCCCAACAGCCTGGTGATCCGCCTGCAGCCGGACGAAGGCCTGTCGCTGAACCTGATGGCGAAAACGCCAGGCGATTCCATGCGCCTGAAGCAGGCCGAACTCGAACTCGATTTCCGCGAGCAGTTCAAGGCGCCGCGCATGGAAGCCTACGAGCGCCTGCTGCTGGATGTGCTGCGCGGCCAGCTGACCCTGTTCATGCGCGGCGACGAACTCGAAGCGGCCTGGGAATGGGTCGAGCCGATCCTGAACCACTGGGAGCAGGACGACACCGCGCCGGTGCCCTATGCATCCGGCACCTGGGGTCCGGCCTCCTCGTCGGCCCTGATCGGGCGCGACGGCCTGCAGTGGCGCGAAGAAGCTTTGCCGGAAGACTAAGCCCATGCTGCTCGACTCGATCCGCACCCAACTGGATTCGCTCTCGAAGTCCGAGCGCAAGGTCGCGCTGGCCGTGCTGGAAGCCCCCGGCGCCACGGTCAGCCAGAACATCACGGCGCTGGCGAAAAACGCGCAAGTGTCCGAACCGACCGTGGTGCGCTTTTGCCGCACCCTCGGCTACGACGGCTGGCACGAGTTCAAGCTGAAACTCGCGCAAGGCCTGGCGCTGGCCCTGCCGAGCGCGAACGAGCAGCCGGCCCAGGACGATCTCGCAGCGGATCTGGTGAATAAAATCTGCAGCCGCTCGATCAACACCCTGCTCGACCTGCGCAACAACCTCAATGCCGAGTCGGTCCAGAAGGCGCTCGACATCCTGTCGCGTGCGAATAAAATCGAGTTCTACGGCCAGGGCACGTCCGGCATCGTCGCCGCCGACGCCCAGCACAAATTCTTCCGCTCCGGCGTACCGACGGTGGCCTACGCCGACCCGGCGATCCACTCGATCGCAGCGGCCCTGCTGCGCGAAGGCGATGCGGTGGTGGCGATCTCGCAGCGCGGGAACAATCCGCAACTGGTGCGTTCCGCCAAGCTCGCCCGCCGCGGCGGCGCCGACGTGATCGTGCTGGCGCCGTCGGGCACGCCGCTGGCCGACATGGCGAGCGTCCTGATTCCGATCGACCTCGTTTTCAATATCGACCCCTACACGCCAATCTCGGCGCGCCTGGCCTACCTGGTCGTGATCGACGTGCTGGCCGTGGGGCTGGCGCTGCAGCGCGGGCCGGAGTTCCGCAAGAAGATGCAGAACGCGCAGAAGGCGCTGCAGGAATTCGATATGCAGTTTGATTCGTTTATCGGCTGATAGCGCCTGACCAAACTACTGGTTTGCTTTGAAAGAAACAGCGTATTACGCTCGGTGTTTGTAAACGTCTGCAATCGGCCGAGGCTGTGTAAAAACGCGAAATTCGCGAGCGGCCGTTCTGAGAGGTCGAGTGTCGCAAGCGTGCTGTCCTTTTCGCGTTTTTACACAGCCTGGGCCACAAGCGGACATTCGTCCACTCAGTGAGAAGGAACAAGCGAGTGGCAACGACGTTCCATACACTTGTGATTCGTGACGGGTCTGCCTATCCGATTTTCCAAGACCTCTGTTTTCCAGTGTTTACGGTTTGACGCGGTTATGTCCGCAATGCGCAACCAGCGCATCTATGAACACCCGCAGTCGTGACGGCATGAGCCTGTTACCGGGCCAAACTATACTGACTGGCATCGGCGACGGCCTGAAGTTTGGTAGCACCTCCACTAGATCACCGCGCATCAGTTCTTCCGCTGCTATATAGTCGGGCACCTGAGTCAGCCCTGCGCCATGGCGCGCAGCCTGTACCAACCCCTCACCGTCGTCGAGGATGACGCGGTATGGGGGATGCAGATTAAACATCTTCCCATCCACCTGAAGTTGCACCGGCCGCTGCCGACCCGACGTTGGGTTGCGGAAGACGACAAAATCATGTTCTTGCAACTGGTCGGGATGCGTCGGCAAGCCGCGACGCTCCAGGTAGGCAGGGCTGGCACACAGGGTCAGTTGTTGT
>JANNNC010000219.1:0-19000 GCA_031398335.1 Massilia sp.
GGGTTACACGCGGGTGTGTCCTTGGCCACATCCGCGGGGGCAGGAGGGCCCGCCGTGCTTTACCCGGCGGCCAACATGATCTTTGTTAGGTTTGGTGCACGTTCGCGGGGGCTCTCGCCCCCACGCGTCCGTACCCCTGCATACCGCGACGCGCGAACCTGTCACGCCGGCCGCGGCGCCGTCTTCGCAAAAATCGCCAGCAGCTTCTCCAGCGGCGCCGGCTTGACGAAATGGTGGTCGAAGCCGGCGTTCAATGCCGCGTCGCGGTCTTGCGGGCTGCCGTAGCCGGTAATGGCGATGAGCAGGGCGCCGCGTGCCTGCGGCAGCCGGCGCAGGCGGCGCGCCAGCTCGTTGCCGTCCATGCCGGGCAGGCCGATGTCGAGCAGGAAGGCGTCGAAGCGCTCCTGCGCGGCCACCGCCAGCGCGCGCGCCGGATCGTGTTCGACGGCGACCTGGTAACCCGCGCCGTCGAGGAACATCGCCAGCAACTGGGCGGCGTCGACATTGTCGTCGACCACCAGCACGCGCAGCGGCGCGCCCGTGCCGGGGGCAGCCGGCAGCGCAGCCGTGCGCGTCGCGTCCACCGCCGGCGCCTCGCGCAGGCGCGGCAGCACGACCGAGAACTTGCTGCCGCGCCCGAGGCCCTCGCTGTGCACCGAGACGCGCCCGCCGTGCAGTTCGACCAGGCTCCTCACCAGCGCCAGGCCGATCCCGAGGCCGCCCTGGGAGCGGTCCGGCGTGCGCTCGGCCTGGGTGAAGAGGTCGAACACGCCGGCCTGCACCTCGGGCGTCATGCCGATGCCGTCGTCGATCACGCACAGCACTACTTCGTCGGCGCTGATCTCCATGTGCAGCACGATGCGGCCATGCTGGGGCGTGTACTTGGCCGCATTGTTCAGGAGGTTCGACAGCACCTGCACCAGGCGCTTGCGGTCGCCCGCGACGACCGCGTGTTCGGGCGCCAGGTGCACTTCGAGCCGGTGGCCGCGCGCCTCAACCAGCGGGCGCACCTGCTCGACCGCGTCGGCCACCGCATCCTTGACGTCGACCGGCGCTTTTTCCAGGCGCACCAGGCCGCCGGAGACGCGCGAGACATCCAGCAGGTCGTTGATCAGGCTGGTGATGTGGGCGACCTGGCGCGTGATGATGGCGCTGGTCTTGCGCACCTTGTCGGCGTCCGCCGTGCCCAGCGAAAGGATCTGCGCGGCGGCGCCGATCGGCGCCAGCGGATTGCGCAGTTCGTGTGCCAGCATGGCGAGGAATTCGTCTTTCCGGCGTCCCTCGACGCGCAGCTTCTCTTCGGCCTGTTTGCGCTCGCTGATGTCGTAGACGATGCCGGCGATGCGCTCGGCCCCGGCCTTCCTGGCGCCGAAGATGGCGATCCAGTGCAGCGCGCCGTTCGGCCAGACGACGCGGCATTCGGACTGGAATACCTCGCCGCGCGCAAGCGCATCGGAAAATTCTGCATCGACGCGGCCGCGGTCATCCGGATGCACATGCTCGAGGAAGCGCGCCACGCTCCAGTCGCGGACCGGCGTGTCGTAGCCGAAGCACTGGTCGTGCAGCAGCGAGCGGCGCATGGCGCCCGTGGCCAGGTCGAGCTCCCAGGCGCCCAGCTGCGCCGACTCGAGGATGAAGTGCAGGCGTTCGGCCGTTTCGCGCTGGCGCTCCTGGGCGTGGCGACGCAGGGTCACGTCGCGGAAGAACAGGGCGATCCCGTCGTCCAACGCAGGGAAGGCGCGCACTTCGAGCCAGCGCACGCCGCCGGCGTCCGTCGGGTGCGGGTACTCGACGATGTCGGCCACCCCGGTGTCCTTGACGCGCCGGCACAGGCGCTCGACGTCGGTGCCGCGCGTCTCGGCAAACGCGGCCCAGAACTGGGTGCCGATCACGTCGTCGCCGCGGCGCAGGAGCTTGAGGCCGGCGGCATTCATCTTGACCAGGCGCCAGGCATGGTCGAGCAGGCCGAAGCCTTCCGCCATGCTGTCGAAGATGGTTTGGGAGGCGTCGCGTTCGGCGCGCAGCGCGCGCTGGGCATTGGCCGCTTCGACCGCGGCCCGGGTACGCTCGGCCATGTCCTGCGCCATGCGCAGCTCTTCGCCGCTCCAGTGATGCGGCGTCATGTGCTGCAGGCTCAGTACCGCGCGCAGCGTGCCGGCCTCGATTACGGGCACGGTCAGGTGGGCGCCGGCGTGGAAGCTGTCGTCGGCGGCGCCCGCCTCGCCGGTCTGCGCCGCGTCGTCCACCAGCACCGGCCGCCCGGCCAGCAGCTCGGTGCCGATGCCGCAGCCGAGCCGGCCCAGCGCCAGGTTGGCACCAAGCAGGCTGGCTGTCGCGGGATGGCTCCAGTCGCCGCGTATGCCCAGCGTCATCGATGCCGGATCGACCTCGGCGAACAGCACCCGCGCCACGCCCAGGCGCTTGCCGAGCACTTCGCTGGCGATGGCGGCGATGTCCGCGCCGGAGGTGAGCGGGCGCAGGCTGTCGGCCAGCTCCAGCTGGAAGGCCAGCTGGCGCTCGGCGCTTTCCAGGCGCGTGACTTTTTCCTCGACCTCGGCCAGCGCCTGCACCTGGTCGGTAACGTCGGTGCCCTCGACGAACACGCCGCGCACCGCGTGGTCGGCGCCGCGGATCGGCTGGTAGATGAAGTCGAGGAAGCGCTGCTCTACCTGTCCGCTCGCGCGTCGCAGGCGTGCCGGCATGGCGCGCCCGACGAAGGCTTCGCCGCTGGCGTAGACACGGTCGAGGATCTCGTAGAAGCCCTGGCCGACCAGCTCCGGCACCGCTTCGCGCACCGGTTTGCCGACATACTGGCGCGCGCCCATCAGCTCGACGACCGCATCGTTGACCAGGTCGTAGACATGCTCGGGCCCGCGCAGCACCGCCATGAAACTGGGGGCCTGCTGGAACAGGCCGTTGAGCCGCTCGACGTCGGCCTGCAGCGACAGGTTCTGGCGCGAGACGTGCTCGGCGCGGTCGATCAGGCCGCTGTGTTCGGGCAGCAGCTCGCGTTCTTCGGCGCCGCGCATGCGCTCGACCTCGGTCACGTCGATCGGATGCTGCATCACGAATTCGACCTCGCCGGAGGCGTCGAACACCGGCATATGGGTGATGCTCCAATAGCGGGCCTCGAAGCCGCCTTGCGTGGCGGCGCACGGGATATCGTAGCGCAGCAGGGCCATCGTATCGCCCTGGCGGGTGCGGATCACGCGCTCGAGCGAGGCGCTCATCTGGCGCAAGGTCTCCGGATCGGTCGGAAACGCTTCCCAGAATGAGCGCCCGGCCATCCCGGCCAGGTCGCGCCCGGTCGATGCCAGGTAGGCGCGGTTGGCGGTGACGATATTGAGTTGCCGGTCGAGGACCAGGTAGGGGTTGGGCGACGCGTCGAACAGCGCGCGGAAGGATGGTTCGGATAGCGGCATGGGTGTTTGAGCGTGGCCGCGCGGGCAAGGCGCGGCGCCTGGAATCAATGAGCCTGTAGGGTGGCGGTCATTCTGGCATATCCGGCGCCTGCGGCCGTTTCGATTCGTTTGGTCTGCCGATCACGGCAGCCGGTGGCACCGCCGCCGCCGCGGCGACCAATACCCCGCGTCTGGCAGGCGAATAACAGGAACGGTGATTGGAATAAAAAGCCGGGCCGCGCCAGTGAATGGTGCGCCCCGGCTTTTTATCGATCGACCCGTGTATGTTTTTATGCCTGAGATAACGCGGCGACGATTATCCGGGCGACATCGCGGCTATTCATTACTGCGCGTGCGGATAATACCTGTGTGTGCTCAGCCGGCCTGGCGCAGCAGGGTCTGCAGGTTGCAGTCGCGCTGCCATTCGCGCCGCTCGGCGCTGGACTGGGCCAGGCGCGCCAGTTCTGCCGGCGCCAGGTCGGCCTGGGCCTGCACCAGGCGGTCGGCCAGGCTGGGGTCGGGCAGCATGGGGCCGAAAAACGCTACCGTGTCGCCCTGCTGCAGCAGCAGGGTGGGGAAATTGTCGACGTCAAGGTCGCCGACGACGTCGGCCTGGTCTTCGATGTCGATCCAGACGAAGGTCTTGTCCGGATGGCGCGCGGCCAGGGCGTCGAAGGCGGCGCGGTAGCCGCCGCAGGTGCCGCACCAGGCGGCGCACAGGCAGGCGACGATCCAGCGGCCCGCGCCCAGGGAGGAGGCGAGCTGGTCGCGGTTGCTTGTGTCGAGTGTCAGGCTGTGCATGAGCGGATTCTACCTCGCGGCGTACGAATGGGCCAATGCGTCGGCCAATGCGGACCATGGCCGGGGCCGGGCGTGACGGGTTAAAATAGCGCATGCCTATCATCCTTGCCATCGAAACCTCGTCCGAACTCGCCTCCTGCGCGCTGCTGTCCAATGATGACAGCGTCATTTCGCGCGAGTCCGGCGGCGTGCGCACCCACTCGCAATCCGTGCTGCCGATGGTGCAGGAACTGCTGGCGCAGGCCGGCGTGCGCCTGGGCGAGGTCGACGCCATCGCCTTCGGCGCCGGGCCGGGCTCGTTCACGGGGGTGCGCACCGCCTGCGGCGTGGCCCAGGGCCTGGCCTTCGGCGCCGACCTGCCGGTGCTGCCTTTGATGACGCTCGAGGCCATGGCCGAAGCCTGCCGCGCGCGCAGCGGCGCGACCGAGGTGCTGGCCGTACTGGACGCGCGCATGAACGAAGTCTACTGGGCGCAGTACCGTTTCGACGGCCGCTGGCAGGCCGTGATCGCACCGGTGCTGTCCAACCCCGCACTGGTGGCGCCGCTGCCGGTGGCAAACCTGGCCGCCTGCGGCAACGGCTTCGCCGTCTATCCGGATGCGTTTGCCGGCAGAGTCTTCGCGGCGCAGGCCGACACCACGATCGTGCCGCATGCGCGCGACCTGGCGCGCATCGGCGCCGTGGCGTTTGGGGCCGGGCAGGGCGTGCCGGCGGCGCAGGCGCAGCCGCTCTACCTGCGCAACAAGGTCGCCTACACCAGCGCCGAGCGCCAGGTGATCAACGCAGCCAAGGCCGCCGGTACCAGCCCATGATGAACGCGCCGGCCACTGCGGGACTTGCTCTCGTGCCGATGACGATGGACGACGTCGACGCCGTCCACGCGCTCGAATGCAGCGTCTTTCCGCATCCCTGGAGCCGCGCCAATTTCAGCGATTCGATCGGCGCCGGCTACGACGCCTGGCTGCTGCGCGACGCCGGCGGCGAGCTGGCCGGCTATTTTCTGCTGATGTATGCGCTTGACGAAGCCCACCTGCTCGACGTGGCCGTGGCCGGCAAGCGCCACGGCACGGGCCTTGGGCGCCATTTGTTGGAAACGCTGTGCGCGCGGGCGAGAGCGATGGGCGCCGAATCGGTGCTGCTGGAAGTGCGCCCCACCAACGAACGGGCGCTGCAGGTCTACCGCCGCTTCGGCTTCGTCGAAATCGGCCGCCGCAAGGGCTATTATCCGGCCCATGAGGGCAAGCGCGAAGACGCCATCGTGATGAGGCATTCAGTATGAACGTGACCAACCTGAGCGAGCGCGACGAAGTATTCCTGGTCGAGATGGGCATCGCGCCGCTGTGGCACCTGCGCAAACCGGCGGCCGGCGCGGGCGCGCCTGAAGAGCCGGTGATCGCAGCGGCCGCCGAACCGGCCGTCGCTGCGCCCGAGCCGGCGCCAGCGCCGAGCATGCATGCGCCCGGCGTCATCCCGCCGCCGCCGCGCGATCCAGCCTGGGGCGAGATCCCGCGCACGACGGCGCCGGCCCCCGTCGCCTGGGCGCCGCCGGTCGCCGCACCCGTCGAAGCAGAGCAGGGCGACAGCCTGGAGGCCATCGCCGCCATGGACTGGGATGCGCTGCGCGCGGCAATCGCGCGCTGCAAGCGCTGCGGCGACTGCGCGGGCCGCAAACCGGTGTATGGCGCCGGCCCCCAGGCGGCGCGCTGGTTCGTGGCAAGCGGCGCCAGCAGCGCAGCCGACGAAAAAGAGGGTGTGCCGCTGGCGGGCGAGGCCGGCAAACTGCTGGACAGCATGCTGGCCGCCGTCGACCTCACGCGCCAACGCGACGTGTATGTGACCAACCTGGTCAAATGCCGGCCGGCGTCGGCCAATGGCGGCGACCGCGCGCCCACCAGCGAGGAAGCGGCGGCCTGCCGTCCCTTCGTCGAGCGCGAACTGGTCCTGAGCGGCGCCGCCGTGGTGCTGACCCTCGGCCAGATCGCCGCCAACGGCCTGCTCGGCAAGCCCTTGCAGGAACCGCTGGCCGGTACCCGCGGCACGGCGCACACCCTGGTCGCGGTCCCGCTGGTGGCGACGCTGCATCCGGGCGAACTGCTGCGCCGCGGCGGCGACAAGGCGCTGGCCTGGGCTGATTTGTGCCGGGCGCGAGCTCTCGATGCGCGACGGGATCGATAGCTGCCAGGCCGCCTTCCACCGCCGCTGGGGTCACTTGCGGCGCGCGCGGGTGCGCGCCCTGGCCTGGCTGCTCGATTCCCCCGACCTGCTGGACGCCGGCGCCCCCCACTGGCAGGGCCGCATCGCCTCGACCGGGCCGGTGACGCCGCAGGTCGAGCGCTGGCTGGCCGATCTCGACCACGATCCGGCGCCGCTCGACGCCGCCCTCGGCCCGCGCGTCTACACGCGCCTTGGCCTGTACGCCGAAAAGCTGATGGCCTTTTATTTCCAGGAGAAGGGACGGCTGGTCGCCCATGGCCTGCAGATCCGCGCGAATCGCAACGATACCGTCGGCGAATTCGATTTCCTGCTGGAAAGCGGACCCGATGCGCTCGAACACATCGAATTTGCGACCAAGTTCTACCTGCTGCAGGGCGAGGCCGGGCAGGAATTCGACGCTCTGGTCGGGCCCAACCTGGCCGACAGCCTGGGCGAGAAGATGCGCAAGATTTTCGGCCGCCAGCTGGAGCTGGGCTTTCACCCCGCCGCCCAGCCGCTGTTGCCGCGTCCGGTAACGCTGGCGCGCGCGCTGGTGAAGGGGTGGCTGTTTTATCCGGCCGGCAGCTGGCCGGCGATGAGCGGCATCACCGCCGGCCACTGCCGCGGGTTCTGGTGCGCGCTGGGCGAACTCGATACCTTGGGGGCGGACGCTTTCCTGGTCCTGCCCAAGCTGCAATGGCTGGCCCCGTTCCGCGCCGGCCATGCCGAGTGGCTGATGAACCGCGCCCAGCTGCATGCCGAGCTGGAAGCGCAGTTCGAGACGAACCAGTCGCCGGTGCTGGTGGCCGTGGTGCGCGCAACGCCGGGGCTGGTGGAAGAGGTCGAGCGTGGATTCATCGTGCCGAACGACTGGCGTGAGCGGGCCGAGGCGAGAAGTGCCAAAGCAAATATGCCGAATATTGTTTGGTAAAGCAACAATTCATGCAAATATCGTTTGCATGGCTGGCGGTTGTGTACTGTAAGGTGGGCACTCCTGAAGGAGAGTGCCCACCCTGCGAGCGCGTGAAAAAATCGCCATGGCTGGGTTGCATTCGTCTCGCCGTACCAGGGTCCTGTGTTCGCGGTCCGCCGATGCGGCGATGCGTCGGGTGGCCGCATCCCTTGCCCTGACGATTTTTTCACACGCTCTACGACGATCGTCCGTCAGTCACGTATCAGTGTTTATGCTCGCCAATCAAGGCCAGCGAATCGTGCTGCGCCTGGTTGCGCTGATGCAGGCGCATGATGAGGAAGGTAATCCCCGCGATCGACAGGCCGAACAGCACGATGATGATGTTCAGGTCGAGGTCCAGCGTGATCATGATCGCGTACATCGCCAGCATGGTCAGGATCGACAGGTTTTCATTAAAATTCTGCACCGCGATCGAGTGCCCTGCGCTCATGAGCACGTGGCCGCGGTGCTGCAGCAGCGCATTCATCGGCACCACGAAGAAGCCCGACAGGAAGCCGATCAGAGCCAGCAGCGGGTAGGCGACGATGACATCATGGACGAACACCATGGCGGTCACGACCAGGCCCATGAAGATGCCCATCGGGATCACGGTCAGGGATTTGCGCAGCGGGATGATGCGTGCTGCCAGCGCCGCGCCGACCGCCACGCCGATCGCGACCACGCCGATCAGGCTGGTCGCTTTGTCGAGCGGCATGCCCAGCGAGCGCTCGGCCCATTTCAGTACGATCAGCTGCAAGGTCGCGCCCGCGCCCCAGAACAGGGTGGTCACGGCCAGCGAGATCTGGCCCAGCTTGTCTTTCCAGAGCGTGGCCGAGCAGTTGGCGAAATCCGAGATCAGCTTGGCGGGATTGCGTTCCTGGTGCTCGTAGCGCGCGCCGGTTTCCGGGATGCGCAGGTTGAACAGGGCGGCCAGCAGGTAGATCACGACCACCACCGCCATCGCCGCTTCGCTGGTGGTGTCGATGCCGGTGTCGATGAGGGGGAAGTCGAGGCCGAGGACCAGGGCCGAGCCCCTGGTGCTCACCAAATAGCCGCCCATCACGGTGCCGAAGATGATCGACATCACGGTCAGGCCCTCGATCCAGCCGTTGGCGGCGACGAGTTTTTCCGGCGGCAGCAGTTCGGTGAGGATGCCGTATTTCGCCGGCGAGTACACGGCCGCGCCGAAGCCGACCACGGCATAGGCCAGCAGCGGATGTACGGTGAGGAACATCAGGCCGCAGCCGAAGACCTTGATCAGGTTGGCGACGAACATCACGCGGCCCTTGGGCAGCGCATCGGCGAAAGCGCCGACGAAAGCGGCGAGCAGGACGTAGAACAGGACGAATGAAAGCTTGAGCAGTGGCGTCAGCGACGCCGGGGCATTCATCGACACCAGCACGTCAATGGCTACAAACAGCAGCGCATTGTCTGCCAGCGACGAGAAAAACTGCGCCGCCATGATGGTATAGAAACCACGATTCATTCGAGTAAGTCAGAAAACAAGAGTGGGTTGCTTTATACCATGAAAGAAGGGCAGGCCAAAGAAACGAACGGGCAGGAAGGGGCGCTGTCCGTTAAAATAACAGCTTTTGGCTCATCGGCTTTTTACCCTATCCCCATGCCACGCCCGCTCTGCGCCACCATCCATCTCGATTCGATGCAGCATAACCTGGCGCGCGCGCGCGCCTGCGCGCCCGAGGCCCGCGTCTGGGCCGTCGTCAAGGCCAATGCCTATGGCCACGGCCTGGAACGCGGCGTGAAAGGCTTCATGGGCGCCGATGGCCTGGCCCTGATCGAGACCGAGAATGCCTTGCGCCTGCGCGAACTGGGCTGGGCCAAGCCGATCCTGCTGTTGGAAGGCATTTTCGACGCGAGCGACGTCTCGCTGCTGGCCGAACACAATATCAACAGCACGGTCCATAGTCTCGAGCAGATCAGAATGCTGGAATACACCCAGCTGTATCGCCCGATCGACGTCCATCTCAAAATGAACACCGGCATGAACCGGCTCGGCTTCAGGCCCGAAGACTATGCGGCCGCGTATAAACGCCTGCGCGCGATTCCCGGCATCCGCAACATCACCCTGATGACGCACTTCGCCAACGCCGACGAACTCGAACATCCGCGCCTTGCGGTTCACGCACAGGTGCGGCGCTTCGTCGAAGGCGCGGCGGGCCTCGAGGGCGAGCGCAGCCTGTCCAATTCCGGCGGCGTGCTGCACCAGGCCGAACTGCAGGCCGAGCTGCACAACGACTGGGTGCGTCCCGGGGTCATGCTGTATGGCGGCACACCCGGCGGCGGGCGCACGGCGCACGACTATGGCCTGCGCCCGACGATGACGCTCACCTCCGAGATCATCGCGATCCAGGACCTGGTGGCCGGCGACACGGTCGGCTACGGCAGCCGCTTCGAGGCGCCGGGCCGGATGCAGGTAGGGGTGGTGGCCTGCGGTTACGCCGACGGCTACCCGCGCCACGCGCCGCACGGCACGCCGGTGATCGTCGACGGCGTGCGCACCACGGTGGTAGGGCGCGTCTCGATGGACATGATGACGGTCGACCTGACGCCCATCCGCAATGCCCGGGTCGGCAGCCAGGTCACCCTGTGGGGCGATGGCTTGCCGATCGACGAGGTGGCCGCCATGTCCGGCACCATCGGCTATGAATTGATGTGCGCGCTCGCTTCCCGCGTGCGCGTCGTGGAAGGACGGTTAGGTACCCATGGCTAAGGTAAAAACCCAATTCGTCTGCAGCGAGTGCGGCAGCGTGTCCAGCCGCTGGACCGGCCAGTGCGCCGATTGCAAGGCCTGGAACACGATGGTCGAGACGGTGCCCGAAACCGCGACCGCCGGCGTGAACCGCATGTCGCAAACGGTGAATTACAAGGCGCTGGCCCAGACCGCGCCGGTGCTGTCGCTGGCCGATATCGAAGCGGTCGACGTGCCGCGCTTCGGCACCGGGATCGAGGAATTCGACCGCGTGCTCGGTGGCGGCCTGGTGGCCGGCGGCGTGGTGCTGATCGGCGGCGACCCCGGCATCGGCAAGTCGACCCTGCTGCTGCAGGCGCTGGCCAACCTGGCCGCCACGCGCAGCACTTTATATGTGAGCGGCGAGGAATCCGGCGCCCAGATCGCGCTGCGCGCGCGGCGCCTGCAGGTCGAAGCGAAAGACCTGAAGCTGCAGGCCGAGATCCAGCTCGAGCGCATTCTCGGCACGCTGGCCGACCTGAAACCCGAAGTGGCGGTCATCGACTCGATCCAGACCCTGTATTCGGACGCGCTGACCGCGGCGCCGGGTTCGGTGTCGCAAGTGCGCGAATGCGCCGCGCAACTGACGCGCGTGGCCAAGCAGACCGGCGTGACCATCATCCTGGTCGGCCACGTGACGAAAGAGGGCGCGCTGGCTGGTCCCCGCGTGCTGGAACACATCGTCGACACCGTGCTGTATTTCGAGGGCGACCCGCAGTCGAGCTTCCGCCTGGTGCGTGCGATTAAAAACCGCTTCGGCGCCGTGAACGAGCTGGGCGTGTTTGCGATGACCGAGAAGGGCCTGAAAGGCGTGTCGAACCCGTCGGCCCTGTTCCTGTCCCAGCACGACAGCCAGGTGCCGGGTTCCTGCGTGATGGTCACGCAAGAAGGCACGCGGCCCTTGCTGGTCGAGATCCAGGCGCTGGTCGACGCCAGCCACCTGCCGAACGCGCGCCGCTTGTCCGTTGGCCTGGAACAGAACCGCCTGGCGATGCTGCTGGCCGTGCTGCACCGCCATGCCGGCATCGCGGCCTTCGACCAGGACGTGTTCATCAACGCGGTCGGCGGCGTGAAGATCGCGGAACCGGCGGCCGACCTTGCGGTGCTGCTGGCAATCAATTCTTCGATGCGCAACAAGGCACTGCCGCGTGGCCTCGTCGTGTTCGGCGAAGTGGGCCTGGCCGGCGAGATCCGCCCGGCGCCGCGCGGCCAGGAACGCCTGAAGGAAGCGGCCAAGCTCGGTTTCTCGATCGCGCTGATCCCGAAGGGGAACATGCCGAAGCAAAAGATCGAGGGCATGAACATCATCGGGGTCGAGCGCATCGACCAGGCGTTTACCAAGTTGCGCGAACTCGACTGAGACCTGCCGGCTTCAGCCGGCTTGCCTGTGATTGTGCCGCGGCGTGGCGCAGCCAAGCGCGACCGGACATGGTGCTTCCTGAAATAATCAATATCGACAGGACCACCCAAACGAAAGCGGCGAGCGCCCACTGGGCCTCGCCGCTTTTTACTGGTCCCGCATAGCGGGTTGTGCACTATTCGTGATAGCGGTCATGCAGGGCTTCTGAACTGCCACCGACCTCCTGGAAAATTTCATAGGCGATCAGGCCGACCATGCCCGATAAAATAGCAAACACAAACATATTCCACATAGCTAGCAAACGCTCTTCAGCATTCCCTCCATACTGTGATTACCCTTTGAGCATAGCAGGCACCAGTGTATTTACAAGGTGCCGCCGGCCTGAATTTGCGGACGGGTCCGCTCTCGCAGCGATGCCCGGGCTACGCACCCCGCATCAATCGTGTGACGGCGATCCGCCGGACGCGGCACTATTGCGCCGGTATCCAGATGCAACGGCAACCCCGGTGTCATCCTCGTATGACCGGCCTGGCGCCCCGTGTCATCGATTCGATGACATGGATGGTGCGCCTGTCATCGATTCGATGACATCCCCGTTTTGCGATGTCATCAACTCGTCATATTCGGCCGCTAGACTGCGCATCAACACCGGAGCGCACTCTGCGCCTTCACATAAAGGAAACTGCTATGCGTATGAAGCCCTTGCTTGTCTCGATCGCGCTTGCCGCCGCCACCTTTGCAACGACCGCTGTCCATGCCGTGAACCTCACCGGCGCGGGCGCCACCTTCCCGTATCCGATCTATGCCAAGTGGGCCGAGATGTACAAGGCGGCCAGCGGCAACGGCCTGAACTACCAGTCGGTCGGCTCGGGCGCCGGCATCAAGCAGATCAAGGCGAAAACCGTCGACTTCGGCGCCTCGGACATGCCGCTGCCTGTCAGTGAGTTGACCGAAGCCGGCCTGTTCCAGTTCCCGGCCGTGATGGGCGGCGTGGTGCCGGTCATCAACGTGCCTGGCGTGACCCCGGGCCAGGTGAAGCTGACCGGCGCCGTGCTGGCCGATATTTTCCTGGGCAAGATCACCAAGTGGAATGCGCAGCCGATCGCCGCGCTCAATCCCGGCGTGAAGCTCCCGGCCGAGGACATCACCGTCGTGCACCGCGCCGACAGCTCGGGCACCACCTTCCTCTTTACCGATTACCTGTCGAAGACCAACCCCGACTGGAAGCTGAAGGTCGGCGCCGGTACCGCCGTGAAATGGGCAACCGGCGTGGGCGGCAAGGGCAACGAAGGCGTGGCCGCCAATGTGCAGCGCATCAAGGGCGGCATCGGCTATGTCGAGTGGGCCTATGCCAAGAAGAACCGCATGTCGCACACCCAGCTGCAAAACCGCGACGGTTCCTGGCTGCAGCCGGACGACGACGCCTTCAAGGCCGCCGCCGCCAACGCCGACTGGGCCAAGGCGCCGGGCTTCGCCGTGGTGCTGACCGACCAGCCGGGCAAGGCCAGCTGGCCGATCACGGGCGCTTCCTACATCCTGGTGTACAAGGCCCAGGCCGACGCAGCCAAGGGCAAGGAAGTGCTGAAGTTCTTCGACTGGGCCTATAAAAACGGCGACGCCGCTGCGGCCGAGCTCGATTACGTGCCGATGCCCGACGCCGTGACCAAGCTGGTGCAGGACGCCTGGAAAGCAAACGTCAAGGACGCCGACGGCAAGGCGATCTGGTAAGCCGGGCGCATGAAATACGGACGCCGCCGCAAGCTCCCTTGCGGCGGTTTTCCTCGCAGCAAACTCGATAAGAACACCACATGAGCGCACATCCCCCCGTCGTTATCGACAAGCCTGCCGTCGATGACGCCAGCAAAGTCGATCACCAGTACGCCGCCTTGGGCAAGACGATGCGCAACCAGCGTATCCAGGACTTCCTTTTTCACAAGATCACAATGCTCTTCGCCGCCACCGTACTGGCGGCACTGGTCGGCATCATCGTTTCGCTGGCCTACGGCGCGGCGCCCGCGTTCGCCGAATTCGGCCCCGCCTTCATCACCACCGTCGAATGGGATCCGGTCGACGACAAGTTCGGCGCCCTGATCGCGATCTGGGGCACGCTGGCGACCTCGCTGATCGCGCTGCTGGTCGCTTTCCCGATCAGCTTCGGCATCGCGCTCTTCCTCACCGAAATCTGCCCGGCCTGGCTGCGCCGCCCGATGGGCACCGCGGTCGAACTGCTGGCCGGCGTGCCGTCGATCATCTACGGCATGTGGGGCCTGTTCGTGTTCGCGCCGCTGTTTGCCGACCACGTCCAGCCCTTCCTGAAAGAAACCATCGGCCAGCTGCCGCTCATCGGCCAGCTGTTCCAGGGCCCGACGATGGGCATCGGCATCCTGACCGCCGGCCTGATCCTGGCCGTGATGATCATCCCCTTCATCGCCTCGGTGATGCGCGACGTCTTCGAGATCGTGCCAGCGGTGCTGAAAGAGTCCGCCTATGGCCTGGGCTGCACCAAGTGGGAAGTCGTGCGCAAGGTGGTGCTGCCTTACACCCGCAACGGCGTGGTCGGCGGCGTGATGCTGGGCCTGGGCCGCGCGCTGGGCGAGACGATGGCGGTGACCTTCGTCATCGGTAACGCCCACAAGCTGTCGGCCTCGCTCTTCATGCCGGGCAATTCGATTTCCTCGACCCTGGCCAACGAATTCGCCGAAGCCGCCTCGCCCCTGCACGTGTCTTCGCTGTTCGCGCTGGCACTGATCCTGTTCGGGATTACCTTCGTTGTGCTGTCGGCCGCGAAACTGATGTTGGCGGGGATGTCCCGCAAGGAAGGCACGAAATGAGCGCAGTCAACCCGGTCACCAATCCTGTCTACCGCAAGCGCCTGCTGGCGCACCGCATCGGCATCATGCTGTCGGTGATCGCGATGGGCATCGGCCTGGCCTTCCTGGCCTGGATCCTGTGGACCCTGCTGGTCAACGGCTTCAGCGCGCTGGCGCCTTCGCTGTTCACCGGCGACACGCCGGCGCCGGGCGGCGAGGGCGGTGGCCTGCGCAACGCCATCGTCGGCAGCCTGATGATGGTCGGCCTGTCGACCCTGGTCAGTACCCCGATCGGCATCCTGGCCGGCATGTACCTTGCCGAATACGGCGACACCAACCGCTTCGGCCAGATCACGCGCTTCGTCACCGACATCATGCTCTCGGCCCCGTCGATCGTGATCGGCCTGTTCGTCTACGCCCTGTACGTGGCCAAGGTCCAGCACTTTTCGGGTTATGCCGGCACCATCGCGCTGACCCTGATCGCGGTGCCGGTCGTGGTGCGCACCACCGACAACATGCTGCGCCTGGTGCCCAGCAGCCTGCTGGAGGCGGCGTTCGCCCTCGGCGCGCCGCGCTGGAAGGTGGCGACCATGGTGCGCCTGCGCGCCGTCAAGGCCGGCATCATCACCGGCGTGCTGCTGGCGCTGGCCCGCATCTCGGGCGAAACCGCGCCGCTCCTGTTCACCGCGCTCAACAACCAGTTCTTCAGCGCCGACATGAATGCGCCGCTGGCCAACCTGCCGGTCGTGATCTACACCTATGCGATGAGCCCGTACGACGACTGGCGTTCGCTGGCCTGGGGCGGCGCCCTGCTGGTGACCTTCACCGTGCTGTTCCTGAACATCCTGTCGCGTACCGTCTTCACCCAGAAGACGCCACGCTAAACTAGCTAAAGAATATTTTGATAAACATGACCCAAGCTATGGCAACCCCGACCCCGGCGGCGAACGAAGCGAAGACGAAGACTCTCGAGATCTCCGGCTTGGACTTCTATTACGGCAAAACGCAGAGCCTGAAGAACGTCACGCTCGACGTCCACGAAAAGCAGGTGACGGCCTTTATCGGACCGTCCGGCTGCGGCAAGTCGACGCTGCTGCGCACCCTGAACCGCATGTACGATTTGTACCCGGGCCAGCGCGCGGAAGGCTCGATCATGTACCGCGGCCGGAATATCCTCGAGCCTGGCGTTGACGTCAACATGCTGCGCGCCAAGATCGGCATGGTGTTCCAGAAGCCGACGCCGTTCCCGATGTCGATCTACGACAACATCGCCTTCGGCGTGCGCCTCTACGAAAACCTGTCGAAGGGCGAGATGGACGAGCGCGTCGAGTGGGCCCTGAAGAAGGCGGCGCTGTGGGGAGAGGCCAAGGATAAGCTCAGCAAGAGCGGTCTGTCGCTGTCGGGCGGCCAGCAGCAGCGCCTGTGCATCGCGCGCGGCGTGGCGGTCAAGCCGGACGTGCTGTTGCTCGATGAGCCGACGTCGGCGCTGGACCCGATCTCGACGGCCAAGATCGAGGAGCTGATCAGCGAACTGAAGCAGGATTACACGATCACGATCGTGACCCACAACATGCAGCAGGCGGCGCGCTGCTCGGATTACACTGCCTACATGTACCTGGGCGAACTGGTGGAATTCGGCGAGACGGATCAGTTGTTCATGAATCCGGCGCGCAAAGAGACGCAGGATTACATTACGGGTCGCTTCGGCTGATGGAATGGGACCTCGATAAGGTCCCCAGACAATATTAAAAGAACTAGGGAGCGGTATATGATTGGCGAGCATTCCTCAAAACAGTACGACCATGAACTGGAAGCGATCCGTTCCAAGGTCCTGCTGATGGGCGGCATGGTGGAAACGCAGTTCGAGCAGGCGCTGAACTGCTTCCGCGTCGGCGACATCGCCCAGGCGGACAAGGTGATGGTCGACGACCAAGCCGTCAACCAGCTCGAAGTGCAGCTCGACGATGCCTGCAGCCACCTGATCGTCAAGCGCCAGCCGGCGGCCAACGACCTGCGCACCATCATGGCCACGATCAAGGTCATTACCGACCTCGAGCGCATCGGCGACGAGTCGAGCAAGATCGCGCGCACCGCGAAAAGCCTGCACCAGCGCGGCGCCACCAGCTTTGCCCACTACGACATGATCCGTGCCATCGGCAAGGGCACGTCCGACCTGCTGCACGATGCGCTCGACGCCTTTGCCCGCCTCGACGGCAAGCAGGCCATGCAGATCATCGCCGGCGACGAAATCATCGACCACGAGTTCCGCACCATCCTGCGCAATCTGATCACCTTCATGATGGAAGACCCGCGCACGATTTCCTCGGCGCTCGACACGCTGTGGGTGGCCAAAGCCATCGAGCGCATCGGCGACCACGCGAAGAACATCGCCGAATACGTGATCTACGTGGTCGAGGGACGCGACATCCGCCACAGCAAACCCGCGGCACCGGAAGGCTGAGCGCGATGCACAACACGACCGTACTGGTGGTCGAGGACGAGCCGGCGATCGTCGAGCTGGTGAGCTACTCGCTGCGCGAAGCCGGCTGGTCGATTCAATCGGTCGGCACCACGAGCGCGGCCTGGGACAGCATCCGCCACGGCAAACCCGACCTGTTGCTGCTCGACTGGATGCTGCCCGACCAGAGCGGCCTGCGCCTCCTGGCCCGCCTGCGCGCCGACCGCGATTTCCAGGACATCCCGGTCATCATGCTGACCGCCAAAAGCATGGAAGAAGACAAGCTCGCAGGCCTCAATTCAGGCGCCGACGATTACGTGACCAAGCCGTTCTCGCCGCGCGAACTGCTGGCCAGGTCGCGCGCGCTCCTGCGCCGCAAAAGCCCGCACCTGGCCGAGGCGCCGCTGCGCGCGGGCAGCGTGGTGCTCGATCCTGCCAGCTGCACGGTGACGATCGAGGGGCAGGGCGCGGACATCGGCAATGCCGAATACAAGCTGCTCAAATTCCTGCTGGCGCACCGCGAGCGCGTGTTTTCGCGCGCCCAGCTGCTCGATAAAGTGTGGGGCGACCATGCCGTCATCGAAGAGCGCACGGTCGACGTCCACGTGCTGCGCCTGCGTAAAGCCTTGAAGAGCGCCGAAGGCCTGATCCGCACGGTGCGCAGCGTCGGCTACATGCTGTCGGAAAAATAAATCCATCCGAGGTTCGATGAATCCCAAACTGCTGTTCTGGGTGCCGGCGCTGCTGCGCCTGGCCACCGTGTTCGTTGCCGGCGCTGTCCTGTGGTGGGTGGCCGGGCCGGTCGCCGGCCTGGCGCTGGTGCTGACCGGCGCCATCGTGGCGCTGTTCGTCCAGCTCTCCTACCTGCACCAGCTGGGCGAATGGCTGAACGACCCGCAGGCCAGCCGCCTGCCCGACGGCTGGGGCGCCTGGACCGACGTCTTCGCGCGCCTGTACCGGATGCGCCGCGAGGACGAGCGCAACCAGAAGGAACTGGCCGAATGGCTGGCGCGCTTTCGCCAGGCCATGCACCTGCTGCCCGAAGGCGTGGCGATCATGGACGACGTCCTGTTCCTCGAATGGTGCAACCCGGCGGCCGAGCGCCATCTGGGCCTGACGATCGAGCGCGACAAGGGCCTGCGGGTAACGAACCTGGTGCGCCACCCCGACTTCATCGACTACATCATCCTCGGGCGCTACGAGCAGCCGCTGACCCTGTCGCTGCGCGGCCGCACGATCGAATGCCGCATCATCCCGTTCGAGAACCGGCGCCAGATCCTGGTCACCCACGACGCCACCGATACCGAGCGCGTCGAAGCGATGCGGCGCGACTTCATCGCCAATGCCTCGCACGAACTGCGCACGCCGCTCACCGTGATCGTCGGTTTCCTCGAGATCGCCCTGTCCGACCCTGGCCTCGATACCGCCACCCGGACCGCCCACCTTACCTTGATGACCGAGCAGGCCGAGCGCATGCAGCGGCTGATCTGCGACATGCTGCAACTGTCGCGCCTGGAGTCCGACGAATTCCCGCTGCGGCGCGAGCGCGTCGACGTCGCCGCGCTGATCGATTCCGTGGCGGCCGAGGCCAGGGCGCTTTCCGGCGGACGGCACGAGATCGCGGTGTCGGTCGATGGACCGGACGTCATGGGCGCCATGGAAGAACTGCGCAGCGCCTTTGCCAACCTGGCGTCGAACGCGGTGCGCTATTCGCCCGAGGGCGGGACGATTGCCTTGTCCTGGCGCCGCGGCGCCGATGACCTGCAGTTCGCGGTGACCGACTGCGGCATCGGCATCGACCCCCACCACATCTCGCGCCTGACCGAACGCTTCTACCGCGTCGACAAGAGCCGCTCGCGCGAAACGCAGGGCACGGGCCTGGGCCTGGCGATCGTCAAGCACGTCCTGCTGCGCCACGGCGGGCGCCTGAAAATCAGCTCGACGCCGGGGAAGGGCAGCACGTTTGTCGCGTCGCTGCCGAATACCTCCTTGCCGGGGTAGGCGGGTAGGCGGCGCGTGCCGATGTCGATCGCCGCGGCTGATCGACCGCCGTACCGCGTGGACTCAGGAGTCCACCCTGCCTTACGCCTCGGTTCCATGAACTTGCTACCGGCGGTGGTGCAGCGTAGCGTGGGCACTTGTGCCCACGCGGTCGTACCCACGCATACCGCACATCCTCCGCAAGATGCAGCCGCCGCGTGGCCGTTGCCACCGGCGCAGGAATCGTCATAAGCTCCGCCTCATCCACGCCTGAACATTGCGCGGTACAATCGAGA
>JANNNC010000220.1:0-19775 GCA_031398335.1 Massilia sp.
GCCGCCGGAACCAGGCCCGCCGGCTGCGCAGGATCACAAGGAAAGGACGGCTGGCCGCCACGCCGGCCTGCGGCATGCCGTCCATCGCTTACGCCACCGGTTTGGTAAAACGCAGGCTGAGGCGCCACATCAGGAAACTCAGCACACAGCCGATCGCGGCACCACAGGCCAGCGCAAACGCACTGCCGAACAGCAGCGGCGCCACCAGTCCCGAGACCAGTGCGAAGGACATCATCTGGATGAAGCCGACCATCGATGCGGCCAGGCCGCGGTTGTTCGGGAACAGGCCCATCGCCGACAGCTGGATGCCCGGCATCGCGACCGCCAGGCCGAAGGTGAACACGGCCAGCGGCAGCACCGCCCACGGCACGGCCGCCGGGAAGAAGGCGTTGTAGCCGATATTCACCAGCGCCGCGGCCAGCATGGTGCCGAAGCCGATCCACTTCAGGCGCCCCGGCGCCATGGTCGCGGCGCGTTTGCCGCCCCAGCCCGAACCGAGCACCATGCCGCCGATCAGCGGGATGAACATCCAGGCGAAGGCCGTTTCCGGCAGACCGAGGATGACCATCACGAAATTGGCCGCCGAACCGATGTACAGCGACAGGCCGCCGAAGGCCATGCCCACCGACAGCGACAGCAGCAGGAACTGGGGATGGCGCAGCACCTTCTGGTAGTTGCGCGCGATCGTGCCCGGATGAAAGGCCTGGCGCTTGTCGAGCGGCAGGCTTTCCGGCAGCAGGCGCAGCGTCATCCCGATCAGGAGCGCGCCGAACACGGCCAGGAAAATGAAGGTCGAGCGCCAGCCGAAATGAACGTGCAGCCAGCCGCCCACGATCGGGGCGATGGCCGGCGCCAGGCCGAACACCATCATGATGTTCGACATCATCTTCTGAGCCTCGGCGCCCTTCAAACGGTCCTGCACGATGGCCTGGCCGATCACCGAGCCGGCCCCGGCCGACAAGCCCTGCAGCGCACGGCAGGCCAGCAGCCAGCCGAAGGTCGGGGCAAAGGCGGCGCCGATCGAACCGATCGTATAGAGCACGAGCGCGACCAGGATCACGCGGCGGCGCCCGAAGGAATCGGACAGGGTGCCGTAGAACAGCATCATGAAGGCAAACGTGAACAGGAAGACGGAGAGCGTCTGCTGCACGGCCACGGGGCCGACGCCGAATTCGCGGCCGATGGCGGGCATCGACGGCAGGTAGGTGTCGATGGCGAGGGCGCCGGCCATGCCGAGGCAGGCCAGGACGACGGTGAGGGTTCTGTACATGGGGGCTTTCGAAACAAAGCGCGCCATAAGAACGGCGCAGGCGGCGCGGGAGGCCGCGATTGTACCGATTTTCGCCCGTTTATGCCTGAGCTGGCCCGATTTGGGGAGGGGCTCGCCGAGGATCGCGTCCGGTATACTGCAGGACGCCGATCAAGCCCTGCACACGCCGATGCCGACTCCCCGCCCTCCCGTTTTTCGACAGGCCGACAGCGCCGACATCCCTGCCATGTCGCGTATCCGCTTGTCCGTCACCGAAAACGTCCTCGCCGATCCGAGCCGCGTCACCGACGCGATGTACGAAGAGTATCTCGCGCTGTCCGGACGCGGCTGGGTGGCGGAAATCGACGGCGCGATTGTGGCGTTTTGCTATGCCACCAGGAGCGAGGGCTCGATCTGGGCCTTGTTCGTACAGCCTGGCTTTGAAGGGCAAGGCCTGGCAAAGCAATTGCTCGGCATGGCGGCCGACTGGATCTTCGAGCAGGGCCATGCTTGTGCCAGGCTCGACACCACCGCCCATACCCGGGCCGACCGCTTTTATGCACGGCAGGGCTGGCAGCGCAGCGTCGTGAGCGACACCAAGGTCGAATACGCGTTGCCGGCGCCGTAAGCCACGTATCGTGATACGAAACCGGGCACCTTGCATGTGAATCCGTATCATGTCGCGCCGATCTGGTTTTATGCAAATCGAGACAGTTTCGTGATGCACCATCGCCCGCGCTTGCGATCAGCTGGCCCTGCCCTAGACTGAGTATTCCACGATCCGATTTGCATAAGCCGCATCGTGGCATTCCAAGGGGCCCGGCGGCACGCTGCTTCGGCGCGGCGCCCGTCCCGACGGCCCGTATCGCTTCGTGAAGGAACCATCATGCGTCCTCTTTCCCTGCTCCCCGCAGCCCTGCTCGTGCTCGCTTCCAGCGTGCCCGCCCAGGACCTGCCCTATCCACAACCCGCGCCTGCCGCCCTGTCGACCGTGCAGGTGACGGCGCCGCCCCGAACAATCTGGATCCCGCAAGACCAGGCGCGCGAGCTGGCCGGCTACTATGCGATGTCCAACGGCTGGGACATGAAGGTACGACCGTCGTCGCGCTACATCGACGCCACCATCGACCGCCAGAAGCCCATGCGGCTGTTCCATGTTGCGCGAGACAGGTTCGAATCGAGCGACGGCAACGTGCGCATGCGCTTCAACCAGGGCGATGCCGGTGATGAAATGACGATGAGCTATATTCCCGATCCGCGCCTGGCACAGGTCGTCGTCATCAGCGCGCGGATGGCGCAGCGTTAGCAGTTAATTGCGTAACGACATGCCGAAGCGCTCGAAGCGTGGGGCATAGTTCCCCAGCATGTCGGCCGACACCAGCACCCGCTCGGCGCGCCCGATCAGGAGATTGCGCGGCACGAAGCCGTAATAACGCGAATCCACGCTGTTGTCGCGGTTATCGCCGAGCATCATGTAGTGGCCGGCGGGCACCGTCAGCGGGCCGAAATTGCGCGCCTGCGACTCCACTTGCGGGATGAACTGGACACGGCGGCTATCGCCGCCGGCGTGTTCCGACAGGCGCAGCGCAGCTACCTGCGCCTTGCCGATCGGCTCCGTCACCTGCTCGATGGCGTCGTAGCTGGCTTGCTGGCCATTGATGACCAGCATTTCGTTGCGCATTTCGACCACGTCGCCTGGCAGCGCCACCAGGCGCTTGATCAGGCGCGTGCCGTCGGCTGGCGAGCTGAAGGTGACGACGTCGCCGCGCCGCGGTTCGCCCGTTTGCGTGAGGACGTGGTCGGTGAGCGGCACCTTCAGGTTGAAGGCGAGGCGGTTGACGAAGACGACGTCGCCTTCGAGCAGGCTGGGCCGCATCGAGGCCGAGGGGACCGGGTTCCAGTCCGCGACCGCCGTTCGGAACACGCCGAACAGGCACAGGAACAAAATAAAGCCCTTGTTGGCGCGGATGAAACCCTTCATGACAGTCTCCCGATGTGGTGGTTGGTATCCACTTTATACGGGGCAATTCTTTGACAAGGCTTAATACTGGGCCGCATTGGAACAAACCAATCCGATTTCACCTGCGCCGAGACGAATGAAGGCTTGCACAAGCTTGCGCCTGGCCTCACGCGCGCTTCAATGCCGCCAGCTGCGCAGGCTGTACCAGAGGCTCGCGGCGACCGGTGCGCCGAGCGCGAAAGCGGACAGCGCGTCCCAGATGCCGTCGCCCAGCAGTGCGCTGACCAGGCCGATGGTGGTGAGTATGCCGAGCAGGAGCGGCATGGCCCACAGGTTCCGGAAGGCGCTTTTCATGACGCATCTCCCGAGCGCACCGTGACCGGCGCCGCGCCTGTCCCGCGCGCGACGGCCAGCGCGTGCCGCTTGACCGCGCGTCCGCGCTGCACCCACAGATACAGGCCGCTGCCCAGCACGATGATGGTGGCCACGTCCAGCAGCGCCCACAGGAATTGCATCCAGGCGCCGCCATAGTCGCCGAAGTGCAGCGGCTGCGAGATCAGCAGCGCCGTCAGGTACCACGGCAGGTCGCGCTGATCGGTAATGACGCCCGTCTGGGCATCGATCAGCACCGGCTTGTAGAGGCGCGAGGAGAAGGCTTCGTTGCCGCGCATATAAACGCCGTAATGATGCGGGCTGGCGAAGGGCGTGCCCGGGAAGGCCACGAAACCGACCTGCATGCCGGGCGAAGCGCTTTCGGCCAGCTTGACGGCCGCGTCCATCGAGGCCAGGCGGGTCGGCTGACCCGCGCCCTTGTACGGCGCGAGCATGTCGGCGATCTCGGTCGCCTGCCAGTATTTCAGCAGCACGTCGGCCCAGGTATTGACCATGCCGGTGGCGCCGACCACCAGCGCCCACACCAGCGTGACGATCCCCAGCAGGTTGTGCAGATCCAGCCATTTCAGGCGCTCGGAGCGGCCGTGGCGCACGGTCCCGAATTCGAGCTTGCGCATGAAGGGCGCGTACAGCACGACCCCGCTGACGATGGCCACGATCAGCAACAATCCCATCAGGCCGAGGAAGAGCTTGCCCGGCAGCCCCGCGAACAGGTCCACGTGCAGGCGGAACATGGTCGACATGAAAGCGCCACCCTCGAAGGCCGGCTCGGTGATGACTTTGGCCGTGCGCGCGTCGACCGCGATCGGCTTGTAGTGTTCGTCGTCTGGATGGTCGCCGAGCGTGACGTTCCAGATCTTCGGTTCGTCTGCTTCCTGCGACATGTACATCATGATCTTGTTCGGATACAGGGCGCGGCCGGCGGCGATCACCTCGTCCAGGTTGGCAGGCCCGGTGCCCGGCTTGACCGCGGGCGCCTCGACGTCGTTGCCCAGCAGGTGGCCGATCTCGTGGTGATAGATCAGCGGCAGCCCGGTGAGGCAGAGCAGGAGCATGAAGATGGTGCAGACCAGGCTGCTCCATTTGTGGATCCAGCTCCAACGGCGTAGGGGATGCGATGACATGGATTTCCGATCGATGATGAGCGCAGATAATAATGGTTCTCATTTACAGCCGCAAGCTTCGCGCGCATAATAATGATACTTATTCTCATTTATCAATAAGCATTTACCATTCATTTCACGCCCATGACTTTCAAGCCCATCATCCAGCCCCGCTTTGCCCTCACTCCCCTCGCCCTTGGCGCTTTCCTGCTGGCCGGCCATGCCGCTGCCCGGACCGCCGCCCCTGACATGCCCCCACAAGCGATGCAGACCGTCGTCGTCACCGCCTCGGCCGACGCCTCGGCGCAGGGCTTGCCCAGCGACTACGCCGGCGGCCAGGTCGCGCGCGGCGGCCGTCTTGGCCTCCTGGGCAATGTCGACATGATGGACGCCCCCTTCAACACCACCAGCTACACCCAGGCGCTGATCCAGGACCAGCAGGCGAAAAGCGTCGCCGACGTGGTCCAGAACGACCCCTCGGTCCGCGTGGCGCGCGGCTTCGGCAATTACCAGGAGCTGTACGTGATCCGCGGCTTCGCGGTGAACTCGGACGACCTGGCCTATAACGGCCTGTACGGCCTGCTGCCGCGCCAGTTCGTCGCCTCCGAACTGCTCGAACGGGTCGAAGTCTTCCGCGGCGCCAACAGTTTCGTGAATGGCGCGGCGCCCGGCGGCGGCGGTATCGGCGGCATGATCAATTTGTTGCCGAAACGCGCGCCGAACACCCCCCTGAACCGGCTCACGCTCGGCGTCGAGAGCGGCGGCCAGGCCTATGGCGCGGCGGACATCGCGCGCCGCTTCGGTCCCGACAAGCGCGCCGGGGTGCGCATCAACGCCGTGCGCCGCGACGGCGAGACCGCCATCGAAGGCGAAGAGCGCGAACTGTCGGTGTTTTCGATCGGACTCGATTACCGTGGCCGCGGCTACCGGGTCTCGGCGGACGCCGGCTACCAGAACCACAAACTGCAAAATGCCCGCCCGAGCGTGACGATGGCCGCCGGCCTGCCGATCATCGCGGCGCCTGACGCCGACAGCAACTGGGCCCAGCCCTGGACCGAGTCGAAAGAACGCGATGTCTTCGGCACCCTGCGTCTTGAGGCCGACCTGCCGAATGGCGCGGTGGCCTGGGCCGCGCTGGGCGCACGCAAGGGCAATGAAGCGAACATCCTGTCGTCCACCACCGTCACCGGTATCGACGGCAGCGCCAACATGACCCGCTTCGACAACGTGCGCGTCGATCGCGTGCGCACCGGCGAGCTGGGCGCGCGTGGCGAGTTCCGCACCGGCGCCATCAAGCACGGCGTCTCGGCGACGGCATCAGCCTTTCACGTCGAATCGTTCAATTCCTACGCATTGGGCGACTTCGCCGGCTTTGCGACCAACATCTACCGCCCGGCCGCTGTGGCCGCGCCGCCGAACGACTTCTTCACCGGCGGCAGCCTGGCCAATCCGGTACTCACCCAGCGCTCGATCCTGACCAGCGCGGCGATTGCCGACACGCTCTCGCTCCTTGACGACAAAGTGCTGCTCACGCTCGGCCTGCGCCACCAGCGCATCCGCGACGCCGCCTATGCCTACGGCAGCGGCGCCCCGACACCGGACTACGACGCCAGCGCCAATACCCCGGTCGCCGGCCTGGTCTACAAGCCGGTGGAGGGCCTGTCGCTGTACGCGAACTATATCGAGGCGCTGCAGAAGGGTGCGGTCGCCCTCGGCTTTGGTGCGCCGCTCGCCAACCAGGGCCAGGTGTTCGCCCCCTACACCTCGCGCCAGAAGGAAATCGGGATAAAAGTCGACGCCGGCAAGTTCGGCGCCAGCGCCGCCCTGTTCACCACGGCCCAGCCCCTGAGCTATATCGCCAACAACACGCTCGGCCTGTTCGGCGAGCAGCGCAACCGCGGCCTCGAATTGTCCGTGTTCGGCCTGCCGGCCAAAGGCCTGCGCCTGCTGGGCGGCGCGACCCTGCTGGAATCCCACCAGCGCCGCACCTTCAATGGCGCCACCGACGGCCTTGAAGCCATCGGCGTACCGGAGATGCAGCTGAACCTTGGTGCCGATTGGGACATCCCCGGCGTGCAAGGCCTGTCGCTCAACGCCCGCGCCGTCCACACCGGGAAACAGTTCGCCGACGCGACAAACCTGCAAAAGCTGCCGTCCTGGAACCGCCTCGATATCGGCGCGACCTGGATGACGCGCCTGATGGACCGCGATGTCACGCTGCGTGCGCGCATCGATAACGTCGCCGACAAGAACTACTGGGCCTCGGCGGGCGGCTATCCGAACTTCGGCTACCTGGTTGCGGGTGGACCGCGCACGGTGACGGTGTCGGGCTCGATCGACTTCTGAGGATCCTGGGACGGGCCGGCCAGGGGCAGCTGCGTGCCCGCAAACAGGCCGACGCCCGTCACCAGCAAGAGCAGCAACGAAAATCCGGCGAAGCGCAGCAGCGCGCGCCAGCGCTGGCCGCGCGCCCGGCTGCGCAGCAGGTAGACGGGCATGACCAGCGGCGTCATGAAAACGATGCCGAAGTTCATCCAGCGTGAACGGGGGAAGGCGCGCAGGTCGCTGTCGAGCCGGTACCAGTAGAACGGCAGGAAGTTCTGCAGCAGCGCGAACAGCAGCGACGATATGAAGAGCAGCCACGGCCCCGGCGTGGTTTGCTCGAGCACGCCCGCGAGGAACAGCGAGCTTGCCATCAGAACCAGCACCTGGCGCGGACGCATCCATGCCGCCCGGACCGGCGCCAATTCCGCCAGCACTTGCTGCATTTACTTCTGCGTCTTGACGATCTGCAGCGCGCTCGCAATCAGACCGCTCATCTCGCCCAGGTTGGCCGGCACGATAATCGAATTATTCGTCTTGGCCAGCTTGGAGAAGGCGTCCACATAATGCTCGGCGACCCGCAGATTCATCGCATCCTCGCCGCCCGGCTCGCGGATCGCGGCGCCCACCTGGCGCAGCGCGGTGGCGCTCGCCTCGGCCAGGGCCACGATCGCGTTGGCCTCGCCCTGGGCGCGGTTGATCGCGGCCTGGCGCTCGCCTTCGGAGCGCGCGATCGAGGCTTCCCGTTCGCCGCTGGCGATGTTGATCTGTTCCTGGCGCCGGCCTTCGGAAGCCGCGATCAGCGCGCGCTTTTCGCGCTCGGCGGTGATCTGGCGCTGCATCGAATGCAGGATTTCGGCCGGCGGCGTCAAATCCTTGATCTCGTAACGCAGGACTTTGACGCCCCAGTTCGCGGCCGACTCGTCGATGGCGTTCACGATGGTGGTGTTGATGTGGTCGCGTTCTTCAAATGTCTTGTCGAGTTCCATCTTGCCGATCACGGAACGCAGCGTCGTTTGCGCCAGCTGGGTAATGGCCTGGACATAGTTCGAGGCGCCGTAGGATGCGCGCATCGCATCGGTCACCTGGTAGTACAGGATGCCGTCGACCTGCAGCTGGGTATTGTCCCTGGTGATGCAGACTTGCGGCGGCACGTCGAGCGGAATCTCTTTCAGGACGTGTTTATAGGCGATGCGGTCGATGAAGGGAATCACGATGTTCAGGCCCGGCGCCAGCGTCGCATGGTACTTGCCGAGCCGTTCGACCACCCAGGCGTGCTGCTGCGGCACGACGTTGATCGTCTTGAAGACGAACACCATGGCAATCACGAAGATGACCAGCGCAACGATTTCAAACGAAAATTCCATGAGCATCCCTTATAGATAAAGTTTAATTATTAATTATTGTTCTGAATCCGCATAAAAAACCCCCGTGGCCCCGAGGGGGCGACGAGGGTGCATGAATGCGATACGATGCGTTTTTAGTGGTTTTGATTTTAAACAAGCAATATTGGGAGTCTAACCGGTTTTAGCGTAGAGTCAATTCATTCGGGATTGCCGCCCTCTGAAGCCTGCACCTGCCCTTGTGGCGCCGTCATGCCGGCACGCCCGATGCAGCTCAAGCGGCGGCCTCACCCGCTGCGCATGATCGCCAGGCCGACAACCCCTTTCATTATCCGGATAAACACGATGCGCAGTCAGATTAGCGAAGAGATTACCTTCCGCAAGCTCGAGGTGCTGATCGCCTTCATGGAATGCGGCAGCCTCAACAGCGCGGCGGAAATGCTCGGCATCAGCGTGGTCAGCGTGCACCGCGCCCTGCACTCGCTCGAGGAAAGCATGGCCTGCCAGCTGTTCGGCCACAAGGGCCGCAACCTGATGCCGACCGAGGCTGCGCGCGTGCTGGCCGAGGTCAGCCGCGAGGCCATCAAGCTGATGGGCGACGGCATCGCCGCCACGCGCAAGGTCGCCGGCTATTCCTCCGGCCACCTGAAGATCGGATCGCTCTATTCGCTTACCAACAGCACCGCGCCCGAAGTCATCTTCGACATCAAGCTGCGCCGCCCCGAACTGCAAACCGAACTCGTGCTCGGCTCGAACGCCGACCTGCTGCATAAACTCAAGCAGAACGTGATCGACGCCGCCCTGATGGCCGTGCCCGATGGCGACCCCGACATCGTCTCGATCCCGCTGTTCGACGACGACATCTATTTCGCCGCGCCGGCCGGCTCGCCCTACGCGAAAGAAAGCGCGATCGACCTGCGCGCCTGCGCCGCCGAGAAATACGTCAGCCTCTCCGAAGGCTTCGTGACCTACCACGGCTTCGTCGAGGCCTTCCGGGTGGCCGGCTTCACGCCAAACGTGGTCATGCGCGTGAGCGACATCTTCTCGCTGATGAACCTGGTCAGCGCAGGCCTGGGCTATACCCTGCTGCCGGGCCGCGTGCGCGACGTCTTCGGCGACAAGCTCCAGCTGATCCCCCTGCGCCCCGAGTACCGCATGCGCCAGACCATCGGCGTGAACTTCCTGCGCGTGCGCGAACGCGACCCGAACTTGCTGGCCCTGGCGGCCTCCTGCCGCATGCTGCGCCACAGCAAAGAAACCGGCCAGGGCAACCTTGCCGCCTGACGTTTCCGCTGAGCGGAAACGTTCAGCCGCTCGCGCTAATTGTCCGCAAAGGGATTCGGCGCTACCTTAGCCTTGTCAGTACCATAAAAATTCCAGTCGCGGAGACAACGCGTCACCCTCGTTCAAGGCGAAACACATGTCCTCTCACATGATGTCGATTTACGTCCTGGTCGCGATGTTCATTCTCGCTACCGTCCTGCCGATCAACATGGGCGTCATCGCCTTTGTCGGCGCCTTCCTCGTCGGCACGCTCATCGCCGGCATGGAAACAAAAGCGATCATGGGCGGCTTCCCCGCCGAGCTCTTCCTCACCCTGGCCGGCATCACTTACCTGTTCGCGCAGGCGCAAAACAACGGCACCATCGACTGGCTGGTGCGCCTGGCCCTGAAAGCGGTGCGCGGGCAGGTCGCGGCCATTCCCTGGGTCATGTTCTTCATTACCGCGCTGCTGACGGCGGTCGGCGCCGTCAGCCCGGCGGCGGTCGCCATCATCGCGCCGATCGCGCTCGGCTTTGCCGCCAAGTACGGCATCAATCCGCTGATGATGGGACTGATGGTGGTGCACGGCGCCCAGGGCGGCGGCTTCTCGCCGATCAGCATCTACGGCGGCATCACCAACAAGATCGTGCAAAAGGCGGGCCTGCCGCTGTCCGAACTTACCACCGCGTTCGTCAGCCTGGGCGTCAATTTCGCCGTCGCGCTGCTGCTGTTCATCATGTTCGGCGGCCTGGCCCTGATGCGCCAGCGCCAGAACCGGCCCGCGCCCGGCAGCGTCGAAAACACCCCCTTCAATACGCAGGTGGCAATGCCGGCCTCCGGCCCGCAAATGTTCGCCGATGCCGAAGGCGAGGCCATGAGCGAGGAGCGGCTGACCATGCAGCGCTCGCCCGACGCACTCGACGCCAGCCCCGCCACCGGCGCGGCCGGCATGGGTGCCTCGGCCGCGCACCAACCGGGCCTCGAGCATGCAGGCGCGACCATGCAGCAGATCATCACCGTCGTCGGCCTGGTCGCGCTCGCCGTGCTGACCCTGGTCTACAAGCTCGACATCGGCTTTGTCGCCATCTCCATCGGCCTGATCCTGTCGATCATCGCGCCGAACGTGCAAAAGCGCGCCATCACCCAGGTCTCGTGGCCTGAAATCATGCTCATCGTTGGCGTCAGCACCTATGTCGGCGTGATGCAGAAGATGGGCACCATCACCTTTGTCGGCGACAGCGTGGCCACGCTCGCCTCGCCCCTCGTGGCCGCCCTGCTGCTGTGCTTTGTCGGCGCCGTGGTCTCGGCCTTCGCTTCCTCGACCGCCGTGCTCGGCTCTCTGATCCCGCTGGCCGTGCCCTTCCTGCAGTCGGGCACCGGGGTCGACCCGATTGGCTTCATCGCGGCCATGGCGGTCTCGTCGACCATCGTCGACGTCAGCCCCTTCTCGACCAATGGCGCGCTGGTGCTGGCCAACGTCCAGGGCGTGGACCGCGACGTGTTCCTGCGCCAGCTGATGATCTACGGCGGCATCATCACCCTGGTGGCGCCGGTCGTGGTCTGGTTCCTGTTCATCGTCCTGTAGAGTCAAGCATCATGGAGAATAGTCGAATGGGTCAGCCTGGCGCCGCGCGCAACTGGAACCGCCAGCAGGAAAACCGCGCCGCGCGCCTGGCGCGGGCGCGGGAAGCGCTGGGCAACCGGCTGGCCGGCAAGATCATCCAGGCTGGAGACATCGCCGAACTGCTGCACCAGGTCATCGAACCGGGCGACCGGGTCTGCCTCGAAGGGAACAACCAGAAGCAGGCCGACTTCCTCGGCAAGGCGCTGGCCAAACTCGACCCGAGCCGCGTGCACGACCTGCACCTGCTGCTGTCGGTGCTCTCGCTGCCGGAACACCTGGACGTATTCGAGAACGGCATCGGTTCGCGTCTCGACTTTTCATTTTCCGGTCCGCAGGCGGCGCGCCTGGCCAAACTGGCCAGCGCCGGCAAACTCAATATCGGCGCCATCCACACCTACCTCGAACTCTTCGGCCGCTATTTCATCGACCTGACGCCGCGCATCGCCCTAGTGGCCGCCGAAGCGGCCGACCGCCATGGCAACCTCTACACCGGGCCGAACACCGAAGACACGCCGGTCATTGCCGAAGCGACCGCCTTCAAGGGCGGCATCGTGATCGCCCAGGTCAACGAGATCGTCGACACCCTGCCGCGCGTCGACATCCCGGCCGACTGGGTCGGCTTCGTGGTGCAGTCGCCGAAACCGTATTACATCGAGCCGCTGTTCACGCGCGATCCGGCGCAAATTTCCGAAATCCAGGTCTTGATGGCGATGATGGCGATCAAGGGCATCTACGCCGAATACGAAGTGCAGCGCCTGAACCACGGCATCGGCTTCGACACCGCGGCGATCGAACTGCTGTTGCCGACCTATGGGCGCGACCTCGGCCTGAAGGGCAAGATCGCCACCCACTGGGCCTTGAATCCCCATCCGGCCCTGATTCCCGCGATCGAAGCCGGCTTTGTCGAATCGGTGCACTCCTTCGGCTCGGAACTGGGCATGGAGAATTACATCCGCGCCCGGCCCGACATCTTTTTTGTGGGCCCGGACGGCTCGATGCGCAGCAACCGCGCCTTTTGCCAGGCGGCCGGCCACTACGCCTGCGACATGTTCATCGGCTCGACCCTGCAGATCGATTTGCAGGGCAATTCCTCGACCGCCACGCTGGGGCGCATTTCCGGTTTCGGCGGCGCCCCCAACATGGGCAGCGACGCGCGCGGACGGCGCCATGCCAGCCCGGCCTGGCTGAAGGCCGGGCGCCAGGCGCGCGAGGGACGCGCCACCATCCCGCGCGGCCAGAAGCTGGTCGTGCAGATGGTCGAAACCTTCCGCGAGCACATGGCGCCGGCCTTTGTCGAGACGCTCGACGCCTGGCAACTGGCCGAACAGACCGGCATGGCGATTCCGCCCGTCATGATCTACGGCGACGACGTCACCCACATCCTGACCGAGGAAGGCATCGCCAACCTGCTGCTGTGCCGTACCAGCGAGGAACGCGAACAGGCGATCCGCGGCGTGGCCGGCTACACGCCGGTGGGCATGGGGCGCGACAAGCGCATGGTCGAGAATTTGCGCGACCGCGGCATCGTCCAGCGCCCCGAAGACCTCGGCATCGACAAGCGCCTCGCCACGCGCGACCTGCTGGCGGCCAAGAACATGAAAGACATCGTGCGCGCATCCGGCGGCCTGTACGACCCGCCGAAACGCTTCCGCAACTGGTAAGAACACAGCGAGAAAACCCTGATGGAAACCCTTAATTTTCGGTTCGAGAACGGACGCCGCGCGCTGGCGACAAGGCCGCAGCTGGTCGGCGTGGTCAGCTCCGGCAACCTCGAAGTACTGATCGAGCCGGTGCCGCTGGGCGGCGCCTGCGAAATCGAAATCCGCACCGCCGCCAACGGCTTCGGCCCCACCTGGCAAGCCGTCATGAGCGACTTCCACGAACGCTGGCAACTCGCCGACACGCGCATCTGCATCAACGACATGGGCGCTACCCCGGCCGTGGTCAGCCTGCGCCTAGACCAGGCAGCCGAAACCATGACCGGAGGCTTGCCATGAGCAGCTATCTCGAATGCAACGCGCGCGAGCGCATTGCGCGCGTGTTCGACCCCGGCAGCTTCGAGGAATTCCTGCCGCCGACGGCGCGCGTCATCAGCCCGCACCTGGCCCAGCTGGATGCGCCGGTGTCGTTCGATGACGGCGTCATCGTCGGCCGTGCTCTGCTGGACGGCAAGGTCGTCTTCGGCGCGGCCCAGGAAGGCGGCTTCATGGGCGGCGCCGTGGGCGAGGTGCACGGCGCCAAGCTGGTCGGCATGCTCGAACGCGCGGTCGCCGAGGGAGCGCACGCGGTACTGCTGCTGCTCGAATCCGGTGGCGTGCGCCTGCACGAAGCGAACGCCGGGCTGATCGCGGTATCGGAAGTCATGCGCGCGATGCTCGGAGTGCGCGCGGCCGGCATTCCGGTAGTGGTGATCATTGGCGGGGCGAATGGCTGTTTTGGCGGCATGGGCATCGCGGCGCGCTGCGCCAACGCCATCGTCATGTCGGAAGAAGGCCGGCTCGCGATGTCGGGGCCGGAAGTCATCGAAACCGCGCACGGCGTCGAGGAATTCGATTCGCGCGACCGGGCGCTGGTCTGGCGCACCACCGGCGGCAAGCACCGCTACCTGCTGGGCGACTGCCAGATGCTGGTGGCCGACACGGTGGACGCTTTCCGCGCCGCCGCGCTGGAAGCCATTGCCGCCGCCCAGGGCCACGCCGCCTTGAGCCTGGAAGACCTGGAGGCCGAGCAAGACATGCTGGTGCAGCGCCTGAACGACTTCGGCAACGAGGCCGAGCCGCTGGATGTCTGGAAGCGCCTGGGCATTCCCGACCCGGCGCGCATCCCCATGCTGGATGCCGAGGAATTCCTCGGTGTCGCCAACCAACACCGCGCGGGAGCACGCTGATGGACTGGCAAACGCTTGCAACGAAGCTCTTCCCCGATGGGCATACCATCGCCGAACACGAACACTTCCTGTCCGGCACCGGCAGCGTCGAGGGCCAGCCGGTGGCCATTATCGGCACCACCAACCACGCGCCGATCGGCATCGAGATCGCCCTGATCCAGGCCCAGGCCGTACTGGCGACGGTGCGCGAGCATCCGGGCCGCCCGATCCTGATCCTGGTCGACACCCAGGGCCAGCGCCTGCGCCACCGCGACGAAATGTTGGGCATCAACAGCTACATGGCGCACCTGGGCAAATGCATCGACCTCGCGCGCCGGCGCGGCCACAGGATCATCGGGCTGGTCTACGACCAGGCGCTGTCGGGCGGTTTTATTACCAGCGGCCTGATGGCCGACGCCTGCTTCGCCCTGCCCGACGCCACGATCCGGGTGATGGGCCTGCCGGCGATGGCGCGCATCACCAAGGTGCCCGAGGAAAGGCTGACCGAACTGGCGAAGTTCGATCCCGTCTTCGCCCCGGGCGCACCCAACTATCTGCGCATGGGCGGCCTGCAGGCGATCTGGGAAGACGATTTCGCTGCCCTGCTGGCAGCGGCCATCCGCGACGCCGATCCGCTCGACCGGCGCCGCGCGCTGGGGTTCGAACGCGGCGGGCGCAGGCTGGCCGAGCCGGTTGCGCAAGCCGTCAGCGCGGGGGCGCATGTTCTCCCGGCATGACCTGGTGTGGCTGTCGGCGCGCGGCTGGAAAGATGCCGGCGCCGCTGCACCCGCCCTCGAACGCGATGCTATCGCTGCCTGGGGCGCCAGCGGCTGGCCGGCCGTCGTCACGCGGCCCCCGGCCGGCCTTGGGCCGGGCCAGCTAGCGCTCGGCATCGCGCTGCCGCCGCGCCCCGATGGCAGCAAGCCGCGCATCGCGTTCAAAGCCGATGGGGCCGATATCGTGCGCAGCAGTGCGCCCCTGGCGCTGGCCGATGCCGCCACCGCGGCGCCGGCGGCCTGGCGCACGGCCCTGGTCGCGCTTGACGAACAGGCCATGGCGGCGGGCTTCGCGCTGCGCGTCTACGGCTCGCTCGCCTTCCAAGCCCTCACCAGCCAGGCTTACCTGCGTACCGGCTCCGACATCGACCTGCTGCTGCAACCGGCCACGCGCGCCGGCTATCGCCGCGCGCTGGACTTGCTGGTTCGCCACGCGCGCGTCCTGCCGCTGGACGGCGAGTGCGTCTTCGGCGACGGGCGCGCGGTAGCCTGGAAGGAGCTGGCGGCGTGCGCGCATGACGGCGCGCGGGTGCTGGCGAAATCGCTGGACGGCGTCGCCCTCGTCAGGATCGACGAGTTGCTTGCCACCTTGGGCGAGGACGCGCGATGCACGACCTGATCGACAGCGCACAGTGGCAGCAGAGACCCTCCGAGGGGCAGCACCTGCTTGCAATGCATCGCTTGCCTGAGCGGCAGCCGCCCGCACAGCCACGGGAAAGCACCCGCCAGTTCCGCACCCGCATCGCCCGCCTCGCCGTGCGCAGCCTGTACGCCGAACTGAGCCTGTATCCGAAGCCCGGCCTGGTCTCCCTGGTCGACAACGGCAGCCACCGGGACATGACGGCCGCCACCTTCATGCGCAGCATGTTTACCCTGCGCCACTACTTCGCGCGGATCACGCAGGCCGGCGCCGACAACGCGTCGTTCTCGACCCTGGCCGCGCTCGGGTTGGAAGCCGAAAGCCGCATGCTGCGCGCCACCGCCGGCATCAATACCCACCGCGGCGCGATCTTCGGCCTCGGCCTGCTGTGCGCGTCGCTCGGCGCCTGCCATGCCGCGGGCTTGTCCGCGAGCCCGGCGAACCTGCGCGCGCTGCTCGTATCGCGCTGGGGCGCCGCGCTGGCCGCCCACGCCCGGCCGCCGTCCGCCGATTCGCATGGCACGCAGGTTACCGCCCGCTACGCCGTCGGCGGTGCGCGCCAGGAGGCGGCGCTGGGTATGCCCGCCGTATTCGACCTCGCCCTCCCCGCCCTGCGCCAGGCCCTGGCGGCGGGACGCGGCCCGCGCCGGGCGCGCGTCGACGCCCTGTTCGCGCTGATGGCCCACATCAGCGACACCAATGTCTACCACCGCGGCGGCGCCGATGGTGCCGCCACGGTCCGGCGCCACGCACGCGATTTCCTGGCCGCCGGCGGCACGGCGGCGCCGGACTGGGAAGCGCGTGCGCGTCACTGCCATCGCGTTTTCGTGGCCCACCGGCTCTCTCCCGGCGGCGCGGCCGACCTGCTCGCCGCCGCCTGCCTGGTCGATGTGGCAAGCAGCGGCGACGGGTCGCGATGAGCGGCCGCCTGGCCCTGCTCTGCCCCGGCCAGGGCGCGCAGCAGCGTGGCATGTTCGACATGGCGCGCAGCGATCCCGCGGCGACGGCCCTGCTCGAGACGCTGATTGGCGCCGCTGGCCTGGACGCACCCTTGGAGGACGTGCTGGCCGACGACGCGCTGCTGTTTGCGAACCGCCATGCCCAGCCGCTGGTGGTCGCCGCCACGCTGGCGAACTGGAAAGCGCTCGGTGGCGACCTGCTGGAACCGGCGATCGTGGCCGGCTACAGCATCGGCGAAGTCGCGGCCTACGCGGTGGCGGGCGCGCTGGCGCCCGTGGATGCCGTGGCGCTGGCGTGCAGGCGCGCCATCCTGATGGACGCCTGTCTCGGCGCCACGCCGCGCCAGGCACTGTTGTCGGTGTCCGGCCTGCCCGTCGGCGCGATGAAGGCGCTCGTGCAGGGCCACGATTTCCATGTCGCCATCGTCACCGGCGACGACAGCATGATCGCCGGCGGTCGCGCCGGGCAGGCCGAGGGCTTGAGCCAGGCGCTGGCCGCGGCGGGCGCGCGCACGGGCCTGCTGCCGGTCGCGGTCGCATCGCACACGCCTTTCATGGCCGGCGCGGTGGCACCGCTGGCCGCCGAACTCGACCAGATCCTGACCAATCCCGAGGTTCCCGTCCTGTCCGGCATCTCGGGCGAGCGGATCACGCAGCGCGCCAGGGCGATCGACCACCTGTCGCGCCAGGTGGCCGAGCCGATCCTGTGGCGCGACTGCATGGATGCGCTGCTGGAGAGCGGCATCACCGTCGCCCTCGAACTGGGACCGGGCGCAGGACTGTCGCGCATGCTGCAGGCACGCCACCCGCAGATTGCCGCGCGCTCGGTCGCCGATTTCCGCTCCCTCGAAGGCGTCAAGGCCTGGCTCGGCAGGCATGTCGATGAACCCATTCACCTGATCAATACCTGATATTGCAAATGAGAATTGGAAATAGCGCCGGATCGCCCCTATAACAAGAGTATGGGCAATCCAGGCGCTGCCGGTGCAAACCGGCCGCCAACACGCATTTTCAGGGAGTGGATATGAAACAGATGTTGAACGCAGTAAGCGAGCTGCTGGTGCAAGCCGCGCGCGAGCGCGCCGAACAAGTGGTACTGGCCCAGGCGAACCCTGGGACGAACGAGGACTACCTGTCGAACGCCGGCGGCTGGAACTGAGTCCGCAGCCATTGCCTCAAAAGGTAAAAAGGCCAAGCTTCGGGTCACTGCCAGTCAATCAAGCGTCAGACTCGGCGATCTCCGTAGGGTGGGCCCTCCGTGCCCGCGCGCTTATGGACGCCTCTGGCATACACGCCCTGGACGGGGTCGCTCGAGCAGTAGGCTGCGGCCACATACAGCTGGTACGTGGCCGTCGAGTTGGCTTTCTTTTTGGCGCCGTTTGCGTCAAGTGTTGAATCTTCCCGTACATTCGCGACCTTTGCAAACCTCCTGCCCTGCTGACCGGGCGCCAATGCGTGCCCGGCCTGGCCGGGTGAATTTCGAGCGTCGCCAGTGTTGGTTAGTTACTTTTTTTGCAGCCCGTGGCCTTGATACGCGAGCTTCTTCACACTGGAGGCAAACAGCGCAGGACTGTGTCAGGCATTCGCCACAATCAGGCGGCTGCCCTGGACTTCGACGATGCGGTACTCGCCCGCCTCGGCCAGTGCGCCCGGCCCCAGTTCCACATCCCACAGTGCGCCGCGGTACATCACGCGCGCACGGCCATCCTGCCAGCCCGGCACCGCAAGGCGCGCGCCGATGTCGAGATTGACGTTATGGTCGCGCGTCGCGTTGGCCTTGGCGGGCCGGCCAAAGCGGCTGCGGTGCAGCACCGCGGTGGCGACCAGGCCGACGGCGGCGGCGATCAGGGTCTGGAACGGTCCGCTCACGCCGAGCAGCGCGGCGATGCCGCCGAAGGCCAGGCCGATGGCGATCATCAGCAAGTAAAAGGTGCCGGTGAACATTTCGGCGATCACCAGGATCCCCGCCCCCACCAGCCAGTTCATCCAGTCGGACATCGCGACCTCCTCGCTTCAAACAACCGGGCTGCCGCGCAGGACGCGGCCAGCAATCATCCGCTCTTGCGCGGAGGGAACACGGGCGCGGCAGCCGCCGAGGCCTTGCAGGTGCGCGTGCAGCGCTGGTAGGTCTCGTCGCAGGCGGCAGTGCGCTGGATGCGGCGTGCCTGCACACCCGAGCGCTCGCCGGCAAGCGCCGCCGGCGAGGGCGACTGTATTTTTGCTGCGGTCTTTGCGTTCTGGTTACGCTCGGCCATATTGATCAGCCCATCGCCGTCCTCAAGCGCCAATTGCTGGACGTTCGTCTTGCAGGCGCGCCGCTCGCTGTCGCAGACCGAATGGCAGAAATCGGGCTCGGCCGCGAGGCTGGCGCTTGAAAACAGCAAGCCGGTCAAGGCAAGCATGAGTGACCCACGGCGCATGAGATTCTCCAGTCAATATGAAAAAACCCCCGCCGCCGCAGGGGTGACGAGGGTTTCCAAAAGTGTAACCCGTTTTGATAACGAGTCAAGCTTTTTGTTGCCTTTGAGCTATTAACTCCTGAGTTAGTAGCGTATTACATCGCCGCCAGCTTCTGCCAGGTCTCGATCACCGAGTCCGGGTTCAGCGACATCGACTCGATGCCCTGCTCCACCAGCCACTGCGCAAAGTCAGGATTGTCCGAGGGACCCTGGCCGCAGATGCCGATGTACTTGCCCTGCGCCAGGCAAGCTTTGATGGCCAGCGACAGCATGGCTTTCACGGCCGGGTCGCTCTCGTCGAAGTCGGCAGCCAGCAGCGGCATGCCCGAATCGCGGTCCAGGCCCAGGGTCAGCTGGGTCAGGTCGTTCGAACCGATCGAGAAGCCGTCGAAGTGTTCGAGGAAGCGCTCGGCCAGGATGGCGTTCGACGGCACTTCGCACATCATGATCACGCGCAGGCCGTTTTCGCCGCGCTTCAGGCCATATTTGCCGAGCAGGCCGATGACTTTCTCGGCCTGGCCCAGGGTGCGCACGAACGGGATCATCAGCTCGACGTTGGTCAGGCCCATCTCTTCACGCACGCGTTTCATGGCGATGCATTCCATTTCGAAGGCTTCGGCGAAGTCCTCGGCCAGGTAGCGCGCGGCGCCGCGGAAGCCCAGCATCGGGTTTTCTTCGTCCGGCTCGTAGCGCGAACCGCCGATCAGTTTCTTGTACTCGTTCGATTTAAAATCGGACAGGCGCACGATGACCGGTTTCGGCCAGAACGCGGCGGCAATGGTTGCCACGCCTTCGGCCAGCTTGTCGACGTAGAAGGC
>JANNNC010000027.1:0-5315 GCA_031398335.1 Massilia sp.
ATGTTGAACGAGTTCGAGGTCGCCACGAACATCACGTCCGACAAGTCGAAATCGACTTCCAGGTAGTGGTCCGAGAAGGTGTGGTTCTGTTCCGGGTCCAGCACCTCGAGCAGGGCCGACGACGGGTCGCCGCGGAAATCGGCACCCATCTTGTCGATCTCATCCAACAGGAACAGCGGGTTGCGCACGCCTACCTTGGCCAGCGACTGCAGCACCTTGCCCGGCATCGAGCCGATATAGGTACGGCGGTGGCCGCGGATCTCGGCTTCGTCGCGCACGCCACCCAGGGCCATGCGCACGAACTTGCGGTTCGTGGCACGGGCGATCGACTGTCCGAGCGAGGTTTTACCCACGCCTGGAGGGCCCACGAAGCACAGGATCGGGGCTTTCAGCTTGTCGACGCGCTGTTGGACTGCAAGATATTCCAGGATGCGTTCTTTAATCTTGTCCAGCCCAAAGTGCTCGGCTTCCAGCACGCGCTCGGCGTTCGCCAGGTCGTTCGTGACCTTCGATTTCTTTTTCCACGGCAGCGACACCAGGGTATCGATGTAGTTGCGCACGACGGTCGCCTCGGCCGACATCGGCGACATCAGTTTCAGCTTCTTGATCTCGGCGGTGGCCTTGTCGAGGGCTTCCTTCGGCATCTTGGCGGCGATGACTTTCTTCTCGAGCTCGTCGATGTCGGCACCGTCTTCGCCCTCGCCCAGCTCCTTCTGGATGGCCTTGACCTGTTCGTTCAGGTAGTACTCGCGCTGCGACTTCTCCATCTGGCGCTTGACGCGGCCACGGATGCGCTTCTCGACCTGCAGGATGTCGAGTTCGCCTTCCAGCTGGCCGAGCAGGTGCTCGAGGCGCTTGGCGACGTTGAAGATCTCCAGGATCACTTGTTTCTGCTCGAGCTTCAAAGGCAGGTGGGCGGCGACGGTGTCGGCCAGGCGCCCTGCGTCGTCGATGCCGGCCAGCGAGGCCAGGATCTCGGGCGGGATTTTCTTGTTCAGTTTGACGTACTGGTCGAACTGCTGGACGATCGCGCGGCGCATCGCTTCGACTTCGGAATCGTCGCCGATTTCCGAACGCAGCGGGGTCAGCTCGGCGACAAAGTGCGTCGGCGCATCGCTGATGTTATCGATGCGGGCACGCTGCGAACCTTCGACCAGCACCTTGACGGTGCCGTCGGGCAGTTTCAGCATTTGCAGGATGTTCGCGACGCAGCCGATCTCGTAGATGTCCGCAGCGGAAGGTTCGTCTTTGGCGGCAGCCTTCTGGGCGGCGAGCATGATGCTCTTGCCCTGCTCCATCGCGGCTTCAAGCGCCTTGATCGATTTAGGGCGACCAACGAACAGGGGTATGACCATATGGGGAAATACGACCACGTCGCGCAACGGCAGCAAGGGCAGCGTCGTTTGCTCGGTTAATTTCGGAGTTGTCATGGTATACCTTATAAAAAGCGTGTAGACGATGTTGGGCGCACACGGTTAAAACTCAAGACCGTCCAAAAATTATTTCTGTGAATAAAAAAACTTCGTCACGAAATGCAATCTGGACGTTCCAATAAAATCCCGGTTCGAAATGAAAAAGCCACCACGTGACAGGGTGTCACGAGTGGCTTTTCGATTGAAGCCGGATGCTTTTATTGAGGTAAATTGTACCGCCAAGCTCCCGGCGCACAAGTGCTTTTGTGGTTTCCGCGTGGATATTTTTTAATTTTCTCCGGACGCTTTGGCGGTTTCGCTATAAATCAGCAATGGTTTCGCGCCGTTTGTGATCGTACTTTCATCCACCACGACTTTCACGACGTTTTGCTGATTCGGCAGTTCGTACATCACGTCGAGCAACGCGTGTTCCAGGATCGAACGCAGGCCACGTGCACCGGTCTTGCGCGCCAATGCTTTTTTCGCAATGGCGTGCAAAGCAGCCGGACGGATTTCCAGTTCGGCGCCTTCCATTTCGAGCAGTTTCGAATACTGCTTGATCAGCGCATTCTTCGGCTCGATCAGGATCTGGATCAGCGCTTCTTCCGTCAACTCATTCAGCGTAGCTACGACAGGCAAACGGCCGACGAGTTCCGGAATCAGGCCGAACTTGATCAGGTCTTCCGGCTCTGCTTCCATCATGATTTCGCTGTTCGAGCGCTGTGTCTCGCTCTTGACGCTGGCACCGAAACCGATACCGCCTTTTTCCGAACGATTCTGGACGATCTTGGCCAGGCCGTCGAAGGCGCCGCCGCAGATGAACATGATGTTGGTCGTGTCGATCTGGACGAAGTCCTGGTTCGGATGCTTGCGTCCGCCCTGCGGCGGCACCGAAGCCATCGTGCCTTCGATGAGTTTCAGCAGCGCCTGCTGCACGCCCTCGCCCGACACGTCGCGGGTGATCGACGGGTTATCGGACTTGCGCGAAATCTTGTCGATCTCGTCGATGTAGACGATGCCGCGCTGGGCCTTCTCGACTTCGTAATTGCAGCTTTGCAGCAGCTTCTGGATGATGTTCTCGACGTCTTCACCCACATAACCGGCTTCGGTCAGCGTGGTGGCGTCGGCGATGACGAACGGGACGTTCAGCATGCGTGCCAGCGTCTGGGCCAGCAGGGTCTTGCCCGAACCGGTCGGACCGACGAGCAGGATATTGCTCTTGGCCAGTTCGACGTCGTCTTTCTTGCCCAGGTGCTTGAGGCGCTTGTAGTGGTTGTAAACAGCGACGGACAGGATGCGCTTCGCTGTTTGCTGGCCGATCACGTACTGATCGAGCAATTCGGCGATCTCGTGCGGAGTCGGCAGGTCGGACTTGGCGCCCGCCACCGACTCGACGTTCGATGTCTCGTCGCGGATGATGTCATTGCACAGGTCGATGCACTCGTCGCAGATAAAGACCGATGGGCCTGCGATGAGTTTTTTGACCTCGTGCTGGCTCTTGCCGCAGAACGAGCAGTACAGAAGCTTTTCGCCGCTGGAGGATTTTTTGTCAGACATGGGGGGCTTGTCTCGTGTGAAGAACTAAAAAAAAATATAACGCAAGATCGCAGCGCAAGAATATAACGCGAATGCGGGGCACGCGAAAATGCACGCGTACACCACCATGCTACCCGAAATAAAAAACAAACGCCCGAACGTGTTTGCGCCCGGGCGTTTTTTAAGCAACACCTGTGTGATACCTCAAGCGCGGGTCGTCAACACCTTGTCGATCAAGCCATAATCCACAGATTCCTCGGCGGACATGAAACGGTCGCGGTCGGTATCCTTGTGAATCTGCTCGACGCTCTGGCCGGTATTCTCGGCCATGATGCGGGCCAGGCGCTCGCGCAGGTACAGGATTTCCTTGGCCTGGATTTCGATGTCCGAAGCCATGCCCTGCGATCCGCCCGACGGCTGGTGGATCATGACGCGCGAATTCGGCAGCGAGAAACGCTTGCCCTTGGCGCCGGCGGCCAGCAGGAAGGCGCCCATCGAAGCCGCCAGGCCCGTGCACAGCGTCGACACATCAGGCTTGATGAAGTTCATCGTGTCGAAGATCGCGAGACCTGCCGACACCGAACCGCCAGGCGAGTTAATGTAGAGCGAGATGTCCTTGTCGGGATTCTCGCTCTCCAGGAACAGCATCTGGGCCACGATCAGGTTGGCCATCTGATCGTTGACAGGACCGACCAGGAAAATCACGCGCTCCTTGAGCAGGCGCGAGTAAATGTCGTACGCGCGTTCGCCGCGGCCGCTTTGCTCAACTACCATCGGCACGAGGCCGAGTGCTTGGGTGTCCAATGCCGGATTACGGTTCATACCTGTCTCGTTCCTTGTAAGTAGGGCTCGCATGAAGGCTCAAATCAGAAAGCCTGCGCTGTCGTTCAAGCCTGTGGGTTGCTGCCCATCAATTCGTCGAAAGCAACGGCCTTGGTGCTGACCTTTGCCTTGCCAAGCACATAGTTAACGACGTTTTCTTCCAATACAAGGGCTTCGACTTCACCCAGGCGGCGACGGTCGTTGTAGTAGTACTTGAGCACTTCTTTCGGGTCTTCGTAGCTCTGCGCGAAATCTTCGATCTGGGCCTTGACCTGCTCTTGCGTGGCTTCCAGCTTGTTGTCGGCGACCAGTTGCGACAGGATCAGGCCCAGGCGCACGCGGCGCTCGGCCTTTTCGGCGAACAGTTCGGTCGGGAACGGCATGTTGTTGAAGTCCATGCCGCGCTGGGCCATGTCCTGGCGGGTCTGCTCGGCCAGGCGCTCGGAATCCTGCTGGATCATGACGGTCGGAACGTCCATCTCGGTCACTTTGACCAGGGCGTCCATCACGGCTTCCTTGTTGCGGGCCTTGACGCGGGCGTTGACTTCACGCTCCAGGTTCATCTTGATGTCGGCGCGCATTTTTTCGATGGCGCCATCTTCGATGCCCAGCGACTTGGCGAACTCTTCGTCCACGGCCGGCAGGTGCGCCCATTCCAGCTTCTTCAGGGTGATGGTGAAGTCCGCGGTTTTGCCGGCGACATCTTTACCGTGGTAATCCTCTGGGAAGGCCAGCGGGAAGGTCTTGCTGTCGCCGACCTTCAGGCCGACGCTGGCAGCTTCGAATTCCGGCAGCATGCGGCCTTCGCCGAGCACGAAGGCGTAGTCTTCCGCCTTGCCGCCCGCAAATTCGACGCCGTCGATGACGCCGACGAAGTCGACGGTCACGCGGTCGCCATTGGCTGCGACCGGCTCGCCGCCGTCGCCGTGCTCGCCTGCTTCACCCTTGGTGTGGTAGTGAACGCGCTGCTTGCGCAGGATGTCGATGGTCTTGTCGATCTCGGCATCGGACACGTCGGCGGCGACGGTTTCAACTTCGACGCTTGAGAGGTCGCCGATGACGACTTCCGGGAACACTTCGAAGGTCGCGTCGAAAGCGAGCATGCCGTCGGCTGCTTCTTCTTTCGGTTCGATCTTCGGGAAACCTGCAACGCGCAGGCCCGCTTCGTTGGCGGCCTGGTTGAAGGCGCGGCCGACGCGGTCGTTCAAAACGTCCGACTCGATCTGGTAGCCATACTGGGCTGCGACCATTTTCAGAGGCACCTTGCCAGGACGGAAACCAGGAGCCTTGGCGGTCTTGGCCTGCTGCTTGAGGCGTTTTTCAACTTCCGAACGGACGTCGCTCAGGGGAAAAGTGATCGTCAGGCGACGCTCGAGTTTATCCAGGGTTTCGACTGCAGTTGCCATCGTAAAAATCGTCCAAAAAAATAATTATTCGTGGTGCGAGGAGGGGGACTCGAACCCCCACACCATTGCTGGCGTCAGGACCTAAACCTGGTGCGTCTACCAATTTCGCCATCCTCGCGCAGGATTGCATATTGCCACA
>JANNNC010000085.1:0-30326 GCA_031398335.1 Massilia sp.
TTGCCTTCTCCCTTGTAGCCGTAGGCGGCGGCCGCATTCGGCGGCACCAGGTAGCTGGTTTTACAGGCCGGGCAGATGCGGCGCACCAGGCGCTGCGCCATCACCCCGATCAGGGCCGAGGACAGCAAATACGGCTCGACCCCCATCTCGACCAGGCGCGCCACGGCACCCAGGGTGTCGTTGGTGTGCAGGGTGGTCAGTACCAGGTGCCCGGTGAGCGCCGCCTGCACCGCGATCTCGGCGGTCTGGCGGTCGCGCACCTCACCGACCATGATGATGTCCGGGTCCTGGCGCAGCACGTGTTTTAGTATTTTCGGGAAGGTCAGTCCGATCGCGTCATTGACCTGGTTCTGATTGATGATGTCGAGTTGGTACTCGACCGGGTCCTCGATCGTGACGATGTTCTTTTCAATACTTTTGAGGTAGTTGATCGCCGCGTACAGGCTGGTGGTCTTGCCGCTGCCGGTGGGGCCGGTGACCAGGATCAGCCCGTGGCTGCGCCCGAGCAGCCGTTTGAAGGTATCGACCGCGCCGCCGTTCATGCCCAGTTTATCGACGTCGAGGATCGACTGGTTTTTATCCAGTACGCGCAGCACGACCTTTTCGCCGTAGATGCCGGGCAGGGACGAAAAGCGCAGGTCGACCGTGCGGCCCTGCGTCATGACCTGGATCCGTCCGTCCTGCGGCAGGCGGCGTTCGGCGATGTCGAGGTGCGCCATCACCTTTAAACGCGAGACGATCGCCGGATGCAGTTCCACGCGCGGCGACATGATTTCGTACAGGATGCCGTCGATGCGCAGGCGGATGCGTGATTTATTCCGCGAGATCTCGATGTGGATATCGCTGGCGTTGTCGTGGATCGCGCGCTGGATCACGGCATTGACCATGTTGATCACCGGGCTGGCGCCGGCCATCTGGTCGATTTGGGTGTAGTCGTCCGGGATCTGGTTTTCCACCAGTTCCAGGTCGTTGACCTCGCTGTGGATGAAGTCCGGCATGGTGCCGCCGTAGGCATCGTCGCGCACGCGGTTGATGTCGGCCGGCGGCGCCATGGCGACGCGAATGCGGCAGCCGGTGCGGGCGCGGATCTCGTCGATGCTGTGCACCGCCTGCGGCTCGCCGGTGGCGATGGTCAGCGTGTTCTCGACCACGAACAACGGAATCACGTTCAGGCGTTTGGCCACGTCGCGTTCGAGCATCGAGACGGCCACCGGGTCGTACAGCCCGGCGCGCAGGCTGACGAAAGGCAGGTCGAGCTGCTCGGCCAGCGCCTGGAACAGGGCCGACTCCGACAGCCATTTTTTCTCGACCATGATGAAACCCATGCGCTTGCCGGTCTGCTCCTGCAGGCGCGCCGCTTCCGCCACCTGGGCGGCGGTGACGGTGCCGCGTTCGACCAGGATGTCGCCCAGTTTCAGCTGGCCGGCCTTGCGCGCCGGTTTCGCCGGCGCCTGCGGCGCGTCGTACAGCGCCACCTGGTCGGCCACGCCGGTCACGGTCAGGATATCGAGCAGCAGCGGGCTCGGATAGGCCAGTTTCAGCCAGCCGCCCAGCGCCCCGAGGCGGTTTGCGGCGCGCGTCATCAGCTCCAGCGCGCGTCCCGACAGCAGCGCCACCTTGCCCAGGTCGAGCACGATGCTGACCTGGTGCTGGGTGATGCATTCGGCAATCGCGCTTTCCAGCGCATCGATGGCGTCCACTGCGACCAGCGCCATCGACGGCGCCAGGTAGGTCATCGAACCGATGCGGCTGCGGGTGACGGCGTCGCTCATTTATGCCGCGGCTTTCACAACATCGCGCGCGATATTAAAACGCGCGATCCATTCCGGCTCGCAGGCGCAGACTTGCTCGAAGATTTTGATGATGCCTGGGTCGAGCTGGCTGCCGGCCACGCGCGCGATTTCCGCCATCGCCACTTCGTGGCTGCGCCCGGCGCGGTAGGCGCGCGAGCTGGTGATCGAATCGTAGGTGTCGGCCACCGCGATGATGCGCGCGTTGAGCGGAATGTCGGTGCCCCTTAAACCGTGCGGGTAGCCGGTGCCGTCGTATTTTTCCTGGTGGTGGCGCGCGCCCGGCACCGCCCCTTTTAAACGATCGACGTGGCGCAAAATTTCGTAGCTGCGCTCGGGGTGCACTTTAATGAACGTGAACTCGTCGGCCGTCAGGCGGCCCGGTTTGCACAGCACCGCGTCCGGAATGCCGATCTTGCCGACGTCGTGCAGGAGCGAGCCCCAGAACAGGTCGTCGGTGTCGCGCGACCCGAGGTTCATGGCCGCGCCGATCTGCATCGTGATGTGGTGCACGCGCTCGGAGTGCCCGCGCGTGTACGGGTCTTTCGCTTCGACCGCCTCGATCAGGGCATTCGCCATCTGGTCGTTGAATTGCTGCGTTTCGGCCAGCATGCCGTACATTTTGGATAAGCCCGACAGCTGGTTCGCCAGCAGTTCGCCCAGTTTGCGGTCGCTGTTCGAAAAATCGGGTTTCGCCAGGTGGTTCGCCAGCACCAGGATCGCCACCACGCTGCGGTCGTGGATCACCGGGCAGCACAGCAGTTTGAAGGGGAGGTCAGTAAAAATGTAGGCGCGGCGCGGATCGTCGATGTCGTTGATGACGATCGGGGCGCGCGCCGAATGGGTAAAACGGTACAGGTCGCCGCGCATCTCGACCAGCACCAGGTCCAGGTTGTGGATCGGCGCCGACAGGTTGGTCGCATGCACGCACAGGTTCTCGCCTGGTTTGACGAAGGCGGCGACGTCGGCGTCCATGTGCTCGGACCAGCTTTGCAGCAGGCGCTGAAACAGGTCGGCGCCCGGCTCGAGCTGCTGGACCTGCTTGTCGATCGCATACACCAGGTGCAGTTCTTCGTAGCGCTCGGACAGTTCCAGCGCCATGTTGTCGAGTTCGCGCTTGGCGGCGACCTCGTCGGCGATGCCGGCGCCGATGTCTTCCAGCGTTTCGGCCAGCGCATCCCAGGCCACGGGCGCCTCCATCAGGCGCGCGACCCGCACCGCCAGGTAACCGAGCAGGCCGTTTTTACCGTTGATCGGCAGGTAGAGCAGCGTGACGCCATCCGCATCGAGGCGCTGCATGCCGTCGCCGCCGCAGGGCCAGGCAAAGCCGGCCGCGCACCGGGCAGCGATCCAGGCGCCGATGTCGCTGTCGGCGCGCGCCCTCCAGAGCGCGGTGCCGGCCGTGGCGCAGACGGCGAAGTCATGCTCGACGCCGGTGGTGCGGCGCAGCCAGCGTGCGTAGCGGGTGTAATCGAGCTCGTTCAGGACATCAGGCTGCATGGGTATTCTCCTGCCGGGGGGCGGCGTGTGCAAAATGCGTCGCCAGGCGCGCAATCAGTTGACGGGGGCTGAGCGGCTTTTCGAGAAAATCGACGTTCGGCAGTTCGCGTACCCATTCGCGTTCGCCCGACGCCGTCATCGAGGTCATCACGAAGATCGGGAAGGTGTCGTCCGGATAGCGCTCGCGCGCTGTGCGGCACAGTTCTCGCCCGTCCATGCCGGCCATCTGAATGTCGCTGACCATCACGTCGGGACGGCGCATGCGCATCTTCTCGAGCGCCTCGCGGCCGTCGTTGGCGCTGGTCACTTCATAGCCCTCGCGTTCGAGCATCAGGCGCAGCACGCGGATCACGTGCGGCTCGTCGTCGACGAGCAGGATAGTAGGTTTGTTCATAGGACGTGGCTTCCTTCGACCAGGGCCGGCATTTTTTTCAGGTGGATCGAGAACACGCTGCCGTGTCCCAGTTCGCTGTCGATCGTCAGGCGGCCGTGGTGCAGCTCGACGATCTGGTTGGCGAGGTAGAGCCCGAGGCCGTGGCCGCCGCGCTGTTCGGTGCCGGTTTCACGCACGCGGAAGAATTTCTCGGTCACGCGCTCGCGGTCTTCCGGTGTCATGCCGATGCCGCTGTCGCGCACGGCGATGACGACATCGGTATCGTTCTCGTCCGCGGCCAGCACCACGGTGCCGCCGGCCTGGTTGTATTTGATGGCGTTGTTCAGCAGGTTGTTCAGCGAGATGCGGAACAGGTCCTTGTCGACCGAGACGGCGGCCAGGTCGCGCGCCACCTGCAGTTCCAAACGGATGCCCTTGCCTTCGGCGCGCGCACGCGCCTGCTGCCAGGCGTCGCGCAGCAGGTCGTCGAGTTTCACGCGGTGGCGCTCGGGACGCATGCTGCCCATCTCGAGCTTACTCACGTTGAGCAGGTTGTTTACCAGCGAATTCATGCGCTCGACTTCGTCCTGGATCACGTTGATCGCTTCCACGCGCACCGCCGGATCGTCTTCTGCGACATCCGCCAGCATCTCGCCGTACATGCCGATCACGTTCAGCGGCGACTTCAGTTCGTGCGCCACGTGGGCCACGAAATCGTTGCCGGCCTGGCGCGCCAGGTGCTCGCGGGTGGCGTCGCGCAGCACGACCAGGGTGCCGTAGGCCATCGAGTGGCCGAGCAGCGCCTGGGCCGTGGCCCACAGGCGCTTGTCGGGCACGCCGGCCGGATTGAACTCGATCGTCATCTGGCTGCGCGTATCCAACCCGGCGCTCCTGAAGCGTGCCAGCATCGCGCGCAGCTCGGGATCGCGGCACCAGGCCTCGACCGGCTGCGACAATACATCCGCTACCGGAACCCCCAGCAGCGGTTCGATTTTGCCGGTGGCGAAGGTCACTTCGCCGGCCGGATCCAGCACCAGCAAGCCGTCCGGCAGGCATTGCAGCACCGCCTGCATCTTGTTGCTGCCGTATTCGAGCAGGCGCCCGCTGGCCATGCTGGCCACGCTTTCCTGTTCCAGTTCGCGGATGCGCGTGCTGGCCTGGTCGAGGTAGCGATTCAGTTTATGGGCCAGGCTGCGCACGTCGGCGTCGGCCTCGGGGGCCGGCGCGAGCGCCACTGCCTGGCTGCTGCCGGCCTGGCCGGCGGCCACCGTGCGCAGCTGTTCGCCGAGCGCGGCCAGCGGCGCCATCTCGCGCTTGATCACGAGGTAGATCAGCGGCACCAGCAGGAACATGGCCAGCGCGATCAGCGCATAGAAGGGCAGGTCCTTGATGTCGAACGGGGTGCGCGGTTCAAAATAACCGATACGGACCTGCATTTTCTCGTCGGCGCTGGCCAGCGGGCCGTGGAATTCGCGGATCGCGCGGCCATTCTGGCCCGGGGCGACGGCGCGCTCGGCAAAACCGGTCAGGGCCAGCGCGACGGGCGGCGGCACCAGGGCGCCGGCGCTGGCCACTTCGGCCAGGTTGCGGCCGTTCTCGAGGGTGACGGCGGCGTAGGCGAAATCGGGATTGTCGCGGTAGGCCAGGATCGAATCGAGCACACCGGGCGCGCCCTTGGCCGGCACCAGCACCGACACCGGCAGCGCGCCCAGCGAGCGCACCATGCCCAGTCCCTGCGCGCGCACCTGTTCGGCATGGTCAGCCTGCTGGCGCTGCAACAGCAGCGTTACCACCAGTGCGATCACCACCAGCGAGGATACGACGAGAATCAGGCCGATCCGGTTATTTTTCATGGTGGGGCGGTCCTTGCAGGCGGTATGGGCGCAGGTCGACGGTAAGTAGAGGAGAAGCGTCAAACTATAGTTGAAAATTTCTTTGGGGAAAATAACATTCTGCGTCAGCGCCCCCCCAGGTCAAACATTTGTCGATACCGGGACACAATTTCGGACGAATCGTGCGGTTTGGCGTGGCCGCGCTGCTGCATTGCGGAACAGGACGTTCGGACCATCCGCGCTATAGTGATAGCAACCAGACATCATCCTGACGACACATGAGCAATCCACGCAACGACGCTGCCGACCACGACACGGGCGACGACGCCTTCCTCGAACGCGAACTGGACCTGGCCGCGCGCGGCATCGAACTGGTCAAAATGGAAGGGCGCGTCTTCCTGCGCTTTTCGGGCGAAGTCAAATACCATGGTTTACAAGTGCCCTACGCGCTGGTGCCCGCGCGCGGCGTGCTGGCCAAGCCAAGTAAATGGCGCAAGCTGGACCTGCTTGCGCGGCGCGAGTTGATCGAGGAGCGCACCGGCGATCGGCTTCTTGCCGAACTCCAGTTGGATACCGAGGAATTCGTGCGCGACATCGCCGAGCAGGCCGACGATGCCGGGTTCGACCCGCGCGTCTTCCTCAGCGTGCTCGACGAACTGGAAACGTCGGAGCCGGCCGAGTACGTATTCGAGCGCATCCGCCAGCGCGTGGACCACGCGATCGAGCGCGAGCAGGAAGAGCGCCACGCCGCGCGCACCAAGGAAAGTATTAATTTGGCCGAGTACCCGGAATCGTTCGAGGTCGCCAGCCGCATGCAGCGTAAATTCATCGCCCTCTTGGGACCGACAAATTCGGGTAAAACCCACCGCGCGATGGAAGCGCTGGCGAAAGCGGACAGCGGCGCCTATCTCGCCCCGCTGCGCCTCTTGGCGCTGGAAAACTACGAACGCCTGCAAGCGGCGCGCCCGCATGGCGAGCCCTTGAAGGTGAGTTTGATCACAGGCGAGGAACGGCGCATCGCCGCAGGCAGCACGCACGTGGCCAGCACGGTCGAGATGCTGGACAGTAAAACGCCGGTCGACGTGGCCGTGATCGACGAGATCCAGATGCTGGCCGACCGCGACCGCGGCGCCGCCTGGACCGCCGCCGTCTGCGGCGCGCCGGCGTCCACCGTGTACCTGGTGGGCGCGCCGGAAGCGCGGCGTGCGATCGAGGCGCTGGCCGAACGCCTGGAAGTACCGCTCGAGGTGCACATACTAAAACGCATGGCGCCGCTGGCGATGGAGCCGGGGCCGGTCCGTAAACTGTCGAACCTGCGCCGCGGCGATGCCGTCATCGCCTTCTCGCGGCGCGAAGTCCTGATGTGGCGCGACATGATCACCGAGAAGGGCTTATCGGTCGCCACCGTCTACGGCAACCTGTCGCCCGAAGTGCGGCGCGCCCAGGCCGAGCGTTTCAGGGAAGGGCAGGCCGACATCGTGGTCGGCACCGATGCCCTCGCCATGGGTTTGAACATGCCGATCGCGCGCATCGTGATGACGACGGCGGTGAAATACAACGGGGTCGAGGAAGAAGAGATTTCGGCGGCGCTGGCGAAACAGATCGCCGGCCGCGCGGGCCGCTTCGGCGTGCACGAAGAGGGCTTTGTCGCCGGCTATGACGACGACACCCATGAAGTCATGCGCGCCCTGATGAAGGAAAAAATCCCGCCGGTGCCGGCCAGCGGCTTTGCCGTCGCCCCCTCGCTCGAGCAGCTGCACCGCATTTCCTCGGTCACCGGGGAGACCTCGCTGGTCAAACTGCTGCGCCGTTTCGTGCACAACATCGACGTCCCGGACGGCTTCTTCTATCCGCGCATCACCGAGGAGCAGAACGAGCGCGCCGAATGGCTCGACACGCTGCCCCTGTCGGTGGCCGACAAATTCATGCTTTCCCTGGTGCCGATCTCGAGCCGGGTGCCGATGCTGCAAAGCGCCTGGGAGCACTGGGCCTTGTCGCTGGCGAAAAAGAAGATTTCGCGCCTGACGCCGAATCCGGACGGACTGCTCTGGAAAAACCTGCAGGAAGTGGAAGACACCTGCCGCCTGTATTCGGCCTATGCCTGGCTCGGTTACCGCGAACCGGAATTTTTCCCGAGCATCGAGGAAGCCCAGCAACTGGCGAGGGAGGCGTCGGAGCGGGTCGATGCGCTGCTGCAGCAGCAAAATGCAGCCACGCGCAAGCGCCATGCGGGAACGGCAGGCAAGCCGGCCAAGCACAAGCGCCGCGCCTGATGTTTGCGTCCGAATGAACGGTTCAAGGTGGGCACTTCAAGAGTGCCACCCTTACGGCTATCGCCTATCCCGGTGTACGATGTCAAATTCGCCACTGGACCCTTGACCATGACCACCCAACACACCCTGGAAAGTTTCAACCAGCGCGGCGTCGGGACGCTGCCCGGCTACCTCGGCATCGAAATCCTCGAGATCGGTCACCAGAGCATGACCGCGCAATTGCCGATCAAGCCGCACCTGCTGGCGCCGAACGGCTACCTGCACGCGGGCAGCGTGGTGACGCTGGCCGATACCGCCGCCGGCTATGCCTGCATCGCCAACCTGCCCGAAGGCGCCCGGAGTTTTACCACCATCGAACTGAAATCGAACCATTTCAGTACCGCGCGCGAAGGCACCATCCTGGCCGTGGCAAGCGTGGTGCACATGGGGCGCACGACCCAGGTGTGGGACGTAAAAGTGACAGATAAATCGAACGGCAAGACGATCGCCTTGTTCCGTTGCACCCAGATGATTCTTTATCCGAACGCTCAAGCTTAACGCTCAAGGCGGTGGCGGCACGCACGCCGCCGCCACCCCAGCCGCGCTGCCGCCGACGGCGGGCAAGTCGGATGGCGACTTGCCGTTGCCGACCAGGATCGCCGGCTGGCCTTGATAGGTCAGCGTCAGCTGCTCGCCGGCATAGTGATCGAGCGCCTTCGGTACGAACACGGCAAAGCGGTAGTGCAGGTCGGGATAGAAGCCGCTCTGGAAAATCTGCGCGGGCGGGCCTTCCTGGATTTCCGCGGCAATGGCGTCGAGGATCGGCATCGTGTCGCCGGCATTGTTCAGGTCGACCTGACCCTGGTAGCGCAGCGAATAGGGCGGCAGGCCGCCGTATTCGCGCCCTTCGAAGCTGACGCGAAATTGGTTGACGTTGTAATGAAAGCCGCGCCGCGCGTGGTCGCTGACGTCGATATTGCACAGCACGAAAATCGCCCAGAAGCCCTGCGAGTCGACCGGAGACAAATGGCCGACGCGGTACAGGGCCCCCGACAGCGGGATCGGGTTGGTGAAACGGATTTCGTGTGCATTGGCGACGTGCTGGAAGTGCAGCACGGCGAGCGCCTTCGGCCGCGGTGCGGCGCAGGCGGCCAGCGCGAGCAGCGCGAGCAGCGCGGCAAACATCGCACTCCTGCGGAAAATATGACCCATTGCATCTCCTTTGCGCGCATGGCCGCCAGGGCGGCACCAGCGAATGCATCAAGCTTGGCCCGTTCCAGCGGCGCAGGCTTGCGCTAAGTCAGGCGTGCTGTAGCATTCCCCGCGCCTTGGCGCGCCGTCAACTGCCCCCGGCGCGGCGCCATGCAGTCGACCCAGTGTAATGACAGAACGGCATCGCGGCAAGGCGAGCACGGCCGGTATCAAGCCATCAGCCGGCTGCCAGCGCCTTTTGCAGCAGGGCGTGCACGTCGGTAAAATCCGGCTCGCCCACATAGCGCTTTAGGATGGTGCCGTCCTTGCCGATCACAAAGGTGGTCGGGGTCAGGGTGACGTCGCCGAAGGATTTGGCGATATCGCCGCCGGAGTCGAGGGCGACGATGAAGGGGAGTTTGCGCGTCTCGGTAAAATTGAGCACGTAGTTCGGCGGGTCGTACTGCATGGCGACGGCCACGAATTCCAGGCCTTGTCCTTTGAACTTGTTGTAGGTCTCGACCATGGCCGGCATTTCCTTCACGCAGGTGGTGCAGGAAGTTGCCCAAAAATTGACCATCACGACCTTGCCGCGCAGGCTATTCGTCGCGATCTTGTCGCCGGCGATGCTGATAAACGTGACGTCGGGCGCTTTTTCGCCTCGCGCCATGAAGGCATAGCCGACGCCCGCCAGCGCCAGCACGAGTGCGCCGATGGCGGCAGGTTTGATCCAGGAGCGGTTACTAGCAGTCATGGCGCAGGCGAAAAAAAGCGGGGAGGGGCCCCCGCCGGGATTACAGGGCGACCGAGGACGTTTTCGGGAACTGGGTGCGCAGTTCGTCTTCGGTCATGTACTCGAAGATTTTCACGACGCGCTGCACGCCTGCAACGCTCTGGGCGATCTTGGCGCCAAGATCGCCTTCGCGCTGGGTCACGCGGCCCATCAGGTACACGGTGCCGCGCTCGGTGACGACCTTGAACGAGGTGGCCGAGATCGTTTTCATCTCGACCAGACTACCCTTGACGTTACCCGTGATCAGCGCGTCCGACGAGCGCGAGGTGTAGCTCGACGGCCCGGCAACGACCAGTTCGTTGATGACCGAGGCCACGTTTTCGATGCCGCGCACTTCGCGCTCGACCGCGGCCTTCATGGCTTCGTCGCGCACCTCGCCGGTCAGCAAGACCTTGCGGTTGTAGCTGGCGATGTTCACGTGGCCGGCGCTGCCGACCAGTTTCGGCACCTGCACTTCGGCCTTGACGGTGATCGACTTGTCCTCGGTCTGCGCGCCCAGCGTGCGGCGGTCCATGGTGGCGGCCGCACCCATTGCGGCGCCGCCGATGACCAGCGGCACGCAGCCCTGCAGCGAGCCCAGCAGGGCTACGCACAGGACGGCTTTGGCCAGGGGGCTGTTCAGGCCGGGTTTATTCATTTTCGTCTCCTCCGAAAAGCGCGACGTCGATACCGTCGCAGATGCAATGGATGGTTACCAGGTGCACTTCCTGGATACGCGCGGTACGGTTGTGCTGTACGTTGATGTGGACGTCGGCCTCGGTCAGCAGCTTGGCGAGCGCGCCGCCATCCTTGCCGGTCAGGGCGACCACGCGCATCTCGCGCTCGAGCGCGGCTTCGACGGCGGCCAGCACGTTGGCCGAATTGCCCGAGGTCGAGATCGCCAGCAGGACGTCGCCGGCCTGGCCGAAGGCTTGCACCTGCTTCGAGTAAATCTCGCGGAAGCTGTAGTCGTTGCCGACGGCAGTGATGATCGAGGTATCGGTGGTCAGCGCGATGGCGGGCAGCGGGAAGCGCTCGCGCTCGAAACGGCCGACCAGCTCGGCCGCGAAGTGCTGGCAGTCGGCGGCCGAACCGCCGTTACCGCATGCCAGGATCTTGTTGCCGTTGGACAGGGCGCCGAACATCAGTTCGATTGCCTGCGAAATGGGTTGCGACAGGGCCGCGGCCGACTTCAGTTTGAGGTCGGCGCTCTCCTGGAAGTGTGCGAGGATGCGTTGAGTATTCATAACCGAGGATTATAGTGTAGTAGAGACTAACGGCGGCATAGCGATGTAATCATTGCTTACAACTGGCGAGGTCGGTTGTCAGACTTGAATCGCATCGCGCAGCCAGTCGAGTTCTTCGCCATCGATGGCGACGACGTCGAAACGGCAGGGCGGCAAATGGGGCAGGCGCTGCAGGTAGACCTGGGCGGCACGTATCAGCCTGCGGATTTTACTGGGGGTGATGCTGGCGGCGGCTCCGCCGTGGCGGCGGTCGGCGCGCTGGCGCACTTCGACAAACACGAGCGACTCGCCGTCGCGCATGATCAGGTCGATTTCTCCGCCTTTACAGGTGAAATTGGCTTCGATCAGGACCAGGCCATGGCGGCGCAGGTAGCGCAGCGCCGTTTGCTCCCAGTCGCGGCCCTGGGACTGCTTCTCGGACAGCCTGGTCGGCCCCATGTCATTGACCGGCGACCGCTTCGTAACCGATGCCGTCGCGGTAGACGGCGGCCGCCTCCATGCGCTGCAGGTTCCAGGCGCCATTGTTCTGGCGTACAGACAGGCGGCCGGTGACGCCATCGAGCTCGAACGCCGCGCCCGGCTGCTGGGCCAGGGTGCGCGCCACCTGGAAGGCGTCGATGCCGAGCGCATACAGCCGCTGCATGTTGAGCGAATCGACGTCCACCGGACGCGGATAGCTCATCACTTGCGGATGGTCCGGCTGGATGGCCCAGGGCAGGTCAACCAGGCGCACGCCATCGAGTTCCGGCACCGACATGCCGGGGGCGCGGCCCGGGTTGGCCGTCGAGATGGCGTAGGTCGGCAAGGAGGTGCCGAGGGCGCTGCGCACCTGGCGCAGGGCGCCGGCGTCGAGCGCGGCAAAGACCAGTTGCGGACGGTCGGTCTCGAGGCGCGAGCGCAGCGCGGCCAGCGCATTGGCGTCGACATAGCCGTCGAGGATCGGCAGTTCGACGCTGGCGTTGTTGTGGCCCAGGCGCGTCCAGCGGCTGGTGAACGCGCCGGCGGCGCGCTGCTGCCAGGCCGCTTTGCCGCTGAGCACGAGGGCGCGTCCGGCGGGATGTTCTTTCGCGGCCCAGCCAGCCACTTGCCTCGCTTCTTCTTCCAGCGACAGGCCGACCACCAGCAGTTGCGGCGGCAGCGGGCGGTCGGTTTGCGGGTGGTTCAGGGCCAGGGTCGGCTTCGTGACCGCATTGCTGGCAATCAGCGCGGCGACGCTCGAGCGCGCCAGCGGGCCGACGACGATGTCGTTCTGCTGCACCGCCTGGGCATACGCCTGCAGGGTGGACTCGGGCGTATCCCCGCTGGCAATCACATTGACTTCGATGCCGGCGCGGTCGCGTTCATGGCCGGCCAGGAAACCGGCACGCACGGCTTGGGCAGCCTGGCCCAGGCCTGGCGACTCCAGCGGCAGCAGGAGGGCGATGCGCGCCGTGCCGCCGCCAGGACGGGCGTTCGATTGCGGCGCGCCGGTGCCTGGATACAGTTCCACCGGAGAGGTGCGGGTTTCCGAACCGGCCGCTTCCGGGGGCGGGCCCAGCCGTTCGACCGGCGGCGCACTTGTGTTTGGCTCGAGGGGCGCGCACAATCCGCCCGGTACGCCGCAACCCCGATCAGGCGGCATCGGCGTGCTGCTGCATCCAACCAGGCCCGCAAGCAGGCCGGCCACGGCGGTGGCAATGACGTTTTTCAGACTTTTTACGAGCATCGTATCCTCAACATGACCGACAACCAGTCCATCGATATCGCCCAGCTCCCCGTAATGGCCGAGGCAGCTCAACAGTCTTATCCTACAGCAACATTGTATGTGGTGGCCACCCCGATCGGGAATGCCACCGACATCACGCTGCGCGCGCTGCACTTGCTGGCGCTGGCCGACGTGGTCGCCTGTGAGGATACGCGTAAAACCGGCGCACTGCTCACCCGTTACGGCTTGAACAAGCAGATGGTCGCGGCGCATCAGCACAACGAGCGCGAAGTGGCCGACAAGCTGGTCGCACGCCTGCGCGCCGGCGAACGTGTCGCTTTGGTGTCGGACGCCGGCACGCCCGCCGTGTCCGATCCGGGCGCGCGCATCGTCGACGCCGTACGCGCCGCCGGTTTGCGCGTGATCCCGCTGCCGGGCGCCTCGGCATCCGTGACGGCTTTATCAAGCAGCGGCCTGGTCAACGACCGTTTCAACTTTGTCGGCTTCCTGCCGGCCAAGGCAAAGGGGCGCGAAGCCGCTTTACTGGCGCTGGCGCGCGAACCGGCCACGCTGGTGATCTACGAAGCGCCGCACCGGATCGTCGATTGCGTCGAGGCCCTGGTCGCCGTGTTCGAACCGACGCGCCAGGTCGTGTTCGCGCGCGAGCTGACTAAAATGTTCGAGGAAATCCACCGCTGCCCGCTGGCAGAAGCGCTGGCCTGGGTCAAGGCGGATCAACACCGCGAGCGCGGCGAATTCGTGGTGCTGGTCGAAGGCGCGACGGTCGAGACCGACGCCCAGGATGCGGAAGCCGAGCGCATCCTGAACATCCTGTTGGCGGAGTGCAGCGTCAAGCAGGCGGCTAATCTGACGGCGCAGATTACCGGGAGAAAAAAGAATGCGCTGTATGAGCGGGCTTTGCAGATCAAAGGGTGAATAATACGGTTTGACTGTCAGGGTGGACTCCCGGGTCCACCCTACGAGCGCGTGAAAAAATCGCCATGGCGGCGTTGCATTCGTCTCGCCGTACTAGCGTACTGTCTTCGACGATGCGCCTTGCCCTGATGATTTGTTCACACGCTACGGTGCGCGACGGTTCTTGGCTCACCACTTGCACCCACTGTCCTTCTTGTCCGCCAACAGCAATAAGGGCGCCAGCAAGCCCCCCGGCACGCCATCCTTGCAATGTCTCCGCTTCGCCGCCCCGATCGCGCGGGCGGCGCGGGTTTCCGTTTCCAGCGGTTTTTCCGGGAACTGCCCGATCGCCGTCCCTTCCTTGGCCGGATCGCGGATGTTGGCGAGCGAGCGCGCCATCTTGCGCGCCGCATCAACGTCGAAACGCGGCGCAGCCGGCTCCGGCGCGGGCGCCTGTTGCACGGTGAACGGATCCGGCGCTGCCGGTGTCGGCGCCGGATCGACCGCGATCACCGGCTGCGGCGCCTTCGGCGGCGCACGGCGCGCCGCACGCGGCACCGGTTTGACGGGCGGCGCCGGCGCTTGCTCGACCCGCGGCGCAGGCGGTGGGGGCGGGCGCAGGCGCACGGCGATCGAACGCGGCGCCGCTTCCACGTCGCGCCGCGCTTCGATGCGCTGCAGATTCAGCACCAGCGCGTGCACGGCCAGCGAGAGCGCGATGCCGGCGCCAATGCGCCGCTGCATGCGTCCCGCGTCGTCCCTGAAGGCACTGCCGCCCGCTGCCGCGAAGATCGCCATGCCCCTCCTGCAATACAAAATTAAAAGCAAAAATTAAAAATGAAGAAGCAAAAATTAAAAAACGTCCTTTTTGAAAACCCGACCTTGACCAACCTGGCCTCAAGCGCTATGATGCGTGTCTTCGGAGTGTAGCGCAGCCCGGTAGCGCACCTGGTTTGGGACCAGGGGGTCCAAGGTTCGAATCCTTGTACTCCGACCAGTATTAAGAAAAAAGCCGACAGTGAAAACTGTCGGCTTTTTTCGTTAACACCACCGACAAAATAAAAAGCGCCCGTCGAACAAGCGTCGACCGGGCGCTTATTTTTTGGTTCAGCCCAGGCGCCTGGCGGCGATCGCGTTGCCGGCGCGGCTGGCGCCCTTCCTCCCCAGCTGCTGCGAGATGAACTGGCCGGCGTCGACCACCTGGTCGAGGTCGATCCCGGTCTCGATGCCCAGGCCGTGCAGCAGGTACAGCACGTCTTCGGTCGCGACGTTGCCGGTGGCGCCTTTGGCGTACGGGCAGCCGCCCAGGCCGGAGACCGAGGAGTGAAAAATCTGCACGCCGACTTCCAGGCTGGCATAGATGTTCGCCAGCGCCTGGCCGTAGGTATCGTGGAAGTGGCCGGACAATTGCTGCAACGGGAATTCGCGCGCGGCCGCCAGCATCACCTGCTGGGTCTTGCGCGCGGTCGCCACGCCAATGGTGTCGGCGATGTCGATCTCGTCGCAACCGAGGTCGCGCATGCGGCGCACCACGTCGGCCACGGCATCGAGCGAGACCTCGCCCTGGTAGGGGCAGCCGAAGGCGGTGCTGATGCTGCCGCGCAGGCGCAGGCCGTTCGCCTTGGCGGCCCTGGCCACCGGTTCGAAACGCGCGATCGATTCGGCGATCGAGCAGTTGATGTTCTTTTGCGAGAACGCTTCCGAGGCCGAACCGAAGATCACGACTTCATCGGCTTTCGCGGCCAATGCTGCCTCAAACCCTTGCATGTTCGGCGTCAGCGCCGAATAGATCGTGCCCGGCAGGCGCGTGATCCCCGCCATCACTTCGCTACTCGTGGCCATCTGCGGCACCCATTTCGGCGATACGAAGGAAGACGCTTCGACATTGCTGAAACCCGCGCGTGACAGGCGGTCGACCAGCGCGATTTTCACGGCGGCGCTGATGGTTTCCTTCTCGTTTTGCAGGCCGTCGCGCGGACCGACTTCGACGACTTTTACTTTTTTGGGCAGGCTAGATTGGCTGTTCATCTCAGTATCCCAGGTTGCGGTCGACGATATCGTCCACCGGATTGCCCGCCTCGAAGGCGGCTATTTTGAAGGCGACCTGGCGCACGGCCTCGCTGCGCACGGTCAGTGCCGAGATGTGCGGCGTGATCGTGATGCGCGGCTCTTCCCAGAATGGGTGCGGCGCCGGCAGCGGCTCGTTGCGAAACACGTCGAGCGTGGCGCCGGCGATGTGCTTGGTGCGGATCAGGGCCAGCAAGTCCGGCTCCGCCACCTGGGCGCCCCGCGCGACATTGATCAGATACGCGCCTTTCGGCAGCGTGGACAAGCGCCGGCGATCGAGCAGGTTGTTGGTTGCATCAGTGAGCGGCAGCAGCGACACCAGCACGCGCGTGCCGCTTAAAAAATCATCCAGCGCTTCCATGCCGGCGAAGCAGTCGACACCGGATAAGGCCTTCGGCGTGCGGCTCCAGCCGCGCACCGGGAAATCGAACGAACGCATGGTCTCGACCACGCGCAAGCCCAGTTTGCCGAGCCCCATGACGCCAACCGTAAACTCCTCTTTGTCGTAGCTTGGGAGCGGCGACCACAGGCCATGGCGCGCCTGCTCTTCGTACTCGTCGAAGCGGCGGAAATAGCGCAGCGTCGCATACGCGACATACTCTGCCATCTGCAGCGCCATGCCGGCGTCGCCCAGGCGCACGAGCGGCACGCCCGGGAGCGCGTCGCCGGATTTTAAAATGGCGTCCGCCCCCGCACCCATCAGGAACACCGCCTTGACGTGTCCCAGCTGCGCCAGCAGGGCAGGGGCGGGATTCCACAGCACGGCGTAGTCGCACCCAGTGAGCGTGTCGCCATCCTGCCAGGTAAGCGTTTCGACGCCCGCCATGACGCGAGAAAAATCCTCGGCCCAGGGACCGGTCTGGCCATCGCCCCGGTACAGCAGGACGCGCATTTACGCCGCCTTGAAGGCCAGCAGCGGCGCGCCGTCGGCCACCTGGTCGCCGACCGCGTACAGGACTTCTTCGACCAGGCCGTCCGACGGCGCGGCGATGGTGTGCTCCATCTTCATCGCTTCCATGATGACGAGCGGGTCGCCCTTTTTCACCGACTGGCCGCCTTCGACCATGACGGCGACGACTTTACCTGGCATCGGCGCCGTCAAACGGCCGCCGGCCGCTTCCGTCTCGCCGGCATGGGCCATCGGGTCGTTGTAGGCCAAGCTAACATGCTCGCCGTTGCTGAACACGTGGAACAAGTCGCCGTCGCGGCGCACGGTGCCGTGCATCGATTGTTCGCCCAGGCGCACCGACAGCGTGGCGCCGTCACGGCCGCTGACGGCCAGGGGCTGTTTGACGCCATCGACTTCGAGTTCCCAGCCCTGCGGGTGGTAGACGACGCCGACCTGGTAGGCGCCGCCCGGAAGGCCGGCCGCGTACTCGTCGCCGAACGACAGCACGCGGCGATAATCGCCGTTCAGGCGCCAGCCTTGCGCCTGGCCCCATGGGTCGGCAGCATTCGCCGAGGCGCTGGCCGATGTGTTGCTTTCCGCCTCGATCAGCGCCACGCTTGCCAACGCCAGCGCACCGTGTGCGGCCGCCTTCGATGGCGGGAACAGGGTCGCGCCGTTGCGTTCGATCAGGCCCGTGTCCAGGTCGGCCGTGGCAAACGCCTCGCCTTCGACCAGGCGTTTCAGGAAGGCTATATTCGTGGCCAGGCCCACGATCTGGAATTCGGCCAGGGCCTGCGACAGACGCGCCAGCGCCTGCGTGCGGTCGGCGCCCCAGACAATGAGTTTGGCGATCATCGGATCGTAGAACGGAGAAATCGCATCGCCCTCGCGTACGCCCGAATCGATGCGCACCGCGGCCGGCTCCACGCCGGCAACGCCGCCCAGTTCAAAATGCACGGCGGACGGCGTATCCATGTGGCGCAGCGTGCCGATCGACGGCAGAAAACCCTTTTCAGGATTCTCGGCATAGATGCGCGCTTCGATCGCGTGGCCATGGATGGCCAATTCACTTTGCTTCTTCGGCAGCGGCTCGCCAAAGGCGACGCGCAGCTGCCATTCGACCAGGTCGGTCCCGGTGATCATCTCGGTGACCGGGTGCTCCACTTGCAGGCGCGTGTTCATTTCCATGAAATAGAACGAACCGTCCTGGTTGGCGATGAATTCGACCGTGCCGGCGCCGACATAGCCGACGGCGCGCGCGGCATTCACGGCCGCTTCGCCCATCGCCGCGCGGCGGTCCGCCGGCATGCCGGGGGCCGGCGCTTCTTCCAGCACCTTCTGGTGGCGCCGCTGCACCGAGCAGTCGCGCTCGTGCAGGTAGACGCAGTTGACGAGTTTATCGGCGAATACCTGGATCTCGATGTGGCGCGGCCGCTGCAGGTATTTTTCGACCAGCACCTTGTCGTCGCCGAAGGAGCTGATCGCTTCGCGCTTGCAGGAGCCGAGCGCGGCGACGAAATCTTCGCTGCGTTCGACCACGCGCATGCCCTTGCCGCCGCCGCCGGCGCTGGCTTTGAGCAGCACCGGATAACCGATGGCGTCGGCTTGCAGGCGCAAAAATTCCGGGTCCTGGTTCTCGCCGTGATAACCCGGCACCAGCGGCACGTTGGCGCCTTCCATCAACCCCTTGGCGGCCGATTTGGAACCCATCGCGCGCATCGAGGAGCCCGGCGGGCCAATGAACACCAGGCCTGCCTGCGCGCAGGCTTCGGCGAATTGCGCGTTCTCGGAGAGGAAGCCGTAGCCCGGGTGGATCGCCTGCGCGCCCGTGGCCAGTGCGACCTCGATAATCCTGGCGCCGCGCAGATAGCTTTCCTTGGCGGCTGCCGGCCCGATCAACACCGCCTCATCGCAGAACGCAACGTGTTTCGACCCGGCGTCCGCTTCCGAATACACGGCGACAGTGCGGATGCCCATGCGGCGCGCGGTGGCGGCGACACGGCAGGCGATTTCGCCACGGTTGGCGATGAGGATTTTGTTGAACATGCGTGTTGTCTCGCTTTATGTTTTTGGTAGTAAACGGGTGCGTTGCAGGCTTAGCAGCCGCAGGCTTCCTTGGGCGCCGATTCCAGCGTGGCCGAGCGCGTCTTCAGGCCCAGCTTGCCCAGCAGCGCGCGGTCGTCTTCGGCTTCCGGATTGCCGGTGGTGAGCAGCTTGTCGCCATAGAAAATCGAGTTGGCGCCGGCCATGAAGCACATCGCCTGCACCGCCTCGCCTAACTGGCGCCGGCCCGCCGACAGGCGCACGCGCGCTTCCGGCATCGTGATGCGGGCGACGGCGATGGTGCGCACGAATTCGAGCGGGTCGAGCGGCTCCAGGCCATGCAGCGGCGTGCCTTCGACTTGCACCAGGTGGTTCACCGGCACCGATTCCGGGTAGGGGTTCAGGTTCGCCAGCTGCTCCAGCAAACCGGCGCGCTGCTCGCGTGTTTCTCCCATGCCGACGATGCCGCCGCAGCAGACTTTCAGCCCTGCCTGGCGCACGCGGCCGAGGGTGTCGAGCCGGTCCTGGTATTCGCGGGTCGAAATGACGTTGTTATAGAAATCCGGCGCGGTGTCGATGTTGTGGTTGTAAAAATCGAGACCGGCGTTTTTCAGCTGCTCGGCTTGACCCTCTTCGAGCATGCCCAGCGTCGCGCAGGTTTCCATGCCCAGCGCTTTCACTTCGCGCACCATCTCTTCGACCTTCGCCATGTCGCGTTCTTTCGGGCTGCGCCAGGCGGCGCCCATGCAGAAACGGGTGGCGCCGCTGGCTTTCGCCTGGCGCGCGGCGTCGAGCACGGTGTCGATGTCGAGGATTTTTTTGGCTTCGACGCCGGTGTCGTAGCGCGCAGCCTGCGGGCAGTAGCCGCAGTCTTCCTCGCAGCCGCCGGTTTTAATCGACAGCAGGGTCGCCAGTTCGACGTCGCCGTCGGGGAAGTGAAGGCGATGCGCGCTGTGGGCACGGAACATCAGCTCGTTGAACGGCAGTTCGAACAGAGATAACACGTCGGCCAGCGGCCAGGTGGCGTCCGCGCGCTCGGAGATAGCGGCGGTCGGGCGGTGGAGGGCGACGGTGTGGGGTGCATTCATGGTGTAAATCCTTCAGTTGGAGCCAATCCCGCGCGACGGCCAGCCCGGCAGTCCCGCGAGATCGATGAATCGGGCCGCTTTGGCGGCTGTTGCTTGTTCCAGGCGCGGCACGATGCCCAGCATCGGCGCCGGGATGCGTGCGGCGAGCGCCTGCAGGTTCTCGTCGAAAAAGTCCATGTCCGGGTCGACCGTATTGGCGACCCAGCCGGCCAGCACCAGGTTGCGGGCGACGATCGCTTCCACCGTCAGCAGCGCATGGCTGATGCAACCCAAACGCATGCCGACCACCAGGATCACGGGTAAATTCAGTTGCGTCGCCAGTTCGGCGCTGTCGAAGGTGTCGGAAAACGGCACGCAGAAGCCGCCCACGCCTTCGACCACGACCGCGTCGGAGGCGGCCAGGATCTCGGCATAGGCCGCGATGATCGGCACCGGTTCGATCGCCACGCCTTCCAGGCTGGCCGCGATATGCGGCGCGCAGGCGGCGCGCAGCAGGTAGGGCGTGGTGATGTTTTGCGGCAGGTGCACGTTGCCGGCGGCGGCCAGCATGTCGGCGTCTTCGTTGCGCAATGTTCCGTCGCGCAGCTCGGCGCCGGCGGCGACCGGCTTCATGCCGCAGGCGCGCTGGCCGCTCTCGACCAGGTTGTGCAGGATCGCGCTCGAGACCAGGGTCTTGCCGATCTCGGTATCGGTACCGGTGACGAAGCAGCAGAAGCGCATCGGAATTCCTTCCGCCGCCAATGCTTCCGCAGGCGCGCTCACCGGTTCGTCATCGAGCGCCGGCAGCAGCATGGGCCGTGGCACGGCGGTCTCGACCTCCGGTTCCTGCGGATCGTTCAGGTTATTGATCACATGGCCTCCAGTTCGTTGAGTGCCGTCGCCAGCTGCGCGAGTTCGTCATGGGTATGCGCGGCCGACAGCGTCACGCGCAGGCGCGCGGTTCCCTTCGGGACCGTCGGCGGGCGGATCGCCGGCACCCACAGGCCCCGGGCGTACAGCGCCGCGGCGATGCGCAGCGCTTCGTCGTTGGGGCCGATGATGATCGGCTGGATCGGCGTGGTGGACGCCACCCGCTGCCAGCGCGTCAGGCGCAGTTCCGAATCGAGCTGCGCGATCAGGAGTTCGAGGTGGCTGCGCAGGGCCGCGCCTTCCTCTCCCGTGATGATGTCCAGGCTCGTCAAGAGCGCGTGCGCCAGCGCCGGCGGCGCCGCCGTCGTGTAGATGTAGGGGCGGGCGCGCTGGATCATCAGTTCGACCAGGCTGGCGTGGGCGGCGATGAAGGCGCCGCTCACGCCGGCGGCTTTGCCCAGCGTGCCGACATACACGATGTTCGGCGAGCGCAGCTTGAAATGTTCGAGCGCACCGCGCCCCTGGGCGCCGAGCACGCCGAAGCCGTGCGCGTCGTCGACGAACAGCCAGGCGCCGTGGCGTTCGCACAGGGCCAGCAATGCGGGCAGCGGCGCCAGGTTGCCGTCCATGCTGAAGACGGCGTCGGTGGCGACGATTTTGGTCGTGGCAGTGCTGGCAGCGAGTTGCGCCTCGAGCGCCGCCACATCGCCGTGCGGGTAGACGCTCACGCCGGCCCGCGCCAGGCGCGCGCCGTCGATCAGGGACGCGTGGTTCAAGGCTTCCGAAAAGATGACGGCGTCATTGTCGGCGCCGAGCGCCGTCAGCACGGCCAGGTTGGCCATGTAGCCGGTGCTGAAATACAGGGCGCGTGCCTCGTCGATGTGGGGCGCGGCGAGTTCGGCCAGGCGTTCCTCGAGGATGGCATGGGCGCGGCTATGGCCGCTGATCAGGTGCGAGGCGCCGCTGCCGGCGCCGTACAGCTGGGCGCCGGCGCGCAGCGCTTCGACCACGCGCGGGTGCGCCGCCAGGCCCAGGTAATCGTTGCTGCAAAAGGCCAGCATGGCGCGCCCGTCGACCACCTGCAGCGGCGTGCAGCGGGTATCGGCGATGCGCCGCCGCCGGATCAGGCTTTGCGCATCCAGGTCGGCCAGCTTGCGGTTGATGTTCTCGATCAGGTCCATGGTCGGGTCCATTTACGCCGCGATCACGGATTCGAACACCGATTTGACACGCGCGCCGAGGAGCGCGATCTCTTCCTCGTCCAGCACATACGGCGGCATCACGTACACGGTGCGCCCGATCGGACGCAGCAGCAGCTCGTTCTCCACCGCCGTGCTGAAGAAGCGGCGCGAGAAGCTGGCCGCGCGCGCGCTGTCGGGCTCGATCGCATCGAACGCGAAGATCATGCCGCGCTGGCGGAAGTGGCGCACGCGCTCGTGCTCGGCCAGCGGCGCCATCGCAATCGTGAGCCTGGTCGCCTGCTCGCGGTTGCGGTTCAATACGTCGTCTTCGCGGAAGATCTGCAAGGTCGCCAGCGCCGCGCGGCAGGCCAGCGCATTGCCGGTATACGAGTGCGAGTGCAGGAAGCCGCGTGTGATGTCTTCGCTGTAGAACGACTGGTAAATGGCGTCGGTGGTGAGCACCAGGGACAGGGGCAGATAGCCGCCGCTGATGCCTTTCGACAGGCATAAAAAGTCTGGCCAGATCGCGGCCTGTTCGCAGGCAAAGAAAGTGCCGGTGCGCCCGCAGCCGACCGCGATCTCGTCGGCGATCAGGTGCACGTGGTGGCGGTCGCACAGTTCGCGCAGCAGCTCCAGGTAGAGCGGGTCGTGCATCGCCATGCCGGTCGCGCACTGCACCAGCGGCTCGACGATCATCGCCGCTATCTTGTTCGCGCGTTGTTCGAACAGGCGTTCCACGTCCTGGATGGCGCGGCGCGCCACGTCCTGGGCGGATTCGCCCTCGAGCGCGTTGCGCGCGTCGGGCGAGGCCACCACGTGCGCAGCGCGCAGCAGCGGGCCGTAGGCATCCTTGAACAGCGGGACGTCGGTGACGGATAGCGCGCCAATGGTCTCGCCGTGGTAACTGCCCTGCAGGCAGACGAATTCCTGCTTGTCGCTGAAGCCCGCATTGCGCCAGGCATGGAAACTCATCTTCATCGCGATCTCGACCGCCGAGGCGCCGTCGGAGGCATAGAAGGCGTGGCCGAGCGCGTGGCCGGTGAGCGCGGCCAACTGCTCCGACAGTTCGATCACCGGCTCGTGGGTAAAGCCGGCCAGCATCGCGTGTTCCAGCGTGTCGAGCTGGTCTTTCAAGGCCGCATTGATGCGCGGGTTGGCGTGGCCGAACAAATTCACCCACCACGAACTGATGGCGTCGAGATAGCGGCGTTCTTCGTGGTCGTACAGCCACGGCCCCTTGGCCCGGCGCACGGCGATCAGCGGCACCTCTTCGTGGTGCTGCATCTGCGTGCAGGGATGCCACACGCTGCGCAGGCTGCGTGCGATCCAGTCGGACGATGTCTGGTGCTTCACAATGATTCCCGAATCTAAATAAGTTCTCTAGTGAATAGGGCTCTAGTTGAGCCATGCCGGCTTGCGCTTCTCCAGGAAGGATGCCACGCCTTCGCGTCCCTCGCTTGAAGCGCGGATTGCTGCGATGCGCTCGGCGGTGTCCAGCAGCAGCGCATCGGTGACCGGTTGATTCACCACGTCGCGCACCAGCTTTTTCGCTTCCATCACGGCGTGCGGGCTGTTCGACACCAGTGACTTGACGATGCCGGCCACGGTGCTGTCGAGGTCATCCAGCGCGACCACGTCGTGCGCGAAGCCCATGCGCTGCGCAGCGGCCGCGTCGAAACGCTCGGCCGTCAAAAAATAGCGGCGCGCGGCCTGCTCGCCCATGGCCTTGATCACGTAGGGCGAGATCGTCGCCGGGATCAGCCCCAGCCGCACCTCGGACAGGCAGAAGTTTACTCCAACCGCTGCGATCACGATGTCGCAGGCGGCGACCAGGCCCATGCCGCCGGCATAGCAGTCGCCCTGCACCTTGGCGACCGTCGGCTTCGGGCACAAATAAATCGTGCGCAGCATGTCGGCCAGGCGAGAAGCGTCGGCCAGGTTCTCGTCCTGCGAGTAGCCGGCCATTTTCTTCATCCAATTCAAATCCGCCCCGGCGCAAAAGGCCGGGCCGTTGGCGGCCAGGACGATCGCGCGCACCAGCTCGTTGCGTCCGAGTTCGTCGAAGGCGAGCGCCAGTTCGGCGATCGCGCTTTCATTGAAAGCGTTGCGCAGCTCGGCGCGGTCCAGGGTGACGGTGGCGACCTTGTCGGCAACGGTGATGGTGAGGGTTTGATAATCCATATCCGCTCCTTACATCCGGAAGACGCCGAACTTCGTCTCTTCGATCGGCGCATTCAGCGCTGCCGACAGTCCCAGGCCCAGCACCATGCGCGTGTCGGCCGGGTCGATGACGCCGTCATCCCACAGGCGCGCGCTGGCGTAATACGGGTGGCCCTGGTGTTCGTACTGTTCCTTGATCGGCTGTTTAAAAGCTGCTTCTTCATCGGCAGACCACTGTCCGCCTTTAGCTTCGATGCCGTCGCGTTTCACGGTGGCCAGCACGGATGCCGCCTGGTCGCCGCCCATCACGGAAATACGCGCGTTCGGCCACATCCACAGGAAGCGCGGAGAGAAGGCGCGGCCGCACATGCCGTAGTTACCAGCGCCGAAACTGCCGCCGATGATGACGGTGAACTTCGGCACCGCCGCGGTGGCGACCGCCGTCACCATCTTGGCGCCGTTGCGGGCGATGCCCTCGTTTTCGTATTTGCGGCCCACCATGAAACCAGTGATGTTTTGCAGGAAGACCAACGGGATCTTGCGCTGGCAGCACAGCTCAATAAAATGCGTGCCTTTCAAGGCCGACTCCGAGAACAGGATGCCGTTATTTGCGATGATGCCGACTTTCACGCCGTAGATATGGGCGAAGCCGCAGACCAGGGTCGTGCCATACCGCGCCTTGAACTCGTCGAACTCGCTGCCGTCGACCACGCGCGCAATCACTTCGCGCACGTCGAAGGGTTTGCGGGTATCGACCGGGATGGCGCCATACAGCTCTTGCGGCGCATATTGTGGCTCGACGGATGCGCGCGTCGCGCCTTGCACCAGTTTGGTGCGGTTCAGGTTCGACACGATCGTGCGCGCCAGAGACAAGGCATGCAGATCGTTCTGGGCCAGGTGGTCGACCACGCCGGATAAACGGGTGTGGACGTCGCCGCCGCCCAGGTCTTCCGCCGTGACGACTTCGCCGGTCGCCGCTTTGACCAGGGGCGGCCCACCGAGGAAAATCGTGCCCTGTTCCTTCACGATGATCGATTCGTCGCTCATCGCCGGCACATAGGCGCCGCCGGCGGTGCAGGAACCCATGACGACGGCAATTTGCGGAATGCCTTTCGCGGACAGGTTGGCTTGATTAAAGAAAATGCGGCCAAAATGGTCGCGGTCGGGGAAGACGTCGTCCTGGTTCGGCAGGTTGGCGCCGCCCGAGTCGACCAAATAAATGCAGGGCAAATTGTTTTGCTCGGCGATTTCCTGGGCGCGCAGGTGTTTTTTGACCGTCATCGGGTAATAGGTGCCGCCCTTGACGGTGGCGTCGTTACAGACGATCACGCATTCCTGGCCTGCGACGCGGCCGATGCCGGTGATGATGCCGGCCGCCGGGGCGGCGCCGTCGTACATGTCGTAGGCAGCGAGCTGGGAGAACTCGAGGAAGGGCGTGCCGGGGTCGAGCAGCATCTGCACGCGGTCGCGCGGCAAGAGTTTACCGCGCGCGACGTGTTTTGCGCTGGCCGCTGCGCCGCCGCCCTTGGCGATGGCCGCGACCTTGGCGCGCAAGTCGTCGACGATGAGCTGCATGGCTGCGGCGTTGGCTTTGAAGTCTTCACTGCGCGGATTGAGTTTGCTCTCGATATGGGGCATGCCGTCCTCTGTTTTTTCTCTGTTACTTGGGAAAAGTGCCATCCAGGTAGAACCAGCGCGGGGTGCCGCCGAGCGCCGGGTCGGGTTCGCGCAGGAAGCGACTTAGCTCGTGCAGCCGGTGCGCGCGGCCATCCACTTTATAACGCGCGACGAATTCGACCGTGTCGCTGTCTGGCTGATCCGGTAATTCTGCTTTACGTTGACGTAAACGTAAAGCAGATTTTATTTCCAGGCCGAGCCAGCGCAGGTGTTCGTCGGGATCGATGATGGTGTCGAGCGGGCGGGTGCGCGGGTGCCAGGTCGCGCGCAGATAGGTTTCATTGCCTTGGGTATAGGCGGTATAGCGCGAGCGCATCAACGCTTCGGCCGTCGGCGGCAATGATTCGCCAGCAATGAACGGGCCGCAACAAGTGAGGAGCGAGGCGCCACCGCAGGGGCAGGCACCGGATGAGCTGGTTGGCGTAGGCATCCCGCGATTATCCGCGATTTTGACCCACGCCGACGCTGCCCAAACCGCCAGCAGGAAGACTGGCTGCCTATATTGTGTGCAGCGACACCGTGAAGCTGCTGCCCGCGCCCGGTCCCTCGCTCTGCGCCGTCACCTTGCCACCATGCAGCGAGACCACGTTTTTTACCAGCGCCAGACCAATCCCGAGCCCGCCCTGGGAGCGGTCCGGCGTGCGTTCGGCCTGCGTAAACAGGTCGAATACATGCGGCAACAGTCCGGCGTCGATGCCGATCCCGTTATCCTGCACACGGATGTGCACGCTGTCGCCCTCGCGTTCGACCGCCAGCAGGATGCGTCCGCCGCGCGGCGTGTATTTTGCGGCGTTGTTCAAGAGATTCGCCACCACCTGCACCAGGCGGTTGGGGTCGCCCATGACGCGCGCGCCGCCCGGGTCCTGCTCGATCGCCAGCAGGTGCTCGCGCGCTTCGATCAGCGGGCGCGATTGCTCGACGGCGCTGCGGATGGTGGCGTCGATGTCGACCACGATATTGTCCAGCTGAATCAGGCCGCGCGTGACGCGCGAAATGTCGAGCAGGTCGTCCACCAGCGACGTCATGTGTTTGACTTGCCGGCTGATGACTTCGCTCGAGCGGCGTACCCGTTCTTCGCTGGCGATGCCGATTTTTAATAGTTCGGCGGCCGAGGCGATCGGCGCCAGCGGGTTGCGCAATTCGTGCGCCAGCATCGCGAGGAACTCGTCCTTGCGGCGGTCCTGCTCTTTCAGGGAACTGTACAGGCGGGCATTTTCGAAACCGTTGGCGGCGATCGAGGCCAGCTGCACCAGGATCGCCTCGTCCTGTTCCGTGAATTCGCCCTCGAACTTGTCGGACGCCTGGATCAGGCCGATATTCCTGCCTTTGCGGTCGATCAGCGGCACGGCCAGCCAGCCGCGGATGGCCGGATGCTGGGCGGCATGGGCGCCGAAGGATTTGAAGGCCGGATGGGCCTCCAGCTCCTGCTGGGTCAGGCGCATCACCTGGTTGGTGCGGCAGACCTCGGCATAAATGCCGCTGCCGTCCGGTTTCACGTCATAGCTGCGGTAGCGCGCGTATTTGTCCGACATCGACACCGCATTGATTTCCTGCGTGCCGCCCATGCCCAGCGACACGACCGCCTGGTGCACGTCGAGGATGGCGCGCACTTCCTCGACCAGCCCGTCGGCGATGTCTTCGCTCGAGAGGGCGCTGCCGAGGGTGCGCGACGCCTGCGCCACCTTGATCAGCAAGGCTGAATGGCGCTGCTCGCGCCCCAGCTGCTCGGCCAGTTCGGCCTGCGCCGTCACCTTCTCGTGAATGTCGGTATTGGCCCCGATCCATTCGCGCACGGCGCCGTGCTCGTCGATCAGGGGAATGCCCTTGACGGATGTCCAGCGATAGACGCCGTCGACCCGCCGCAATCGGTATTCCGTCTCGAAAGTCGACTGGCTGGCGACGCACGCGATCCAGATGCGCAGGGTTTTCTCGCGGTCATCCGGATGCAGGGCGTCGAGCCAGCCGAACTCCTTCCACTCGTCGTAAGACTGGCCGGTAAAGGCGCGCCAGGAGGGCGAATCGTCGAGCACGCGTCCATCAGGCGTATTGGTCCAGATAATCTGCGAAGTCGCCATCACGAGCGAGCGGAAGCGTTCTTCGCGCTCGCGCAGGGCCGTTTCGGCCGCCACACTGTCGGTGATGTCTTCGTGCATCAGCATCACTTCGACGGTGCGTCCCGCGCCATCCTTGATCGGGTGCGCGCGTGCCGTGACCCAGCGCGGCCGGCCCGTGGTGCCGAGCTCGCCGACGTCGTAGTAGATCGCAGGAATGTCGACCGATTCCCCGTCCAGCGCCCGCTGCAGGTAGCCGGCCACGCCGCTGGCAACCAGCTGGGGGTCTTCCAGCAGGCAGTAGTCGGGGCTCATGACCAAGGCGTGCAGCGGCGTGCCGGTACGGATATGCCACAGGTCTTCCCAGGCCTGGTTCACGAGCAGCGTGCGCCCGTCCGGCCCCAGGATCTGGATGCTGGTCGGCGCCTGCTCGAACAGGTCACGAAAGCGGGTCTCGGCGCTGGCGTGCTGGCCGGGTCCTGGTGGGGCGGAAGGGGAGTCGGGCGACATGGGGTCAAAAATGAGTATGGCGGCCAAAAAAAATTGGCTCTAGGAATTTGTTGCGCGTGGCATGATGTCATAGTTCCACGTTATCCGCTCGATTATCAAGTTGCATCGCATGTTATTTCAGTGCGCGTGAAATTCTTCGGTCGACACGAACAAATCCCAGCACGCCAGGAACAGTGCCGCGATCACGGGGCCGATGACAAAACCGTTCAGGCCGAACAGCGCCATGCCGCCGATGGTCGACAGCAGGACCAGGTAGTCCGGCATCTTCGTGTCCTTGCCCACCAGTACCGGGCGCAGCACGTTGTCGACCAGGCCGATGACCAGCACGCCGAAGGCGATCAGGACCACGCCCTGCCAGATCGCTCCCGTCACGAGGAAATAAATCGCGACCGGGGCCCAGACGATGGCCGCGCCCACAGCCGGCAGCAGCGACAGGAAGGCCATCACCACGGCCCACAGCAGGGGCGCCTGCACACCCAGGAACCAGAAGATCAGGCCGCCCAGCGCGCCTTGCGCCACCGCGACCAGCACATTGCCCTTGACGGTGGCGCGGATCACGGTCGTGAAGTTGGTGAACAGGCGCTGTTTGTACTTGCTGCTCAGGGGAATGGCGTGCTTGATGCGGGTGGCCAGCGACTGGCCGTCGCGCAACAGGAAGAACAGCAGGTACAGCATCACGAACATGCCGACCAGGAAATCGAAGGTTTTACTGCCGATATTGATGGCCTGGCGCGCCACCGTCTGGCTGACCTGGGCCGCGCCTTCCGACAGTTTTGCCTGGAGCGAGGCCAGGTCGGTCAGCTCGAAGCGCTCCAGCAGGTTGACCACCCAGTCCGGCAGCGAATGAACGATGCGCAAAAAATAGGCGCCGAAATTGATTTGACCGGAATTGATCATCTCGTACACCGCCACGGCCTGGTTCACCAGCGAAGCGGAAATGAGCGACAGCGGCAGGATCACCATCACGATGATCAATAACAGCGTCGCCAGCGCGGCCAGCGTCGGCTTGTGCCTGGTTTCGCGCAGGAAGCGGCGCTGCAGCGGCGCGAACAGGATCGCCAGCACCACCCCCCAGAAGATGGCGCCGGAATAGGGCAGCAGGATGTAGACGAAGGCCAGGGTGACCGCGGCCAAGAGGTACAGGAAGAATTTCTGTTGCAGGGTGTACTGGGTCATGGTGCCGATGCTCTTTTTATAATGTTGGGCTCATGATAGTGCATTCGGCTCTGGCCACGCGCTGCCGGAAAAACGCGGGCAAGAAAAAACCCTCCGTGGAGGGCGTAATGCCGTTCAGTTAAGACTGAACGGCATTTTTCTTTTGTAGTGTTGTAAACGTCTTCAGAGGCTGTTAACCTGCGTCACCATGTTTGATGACGCTCTCCATTTTCTCGTACAAGCCCAGGAAGAACCGGATTGGGCACGCCTGGGCCAGCACTTGCCGTACGAGTGGATTGAGCAGGCGGTCGCGTACACGGGGAAGGCAAGTATTCGACAGCGCCGTTTGCCTGCGGAGCAAGTGGTGTGGCTTGTCGTTGCCTTGGCGCTGTACCGTCATCAGTCCATCAGCGAAGTAGTCGACGACCTGGATCTGGCATTGCCGGATGCACAGGTTCCTTTCGTGAGCAAGAGTGCGGTAGCGCAGGCTCGGCAGCGTCTTGGCGCTAAGCCTCTGCGGACATTGTTCGAGATTTCAGCAAAGGCATGGTCGGAACAGGACCTCACGCAGTACCTGTTCAAGGGCCTGAGCCTGTTTGCAATGGACGGCACGACATTGAAGACTGCCGACACGCCGGAGCACCGTGAGCATTTCGGTGAGCAGGTGTACCCCAGTGGCCGAATCTCGAGCTACCCGCAAGTGCGTGGCGTGACCTTGACCGCTGTGCCGACCCACTTGATCCGCGATGCGAAATTTGGCCCTTATGGGACCAACGAGATGCTCTACGCCAAAGAGCTGCTTGCATCGATTCCGGATGATTCCCTCACCGCATTCGACAAAGGCTTTCTGTCGGCCGAAATTCTATGCGGCCTGACATCGGGTGGGACTAACAGACACTTCATCATTCCATCGAAGGCCAACACCAAATGGGAAGTCGTAGGCGGTACGCCTGATGATGCCGTTATCGAAATGCGCGTATCGCCCCAGGCGCGCAAGAAGTGTCCGCACTTGCCTGATACTTGGCGCGTGCGCGCCATCACGATTATCGACCAAAGCGCACGCAAACACGTACTGCTGACATCGCTGTTTGATACCAAGC
>JANNNC010000111.1:0-7437 GCA_031398335.1 Massilia sp.
GACTGACGAACTGAAATCCCTCAGAATTGCCAAACAAAAATCGAAGGGAAAGAATGGCTAACGGTCAGCAGGTAGCAGCAGAAAATGTGAAGGCATTTCAGGCCTGGATGGCAGCCAAGTCTGATAGTGATTTTCGTGAAATGGTGCATCGCGGTGTTTTGTCCCGGAAGGAAATAGTCAAGGAATGTGGCTTCGCCCTTTCGGCCTTAAGCCAAAATCCGAATATCAAATCGGCGCTTCAAGAGCTTGAAAATACCTTGCGCGAACGTGGGGTTCTACCACCGGCCTTACGACGGGAGGAAGCTGCCCTCGAGGCACCTGAGTTACGCGAAAAGGGTCGACTTAAGGTCACACTCGATGCTGACCGACTTCGTCGGTTGGAACAGGAAAATGCCAGCCTGCGCGTCGAGAACGCCGAGTTGAAGCAGCAATTGAACCGCTACACAATATTGCAGGACGCATTGCGAATGACAGGGAGGCTGCCCCGTTGAACCAGCAAACTGTCCGGGTCTTAACTGTCCGCAGCCAGAACCCTCGTGGGTTTGGTGGTGCTATTTTCACAGGCAGGGCCATCGACACGAATGGCAATGCTGTTGATGGGCAAAGCTACCTCGTTGTACGTGCGAGCGCAGCAGTCCTCGGCGGGGCAACCGTTGAGCCTGGTCAGTGGTGGCAGCTCGCGGGAGAAGTTAATTCCCGCGTGCTAGACCAAAACGGCTACCGGGTAACGGAGCAGCAAATACAGGCTGAGACGGCTACTATGATGCGGCCTTCGGGGGAGCACGTTGTAGCATTCATGGCAGAGGGTGCCGCCTTCGAAGGCATCGGTACAGTGAAAGCACGCAAGCTGTGGGAGAAGTTCGGCGACCAGCTCTACGATGTACTGGAGCAGGGTGACTTCGCGGCGCTCACGACCATCCTCACGCCTGAGAGCGCCCGTACTGCTATCACCGCTTGGGCAGGCCACGGTGACGCGAAAACGCTGCAGTGGCTCCAGTCTCAAGGTTTCAGCGTAGCGCTCGGACGTAAGGTGCTTGCGTTCTTCGGCGCTGAAACGCCCACCCAGCTCGAAGCGGACCCATACCGTCTCCTGTCGTTCTGTGCAAACTGGAGGCAAGTCGACGCTCTAGCCCTCAATCATTTCAAGATAGACGCGGATGACCCGCGGCGGCTGCAGGGAGCTGCAGAGGAGGCCCTCTACCGCGTTTTCGGCGATGGTCATACATGCACCCCCATCCACTCGCTCGTTTCGCGCCTGGCGAGCGTCCTGGATGGTTCCTGTCGCGAAAAGGCGGGAGAAGCGCTTGCGCACGGCTTATCGAACGGAAGTTTCATTCTTGGGACGGATGGAATCGTGCATCCAATCGGGGCCTGGATAATGGAGGCGAGCGTGTCACGCACGCTGGCGGAACGACTTCTCCCCTCCAGCAATGTCCCCCTTTTGCACAGGCAGCACGTGGATTCTATCGTTTCCGAGTATCAAGCCTCCGAAGGCATCGCGCTGAACGAAGAGCAGCGCCTTGCGATACATCTGGCTTCGGCCAACGCGTTGTCACTAATTATGGGGGGCGCCGGCGTGGGCAAGACCACCGTGCTGAAAGCGCTCTACAAAATCTTCGACGAATCAGGCACTCGGGTCTTCCAAGTAGCTCTGGCTGGCCGAGCTGCGAAGAGGATGCTCGAAGCGACCGGCCGCCCTGCGTCGACGATAGCGAGCTTCATCAGGAACGTCACAGAAGAGAACCTGGCTGGTCGATGTGTACTCGTAATTGACGAAGCGTCGATGGTTGACATCATGACGATGAGTCGCCTTTGCGAAATGCTGCCAACGCATGTCAGATTGGTGTTGGCCGGTGACCCCGCCCAGCTCATGCCCGTTGGTCCGGGGCTCGTGCTGCACGCCATAGCTGGTGTAGTCGGTGTTCCGCAAGTTGAGCTTAAAGTCGGGAAACGGTTTGGAGGCGCCATTGCCTTAGCTGCTCAAGCGGTGCGCGGCGGCCTCTGGCCCGAACTGGGAAATGATGCCAGTGCGCCGATTTCGTTCATCCCCTGCTCACAGGCCGCTATGGCCGAGGTCATTGTTGCGCTGTATGAGAGCGATGCGCCGAACACGCAGATACTGTCACCGCGGCGAAACAGCGCTGATGGCACCAAAGCGATAAACTCTCTCTGTCAGAGGAGATTTACCAAGAGCGGTCGGGCCCTTCTGGTCTACCTCGATGAGCTCGAATCGTTCGCGGGGACCGGCTTCTACCTCGGGGACCAGTTGCTTTGCACCCGCAATATATGGGACTGGGGTCTACAGAACGGGTCGTTGGGCCGGTTGGTTGAAATTGAGGATACGCCACGGATACTGACAAACGCGGATGGCGCTGAAATTGGCCATGCAATCGGATGGGTGCTCTGGGATGACGGTGAACGCCGGCCAATCCTCGAATCAATGCTCGATGACCTTGAGCTCGGCTACGCAGTCACTGTGCATAAAGCCCAGGGCTCCCAGTGGCCGCGCGTGATTGTCGCCGTCACGGGGAGCAGGATGCTGGACAGAACACTCATCTACACCGCAATGACTCGCGCGCAGACTCAGGTCATCATCGTAGGCGACCCTGTAGCCGCTCGCCAAGCTGTGCAGGGACTGCCTCGAGCCCATTCCCGTATGGTCGGCCTCGGCTCACTCCTACAAGAGTATTTGGCATTGCCTGGGGGCCCACCTGAAGTGGCGTTGCCTGATATGCTTGTATAAACCGCGTTCAGCCTTGGGAAAATCATGTCCGCAGCATCTCGGAAAAATGTCAACACAGGAAGCGCATACCTTGCGGCCGCGCGGCATTTCGAAAACCTTGCGAAGTTGTTTGCGTCACCAACAGCTAAGAACCAGCCCCGTCTCACCTCGAGGCAGATTGAGTCATCCTTGAAAGCGTTCACGAAAGCCCCGCCCGCAGAACTGGCAGAGGTGAGCGCGCTCTTGAATTTAATAGTCGCTGAGATTGATAAGATTGAGCCAAGGGTCGAATCGGATGAGGGTGCGAAGGACAACGGCGGAAAGTAGCGGGGTATGGGCCGCAGGGCCCATGTAGACCACTACGTCCGCGTCCATGACCGTTTGAATGCGGCCGAAGGGCGAGCGTTTTGAAGGCGTCACTCGCGCCATAAAGACATAACTACGTCTGCTCCACTGCCGACGCCGGTATCGGCCACTCTAGCAATTCACCAGTACGCCGGATTACCCACCGTGCCTCAGCTTCCGATGTCCAGTTTGTCGCTATCAGTCGTGGCAGATACTGGGCGCGAATCTCAGATTCCGTCATGTGAGCGCGCTTGCCTGCCTGGGACTCGAGCGATTTGGTTGCTAGCTGTTATGCGAGGTCTTCGCATATACTCCAGCGCTCGAGTAACTCAGGCGGAGTACACCCGGGGACATAGAACCGTCCCAGGTATTGAGTCATTAACAATTTGGGCTGGGCGCCTGGAACGGCGCCGAGGTGCACATGCCGTGGAAAGTCTGCAGGGGGGACGGCCTCCACCGCTACTTCAGCTTCACCCTGCGCCTTCTTGTCGATTTCACTGGACATAATCCAACCTGCCTCATGAGACCTGATTGCTTCCATCATACCCGAAGCGTCGACAACGGCCTCGACCTGCTGTCCAAACGTCATCCCTCGCGCCTACGAATATGCAGTCCATCAGTGTCTCCTACTTACGCAGCTTTAGAGTTTGGCCCCGCCAAGCCAGCAGGCCAAGTGTGGCCAGGCTGAAAGCAGCGCCCGAGTAAAACGTCGCCGCGGCACCAAGACCGTCCCACATCAGCCCCGCCACAGTACTGGCGGCCAGCAATGCGACTCCGCTTAACAAGTTGAAGAAACCGAACGCAGTTCCTCTCAGCTCTGCCGGCGCCGTGTCCGCCACCATAGTCGCCAGCAATCCTTGTGTCAGGCCCATGTGTAGGCCCCATAACGTCGCGCCGAGCAGCACAGTCGTCCAGTGGCTTCCATGCGCCAGGACCAAGTCCGCTGCAATTAAGACCGCTACGCCAATCATGAGGAGCTTTCGATGTTCCATCTTGTCGGCCAGCTTGCCAAACGGATAGGCCGAAACAGCATAGACGAGGTTCATGGCGACCATGACGAGAGGAATAAGTGCCAGCGACATGCCGCCTTGCATTGCGCGGAGCACGAGAAACGCCTCGCTGAATCGCGCCAGAGTGAACATCCCTCCGATGCCAACTACCCACCAATAGGGCCGACTTAGTTTCTTCAAGCTTTCGACAGCGATGGGGTTAGTCCTTTTGGCGGAACCGTGCTTGGCTGGTTCGCGGACACCCGCCACAAGGAGCAATACAGCCATCACTCCCGGAATAACAGCTATCCAGAACACGCGTCGGAAATCATTCGCCCAAAGCAACATCAGGCCAACTGCCAAGAGGGGACCAGCAAAGGCTCCTATGGTATCTAGGGACTGACGCAATCCAAAGGACGCACCGCGCAAATTGGGTGGTGCGATGTCGGCTACCAAAGCATCCCGCGGTGCGCCGCGAAGGCCCTTTCCAACTCGGTCCGCTAACCGTGCCGTCAACACTACACCGGCAGACGGTGCGATAGCGAAGAACGGTTTGCTCAGCGCTCCCAGCGTGTAGCCAGCAACCGCAAGCCATTTTCGGTTTCCAAGGTAGTCGCTGAGAGCGCCGGAAAAGACTTTCACAATCAAGCCTGTCGCCTCAGCAACGCCCTCGATGAGACCCACGGTTGCTACGCTTGCACCGAGAGATGCAACTAGAAACATCGGCAACAAGCTATGGACCAGTTCGGAGGAAATGTCCATCAACATGCTAACGAAACCTAGAACCCAAATCGAGGAAGGAATCTGCCGCAGGATGGAAAAACGCATTTTTGTCATTTTGGGTATCGGTGAATGGCCGTTTCCGCATTCTACAGGCGCAGACAATTCCAGGCGGCACCACTAACTGCAATCCGCATCTCCGATTGAGGAATGACGTAGCGACGTGAAATACCTCTTGGGAAGCAATTCTGGCTAGTCGGTTTTTCATCCAGCTGTGATTACTCCGTCGCTTCGGACTGCACCACACTCGAGCCTCCGGCCACAAGCTGAGTTCGCGCAGCTCGACCACCTCCAGATGGTCATCGGGAATCGTACGATGGTGCGTAGAAAAGTGTAAACAACCGCCTAAAATTCTGGCACTTGTTTACGCTTAAAAAGAAAATGACTGCTTCAGACGCGTTTCACTCACTCACATCGTGGCTTGTTTACTGTTTTTAGTCCCCATAAGTGTCATATGTCGACGCCATCGTCATCGGCGCGGCCAGCCCGCGGCCGATCCGCTTCGTCATGGACCACCGCATTTTCAAAACGCCGCTGCTGGGCTGGATCTTCCGCACTGCCAAAGCGATCCCGATCGCCCCAAACAAGGAAGACCCGTTCATGATGGAGCGCGCCTTCATCGACATCGCCCAGGCACTGCACGAGGGCGATTTGGTCTGCATTTTCCCCGAAGGCAAGCTGACCACGACAGGCGAGATAAACGAATTCCGCGGCGGCATCGCGAAAATCGTCGAGCGCAGCAAGGTGCCGGTGATCCCGATGGCGCTGCGCGGCCTGTGGGGCAGCGTGTTTACGCGCGATCCGGGCAACCTGTTCGGGCGTTCCTTCGCACGCGGCTGGCGCTCGAAGCTGGCGCTGGCAGTGGGCGTGCCGGTCGCGCCGCAGGAGGCCACGCCAGAGTACCTGTACGAGCAGGTGCGGGTGCTGCGCGGGGAGTGGAAGTAAATTGGGGCGCGCGGGCGCCTGGCTTGACCTGCATCGGCCGCGCATCGTAAACTTGCTTTAGACATCACAAAAACCTGAGAAAAATTTCGGTCTCAGGTATAATTGTTGGCTAGTCGGGGCGTAGCGCAGCCTGGTAGCGTACGTGCATGGGGTGCACGGGGTCGGAGGTTCGAATCCTCTCGCCCCGACCAAGAATCAATCGGAAAGGCCAGTCTTCGGACTGGCCCTTTTGCTTTTCGGCGGGCATGCTAAGCCGCAGTTTCATGGCGCCGTCAACGATCCTTGCGCCACCTCCCGCGCCCGGTGCCGTTCGGTCTGCTTGAGCAGGCTGCAGACCGCGTCGACCACCTGCATCGGCGCCAGCTTTTCCAGGCAGTGCTGACGGCATGCGCCGCGCTGGCAGCTGCCACATTGCGCGTCATGGACCGGCACCCGGCTGGGCACCCGCCAGGGCGCGTGCTGCGCTTCAGGCAGCTCGCCCAGGCTGACGGCCGGCGTGCCGACTGCGGCAGCGAGCTGAACCGTCCTCGGGTTGCTGCTGACGGTGAGCGAAGCCTGCGCCAGCAGTGCACCCAGTTCGCCAATGCCCAGCTGACCCACCAGCGAATCGACGCGTGCATCGGGCGGGCGCGGGATGGCATCGATCAGCACGCGTTCGTGGGCGCCGCCGATCAGCACGAGCGGGCAGCCGAGGCGCCCCGCCAGCGCAGCGATCAGGGTGCTCCAGTGGTGCTGGGGATAACGCCGTGCCCGGACGCCGGCGCCTGGATGCAGCGCCAGCCAGGGGCCTGCGGGATCGATACCCGCGCCGCGCAAGCGCGTGCGGACGGCTGCCATGTCCTCGCTTGCAGGAACAAACGCGAGGCGCTTGTCGGCGACCTCGGCGCCGAGATGGCGCACCAGGTCGAGCTGGCGCTGCACCGGGTGGCGCATCATGGCGCCCGGCTCGGGGTCGGCGATCCAGTGCGTCAGCAGTTGATACGGTGTTTCGCGGCAGTAGGCTGCGCGCAAGGGGATGCCGGCCAGCTGGCACAGCAGGGCCGCGGGCAGGGCGCTCTGGCGGTAGCCGGAGAAGATGACGGCGCCATCGAAGCGCTGCGCCGCGAGCCCGGCGATCCAGTCCAGCTGGCGTGCAGGCGAGTCTGGCACACCGCTTTTCACCCACGGCGCCTCATGGGCCAGCACGGCGTCGACGTCCGGCAGGTAGGGGCCGAGGGCGGCGCCGGCGGGCGAGGTGAGCAAGGTCAGCCGGCGCCCAGGGGACTGGGCACGCAGCGCGCGCAGCGCAGGCGTACACGCCAGCACGTCGGCGGGACCATCGAGCCGCACGCACAGCACGTGCGTTGCACTGTTCCATTCATTCGTCATCGTGGTGCCCGGCAATCAGGACGGCGGCGGCGTACAGGTCGGGCGCCATGCGGGTCGGAATGCGGCGCGGCCCGAGCCGCCATTCGGTTTCGTTGCCGTTGTCGAGCAGGATGGTGCGGCAGCCGGCGCGGTTGCCGGCTTCGACCTAGGCCGGTATGCCGGTGACGGAGCGAAACGCGGCATCCCAGTCGGCGCTGAAGCGCTCGATCGAAAAGCGCTGGGGCGCGGCGCCGGGCGGCCTGGCCGAGGTCGCGCGCCAGCGAGGGGCTGCGCAGCAGGTCGCGCATG
>JANNNC010000128.1:0-2598 GCA_031398335.1 Massilia sp.
GAAGACCTGGTCGGCTTCGTCGCCGAACACGTCATGCATCCCGAACATGGCTGGTTGTTGCGTGACAAAATCCTCTTCCTCGACGCCGTCCCGGAAATGCTTTCGCTCGATGCGCTGCACGCGCTGCCGCCCGAGCATACCGTCCTCACCCTGCACATCCGCAAGCTGACCGACCCGAACGTGCGGTCGGCGGTGGCGGCCGTGCGCGTCGGCGGGGTGGGCATCTCGATCCGCGGGGCCGACATCACATTGCTGGGCCGCAACCTCTCGCCCTATGCCTCGTATGTCGAGGTGCAGTTCACCGGCGTGGAAGTGGCGGCGCAGGCGCGCACCTATGCCGCCGCCAAGCATGCCGCGATGCGTATGGTGGGCCGCCCAGTGGCCACCTGGGCCGATTTCGACGCCTGTGCCGCACTCGGCCTGGATGCCTTTGTCGGCAAGCTGCACCTGACGCCGCGGCCGGGCAAGCCGGTCAAGGGCATGAATGCGACCCAGAGCGTCATCCTGCAGCTGATGCAGATGGTGCAAAACAACGAAGACGTGCCGAAGATCGAGAACGTGCTCAAGCGCGATCCGGCACTCACCTACAAGCTGCTGCAATTCATTAATTCGGCCGGATTCGGCGCCGGGCGCGAGGTCCAGTCGCTGCGCCAGGCGATCGCGCTGATGGGCTACGCGCCGCTGTACCGCTGGCTGGTGCTGCTGCTGGCCACGGCCAGCCAGAGCGGCTATTCGCCGGTGCTGATGGAAACGGCCGTGATCCGTGGCCGCCTGGCCGAGCTGCTGGGTCAAAAAGCGCTGGCGCGCGGGGAGGGGGAGAATTTGTTCGTGGCAGGCATGTTCTCGCTGCTCGACCGCCTGCTGGGTCTGCCGATGAAGGACGTGCTGGACACCATCCAGCTGCCGGACGAAGTGGTGCGCGCGCTGCTGACGCGGGGCGGCATGTACGGACCGTACCTGGCGCTAGCCGAAGCGTGCGAGCTGAACTCGAACCTGGTGGCCTCGCTGGCCAAGAGCCTGAACATCGAACCGGTGGATGTCAACAAGGCGCACCTGTCGGCGCTGGCCTGGGCCCAGAACGTCGCCACCTGATACCGTACCAGAAATGCCAAGGGCCGGTCCTTCCTCGCCGAAGCACCGGCCCTTTTCTTTTTTCACACCGGGGTCAGACCACTTTTGGCGAGAAACAATTGATCTCGGTGATCGCCGCACTGGGCAGGCCTTCGCGGCAGGTTTCTCATTGCAAAAAGTGGTCTGACCCTGACCCTTCCCCTCAAATTTTGCTTGTAAACAAAATAGGAAGCTGTTAACTTTCCATACCAAAAACGGCGCATGCATGGCTGTGTTAGCCCTTTACTTCGTAGCGACCAAACTGCGAAGGAAGGCACAGACCATGCATGCACAGGCAATCATACAGAAATTTTTGGGGCAAGAATGCTCTTCGATTCACCTTAAACGCCGTTCGTGTTTAGCACTTATCACCGGGGCTGCGCAGCATGAGGGCCTCGGGTTGCTGAAGTTAAGCCGGAGCATGAACAGCAAGGCTGCGTTGCGTCACCGGATTAAGCAATGCGATCGACTTCTAAGCAATCGTCATCTTGCCGATGAGCGGACACAGATATATCGTGCGCTTGCGCACCGCATTTTGCTTACCCATCCCCGAGTCGCCATCATTGTCGACTGGTCGGATCTATTAGCAGATATTAGTCTGCATATACTGCGGGCCTCCGTTGTGGTCAGCGGGCGATCAATTACGATTTACGAAGAAGTCCATCCCACTCAGTCATATAACGTGGCAGCAGTTCACTGTCGGTTTATGAAAGCGTTAAGAGCGACCCTGCCGGAAGCCTGTCAGCCCATCATCATCAGCGACGCTGGCTTCAGGAGTACCTGGTTTAGGATGCTCGATCAGCTCGGATTCGCCTGGGTTGGCCGAGTTCGCAACCGCGACATGATGCGCCAGCAGGGCGAGGAAGAATGGCGTGGCTGCAAGACACGCTACGCCGACGCGACAGGTCGTGTCAAAGACTTCGGATTGGTAGAGTATGTACGCAAGAATCCTATGCAGTGCCGGATGGTCCTGATCAAAAAAGAGCAAAAGGGACGGACGCGCAAAACTGCATTCGGCAAGAAAACCCAGAGTGCCCATAGTAAAAAGCAGGCCCAGACCCAGCGTGAACCATGGCTGCTGGCAGTGTCAACGAATCTCAATGGAATGAGTGCCAGCGACATCGTTAAGTGGTACTCCTACCGTATGCAGATTGAGCAGACCTTCCGCGACCTGAAAAATCCGCAATGGGGTATGGGATTAAGCACTAGCCAAACGCGCAAGCCCCAGCGAATCGCAGCTCTTCTGCTGATCGGCACATTGCTTAGTTTCGCCCTGTGGCTGATCGGACTCTTCGCCCTTAGCCAGGGATATCGCGTTCAGTACGGCAGTCGGGCCAAGGCCTCAAAGACGGTCTCGATCCTCACGCTGGCGCGTCACTGGCTCAACGAACGCAATAAAGGCCCCACGATGCGCCAACTCGACCAAGCGTTGACCGAATTGCGCGCAATGATCATGACCTATGAAATATGAGGGGAAGGGTCAGGGTC
>JANNNC010000133.1:0-14104 GCA_031398335.1 Massilia sp.
CTGCCGTACACCGACCTGCACCACGGTTAATCCGCGGCGTACAGATCAGAACTTCTGGAGAAAAATATGCAAGTTATCCTTTTGGAAAAAGTTGTTAACGTCGGCAACCTGGGCGACGTGGTCAAGGTCAAGGACGGTTACGCACGTAACTTCCTGATCCCGCAAAAGATGGCCCGCCGTGCAACTTCGTCGGCTGTCGCCGAATTCGAAGTCAAGCGCGCCGAGCTGGAAAAAGCTGCCGCTGAAAAGCTGGGTGCTTCGCAAGCCCAAGGCGACAAGCTGGCCGGCATGACCATCACCATCGCTCAGAAAGCCGGCGTCGACGGTCGTCTGTTCGGTTCGGTTGGTAACTTCGACATCGCCGAAGCCCTGACCAAGCAAGGTTTCGCAGTCGAAAAAGCACAGGTTCGCCTGCCGACCGGTCCCCTGAAGACCACCGGCGAGCATCCAGTTGCTGTCGCACTGCACACCGACGTCGTGGTGGAAATCACCGTCGCCGTCGTTGGCGAAGCTGCTTAAGTTTTAGCTGCTGTTTTAGCTGGTGCAGTAAAAAAAAGCCGGGTTCGCCCGGCTTTTTTTATGCGCGGAAACTATCCAATTATTTCAGCCGTGTGACCGGAGGGGTTATAATGCCCGCCATGAATAACCCTGCTGATCCGCAGATCGAATCGCTGCGCATTCCCCCGCATTCCATCGAAGCAGAGCAGTCCGTCATCGGCGGCCTCCTGCGCGACAATGCGGCGTGGGACCGCATCGCCGACTTCATGCACGCGGACGATTTTTACCGCTACGACCACCGTATTATCTTCGAACAGATGGTGCGCCTGATCAACGGCGGCAAGCCGGCCGACGTGATCACCGTCTACGAGGCCATGGTCTCGCTCGGCAAGGCCGACGACGTGGGCGGCCTGCAATACCTGAACGCGATGGCGCAGAACACGCCGTCGGCCGCCAACATCCGCCGCTATGCCGAGATCGTGCGCGACCGCGGCATCCTGCGCAAACTGATCACCGTGGCCGACGAAATTTCCGGCAACGCGTTCAATCCGCAAGGCAAGGAAGTCAAGCAGATGCTTGACGAAGCCGAATCGAAGATCTTCGCGATTGCCGAGTCCGGCGCCCGTGGCGCCCAAGGGTGGAATCCGATCCAGCCGCTGCTGACCCAAGTGGTCGAGCGCATCGACGAACTCTATTCGCGCGAAAACCAGGGTGAGATCACCGGCGTGCCGACCGGCTTCATTGACCTCGACCGCATGACTTCCGGACTGCAGCCGGGCGACCTCGTCATCGTCGCCGGCCGTCCGTCGATGGGCAAGACGGCGTTTTCGGTCAACATCGGCGAGAACGTCGCCATCGAAGCGGGCTTGCCTGTGGCAATCTTCTCGATGGAGATGGGTGGCACCCAGCTGGCCATGCGTATGCTCGGTTCGGTCGGCCAGCTCGACCAGCACCGCCTGCGTACCGGCCGCCTGAACGACGAGGATTGGCCGCGCCTGACGCACGCCATTCAGAAAATGAACGACGCCCAGGTCTACATCGACGAGACGCCGGCGCTGAACCCGATCGAGATGCGCGCACGCGCGCGCCGCCTGGCGCGCCAGTGCGGCAAGCTCGGCCTGATTATTGTCGACTACCTGCAGCTGATGCAGGGTAGCCAGCCGGGCGACAACCGCACCGCCGAGATTTCCGAGATCTCGCGTTCGCTGAAGGGCCTGGCGAAGGAGTTGCATTGCCCGGTCATCGCGCTGTCGCAGCTGAACCGCGCGCTGGAGCAACGTCCGAACAAGCGTCCCGTGATGTCCGACTTGCGCGAATCCGGCGCAATCGAGCAGGATGCGGACGTGATCATCTTCCTGTATCGCGACGAGGTCTACAACCCCGACTCGCCCGATAAAGGTACCGCCGAAATCATCATCGGCAAACAGCGTAACGGTCCGATCGGCGCGATCCGCCTGACCTGGATCGGCCAATACACCAAGTTTGGCAACTACAGCGGTAACCTCGCCGTCTACCAGGGCGATTAAGCCGATATTGCGCCGCTGCCTGCGCAGGCAAACCGGCAGCGGACCCTCGCAGTCCCAAGAGTTTTATCACGGAGAATCTTTAATGTTTGGACGCCTGATGCCCACCGAGGGCAAGTTTTTTGATTTGTTCAACCAGCACGCCGCGCTGTGCGTGAAGGGTGCGCAAGAACTGGTTGGCCTGATGACCAACTTCGACGACCTGGAAATGCGCACCCATGCCGTCGAAACCATCGAAAAGCAGGCGGACAAAGTCACCTATGCCTGCGTCGACCTGCTGCACAAGACGTTCATCACCCCGATCGACCGCGACGACATCCACAAGCTGATCACCCGCATGGATGACATCCTGGACATGATGGAAGACGCGGCCCAGACCATCTCCTTGTACGACCTGCACGCCGTTACGCCGGAAGCCAAGCGCCTGGCCGAGCTGTGCCTGGCCTGCTGCGAACGCGTGCAAGCCGCCGTCGGCCTGCTGCACGACATGGGCAACGCCCAGAAGATCGTCGCCATCTGCGAAGAGATCGACCGCCTCGAGTCCGACGCCGACCACGTGATGCGCGCCGCCATGAGCAAACTGTTCCGCGACGAACCGGACGTGCGCAACCTGATCAAGATGAAGGCGATTTACGAAATCCTCGAGACCGTTACCGACCGCTGCGAAGATGTTGCCAACATCATCGAAGGAATCATCGTCGAGAACGCGTAACGCGCGCGCAGAACAAGAATAATTATGGAAACTATTAACATCAGCATTTACGTGCTGGGTATGCTGGTACTGCTCGCCCTGGTGTTCGATTTCATGAACGGCTTCCACGATTCCGCGAACTCGATTGCAACAGTCGTTTCAACCGGTGTTCTGAAGCCGCATACCGCCGTCGCGATGGCCGCCTTCTTCAATTTCATCGCCATTTTCATCGTCAGCGTGAAGGTAGCCCAGACGATCGGCAAGGGCACCATCGACCCGAGCGTGGTCGACCATTACGTTATCTTCGGCGCCCTGGTCGGGGCGATTACCTGGAACGTGATCACCTGGTACTACGGCATTCCTTCGTCGTCTTCGCATGCCCTGATTGGCGGCCTGGTCGGTGCGGCTGTGGCCAAGTCGGGCACCGGCGCGCTGATCTCGGCGGGTCTGATAAAGACCGTCATGTTCATTGTGATCGCGCCCTTGATGGGCTTTATCCTGGGCTCGACAATCATGCTGCTGGTAGCATGGATATTCGTGAAGTCGACTCCGCGCAAGGTCGACGTCTGGTTCCGCCGTCTGCAGCTGGCGTCGGCGGCCGGCTATTCGCTCGGGCACGGCGCCAACGATGCGCAGAAGACGATGGGCATCATCTGGATGCTGCTGATCGCCGCCGGCGTTACCAGCCCAACCGACGCGATGCCGCCGATGTGGGTAATCATCTCCTGCTACGCGGCGATCGCCTTCGGCACGCTGTTCGGCGGCTGGCGCATCGTCAAGACCATGGGCCAGAAGATCACCAAGCTCAAACCGGTCGGCGGCTTCTGCGCCGAAACCGGCGGCGCAATGACGCTCCTGATGGCCAGCTACTTCGGCATCCCGGTCTCGACGACGCACACCATCACCGGCGCCATCGTCGGCGTGGGCGCCTCGCAGAAAGCCTCGGCCGTGCGCTGGGGCGTGGCGGGCAGCATCGTCTGGGCCTGGATCTTCACCATCCCTGCCTCGGCCTTCATGGCGGCCATCGCGTGGTGGATCGGCAAGCACATCATGTAAGCGAGCTTGCTCCATCCAAAGCCCGGCATTGCCAACCCGGACGGGACCATGATCGACTTCGAGGTCGTTGACTGCAACCAGTACGGGGCCGACATGTTCGGCAGGCAGCCCGAGCAGATCATTGGACATCGCCTGTCCGCGTTCTGTCATGGCGAACTCTTCGATGTGGCACGCGTGGCGCTGTGCGCAGCACTCGACAGCGGCCTGCATGACAGCGAGATCCGGGTGCCGTCGGCGCCGGACCAGTCCCTCAAAGCCGAATGGATCCGCTACAAGGCGGTGCGCGCCGGCGCCGACCTGGCGCTCACGATCCGCGACATCAGCGAAGCCAAGGCGCATTTGACCGAGCTCGAGCGCCGGAGCAACCCCGATGCGCTGACCGGCCTGCCGAACCGCTACCGGGTCCAGCAAAACCTGCCGCAGGCGATCGAGCGCGCCCGCGCGGACGGGCGCGGCCTGGCGGTGCTGTTCATCGACCTCGACGGCTTCAGGACCGTCAACGACGCCCTCGGGCATGCGGCCGGCGACGAACTGCTGCGCACGGGCGGCAAGCGCCTGAAAATCGCGGTACGCCCGGGCGACCATGTGGTGCGCCTGGGCGGCGACGAATTCGTCGTCGTGCTGGAGCAGGTGGGCGGCCCCGGCGACGTCGAGCACGTGGCGGGCCGCCTGCTGGCCTCGTTCCGCGACGGCTTCCACTTGCAGCATTCGACCCACGTACTGAACGCATCGATCGCGATCAGTCTGTTTCCCGAACATGGCGAGGACGCCGAGACGCTGCTCAAGCATGCGGACATCGCGATCTATTCCGTCAAGACCGACGGCAAGGGCGATTTCCGTTTCTTCCAGTCGCGTTTTTTCGAGGCGATCCGTACCCGCCTGGAGATGGAAATGGAGTTGCGGCCCGCGCTCGACCAGCACCAGTTCGTGGTGCATTACCAGCCGCGTGTGGACCTGGCCACCGGCACGGCCTCGAGCATGGAGGCGCTGGTGCGCTGGGAGCGTCCGGGCAAGGGGCTCACCGGGCCCGATCGTTTCATCCCGCTGCTCGAGGAAACCTGCCTGATCGTGCAGCTGGGCGAACAGGTGATCGACAGCGTCTGCAGCCAGCTGGCCCGTTGGGCGGGCGATGGCGTGGTGCTGGTGCCGGTATCGGTGAACGTGGGCGAGTCGGCGGTGTTCCGCCAGCTGCGCGAGCTGGGCATCAAGTTGTGCATCGACGACTTCGGCACCGGTTACTCGTCGCTGTCGCAGTTGCAGAAGCTGCGCTTCGTCGTGCTCAAGATCGACCGCGCCTTTGTACTGCGCATCGAGCAGCCGGACGGCGACACGCTGATCGCCTCGATGATCGCAATGGCGCACGCGCTGGGCATGCGGGTGGTGGCGGAGGGCGTCGAGAACCGAAGGCAGATGCAGCTGCTGAGAAACCTTGGCTGCGACGAAGGGCAGGGCTATTTCTTCTCGCGGCCCGTGCCGCCGGGGGCACGGCAACCGGTCGGCGAGCGCGCGTTCCAGCCGGCGATCGGGGCGAGGTTGTAATTCCTCATGCGGCTGCGCTTGGGCTGGTTGAACGCGTGGGCGGGGGACCCGCCCACGCGGCGATAGCCGGGACTTGAATAACCGCCAAGCGTTCCGGCAGACGTAAAAAAACCTGCGCACCTTTCGGCGCGCAGGTTTTCTGGTGAAGCGAAAACGCTTACAACACGTCGCTCGCGTGATCCGCCAGACGCGAACGCTCGCCGCGCGCCAGCGTCACGTGGCCGCTGTGGCTCCAGCCCTTGAAGCGATCAACCACATAGGTCAGGCCGCTCGAGCCTTCGGTGAGGTAAGGCGTGTCGATCTGCGCAATGTTACCAAGGCACAGGATCTTGGTGCCGGGACCGGCGCGCGTGACCAGGGTCTTGACCTGCTTCGGCGTCAGGTTCTGCGCCTCGTCGATGATCAGGAACTTGTTCACGAAGGTGCGCCCGCGCATGAAGTTGAGCGACTTGATCTTGATGCGCGAGCGGATCAGGTCCTGCGTTGCCGCGCGGCCCCAGTCGCCGGCGTCGGTGTCGGACTTGTTGAGCACTTCCAGGTTGTCGTCGAACGCGCCCATCCATGGCGACATCTTCTCTTCCTCGGTACCGGGCAGGAAGCCGATGTCCTCGCCCACCGGCACCGTCACGCGGGTGACGATGATCTCGTTGTAGAGCTTGGTTTCCAGTACTTGCGCCAGGCCCGCAGCCAGGGCCAGCAGGGTTTTACCGGTACCGGCCTGGCCGAGCAGGGTAACGAAATCGCACTCCGGATCCATCAGCAGGTTCAGCGCGAAATTCTGTTCGCGGTTGCGCGCGGTGATGCCCCAGACGCTGTTCTTCGTGTGGCTGTAATCGCGCAGCACGCGCAGCACGGCGGTCTTGCCGTTGATCTCTTTGACCTGAGCATACATCGGTGCTTCGCCGCCGGAAGGTTCCAGGTAGACGAACTGGTTGGTCAGCAGGCTCGGAATGAACGGGCCATTGACGCGATAGAACATCGCGTTGTTGCCGTTTTTGTTTTCCTGCCAGGACTCCATGTTCTTGCTGTGCTTGTCCCAGAAGTCGTCCGGCAGCTGGACGATGCCCGAGTACAGCAGGTCGGTGTCTTCCAGCACGTGGTCGTTGAAATAATCCTCGGCCGGCAGGCCCAGCGCGCGCGCCTTGATGCGCATGTTGATGTCTTTCGACACCAGTACGATGGCGCGGTCCGGCTGCTCGGCTGCAATTGCCTTGACCACGCCCAGGATCTGGTTGTCGGCCTTGCCGACCGGCAGGCCTTCCGGCAGCAGCGGACCGTGTTGCAGCCTGGTCTGGAAGAACAGGCGGCCTTTCGCATCCTTGTTGCCGAGTTTCGACAGCTCGATGCCGGTTTCGATGGCATCGTCGTCGACGTTGGCGATCAGGGCGTCGAGCGTGCGCGACACCTGGCGCGCGTTACGCGCCACTTCCGACATGCCCTTCTTGTGGTCGTCGAGTTCCTCGAGCGTCATCATCGGCAGGTAGACGTCGTGTTCTTCGAAACGGAACAGGCTTGTCGGGTCGTGCATCAGCACGTTGGTGTCGAGCACGAAGACCTTGGTTCCGCCGGCCTTGTCCGCACGGCGGCTGGTCGAGGACTTGACGGTGACTTCGACCGGCTTGTGCTTGGCCGGATGCGGCTCGGCGATATCGGTTTCCTTGAGCTTGGCATTGGCGCCGCTCCCGGCGCGCGCCGGCCAGGTCGACGATTCGCTCTGGGTGGAGGGGACGGCGGCCAGCGGCGCGTTCTTTTCCTTGCGCGCACGGCTGGATTTGGAGGCGGGCACGGCTTTACCGCTGATCAGGTCTTCGACAGGGTCGGCTTGTTCCGGCGCTGCGGCAATCGCGCGCACAGGGGACTTGCCGGGTTCGGCTTTTGGATATTCGCTCACCGGCAAAAGCGTGGCCGGTTTGGTAGGCATTTTTGGTAGTGGCATCAGGTTCTCAATCTAAAAATGTGGAGGACGCCTCGCGCCAGCGCGTCGTGGGGACGCGCTGCCGGGCGGGTTCGATGCAACTGAATAATACGTTGGGGGCGCGGGCCAGGGCCGGGAGAACCGGCGTGGCAGGCTGCCAGATTGGAGTGATGCTGAGATAAAACGGTTGACTCAAAATGACGGGGTCCGTCCAGAAGGTTGATCGATTAAACCCAGCGTTTCATGGCTGGCTCTTGACAAATTCGAGCACTTCATCGACGTGATCTGCGACCTTCACGCCACGCCATTCTTTCACTAATCGGCCGTGAGCGTCAACGACAAACGTACTGCGCTCAACCCCGCGGACTTGCTTGCCATACATGTTCTTGGACTTCATGACGCCGAACTGGTTGCACACGAGTTCGTCCGGGTCGGAGATCAGCTCGAAGGGCAGGCCGAGCTTGGATTTGAATCCCTCGTGCGAGCGCATCGAATCGCGGCTGATGCCATACACTTCGGTGCCGGCCGCGAGAAACGCGTCATGGTGGTCACGGAAGGCCAGGCTTTCGGTGGTGCAGCCGGGCGTATTGTCCTTCGGGTAGAAATACAGCACCGTATACCTGGCCGGGCGTCCGCCGAGCTGGAAAGTCTGGTCGCCGGTCATGGCGGCGGAAAAGTTCTCTACGGGTGCTGCGCTGGGGCTGTCGGCCACGGGGTTCTCCTGGTATGGGGGGCAGGATCGGCCTCGTTGCCATCCTGCGAGCGTGTGAAAAAATCGCCATGGCGGCGTTGCATTCGTCTCGCCGTACTAGCCTGCTGTCTTCGACGATGCGCCTTGCCCTGACGATTTGTTCACACGCTCTGCGTAGCGCTCATCATAATCGGCCATCACCAGCATGTCGATATGCCAAATATGAGGGCAGGCCGCCGCCATTCAATAGGGCAATTTTATGCAGCCTGGATCAGGCTGTGGCGCCGCCCTCGATGATCAGCGCCAGCGTCACTTTGCGGCCTTCGCCCATCAGCACGTTGTAGGTGCGGCAGGCGGCCTGGCTGTCCATCGATTCGACGCCGATGTGTTTGGCGGACAGCGCGGCGATCAGGCGCGGATGCACGAAGCGCTGGCGCTCGCCGGTGCCGAGGATGACCACGTCCGGCACGTCGAGCGCTATCTGCTCGAAATGCGCCGCCTGCAAATCTTCGAAGCGCGTCACGTCCCATGGACGGGGCGGGGTTTCCGGCATCACCAGCAGGCTGTAATCGAAATGCTGGGCATTGATTTCCACGCCCGAGGCATCGTAGCCGGTGACGGTCTGGTATTGTTGGGTGCTGTCGGAATGGAGCTTCATCGTATTTAAACGCAGTGGAAAGCGCTGTCGGGGAAACGGGCTGCCATTGTAACCTTTCTGTCACTTTTGCCACTCATGCTTGCCGGGTGGACCCGAGGTTGCTTAAATTGTTCGCTTTCGGCAGAATGGTATTTTTCGCACTGCAACATGCGGCAACCTACAGGTGACAATTTGCGACCGATTCTGAAATCGAACAAGCTCGACGACGTCTGCTACGAAATTCGCGGCCCGGCTTTGGCGCAGGCGCGCCAGATGGAAGACGACGGCCACAAGATCATCAAGCTCAACATCGGCAACCTCGCCGTATTCGGTTTCGACCCACCCGACGAGATCATGCAGGACATGATCCGCAACATGCAGGGCGCCGCCGGCTACACCGATTCGAAAGGCCTGTTCGCGCCGCGCAAAGCGGTCATGCACTACACCCAGCAAAAGAAAATCGCCGGCGTCGGCATCGACGACATTTACCTCGGCAATGGCGCATCGGAGCTGATCGTCATGGCGATGCAGGGCCTGCTCAACAATGGTGACGAAGTGCTGGTGCCGGCGCCGGATTATCCGCTGTGGACGGCCGCCGTGAGCCTGGCCGGCGGCGCTCCGGTGCACTATATTTGCGACGAGCAGGCCGACTGGATGCCCGACATCGCCGACATGCGCAAGAAAATCACGTCGAACACGCGCGCGATCGTCGTCATCAACCCGAACAACCCGACCGGCGCCCTGTATCCGCGCGAATTGCTGCTCGAGATCGTCGACCTGGCACGCCAGCACAGCCTCATCATCTACGCCGACGAAATCTACGACAAGGTGATCTACGACGGCCACCAGCACGATTCGATCGCTTCGCTGGCCGACGACGTGCTGTTCGTCACCCTCAACGGCCTGTCGAAAAACTACCGTTCCTGTGGCTACCGTGCCGGCTGGATGGTGATTTCTGGCGAAAAGCGCCATGCGAAAGACTATGTCGACGGCCTGAACATGCTGGCATCGATGCGCCTGTGCGCGAATGCTCCCGGGCAGTTCGCGATCCAGACCGCGCTGGGCGGCTACCAGAGCATCAACGACCTGGTCGGCCCCGGTGGGCGCCTGCTCAAGCAGCGCGACCTTGCCCACAAGCTGTTGACGGATATTCCGGGAGTGTCCTGCGTCAAGCCAAAAGCGGCGCTGTACATGTTCCCCCGCCTGGACCCGGCGATGTACCCGATCGCCGACGACCAGCAGTTCATTTGCGAGCTGCTGGGCGAGGAAAAGGTATTGCTGGTGCAGGGCACCGGCTTCAACTGGAAATCCCCGGACCACTTCCGGCTGGTATTCCTGCCCAATTCCGACGACCTGACGGACGCTTGTGCGCGCATCGCACGCTTCCTTGAAGGTTACCGACGACGCCACGCGCGCTGACAACCCCCTATTAAAAATCATGAAACCCATCAAAGTTGGCCTCCTTGGCATCGGCACCGTCGGTGCAGGCACTTTCAACGTGCTGCAACGCAACCAAGAAGACATCCGCCGCCGCGCTGGCCGCGGCATCGAGATCACGATGGTCGCGGCGCGTAACCTTGAGCGTGCCGCCCGCCTGACCAACGGCAACTGCCAGATCGTCGACGATCCTTTCCTGGTGGTCGACAGCCCGGACGTCGACATCATCGTCGAACTGATCGGCGGTTACGCATTGCCGCGCGAACTGGTGCTGCGCGCCATCGCCAACGGCAAGCACGTGGTCACCGCCAACAAGGCCTTGCTGGCCTTGCACGGCAACGAAATCTTCGCCGCCGCCCAGGAAAAGGGGGTCATGGTGGCCTTCGAGGCGGCCGTCGCCGGCGGCGTGCCGATCATCAAGGCGCTGCGCGAAGGCCTGACCGCGAACCGCATCGAGTCCGTGGCCGGCATCATCAACGGCACAACCAATTTCATCCTGTCCGAAATGCGCGACAAGGGCCTGGACTTCGACGTCGTGCTGAAAAAGGCCCAGGAGCTCGGTTACGCCGAAGCCGACCCGACCTTCGATATCGAAGGGGTGGACGCGGCCCATAAACTGACCATCATGTCGGCGATCGCCTTCGGCATCCCGGTCCAGTTCGACAAGGCCCACGTAGAGGGCATCAGCGCGCTGCAGGCGATCGATATCCGCTACGCCGAACAGCTCGGCTACCGCATCAAGCTGCTCGGCATCACGCGCCGCTCGCTGGTAGACGGCGTCGAAGGCATCGAACTGCGCGTGCACCCGACCCTGATCCCGACCACGCGCCTGATCGCCAACGTCGAAGGCGCGATGAACGCGGTGCTGGTCGAGGCCGACGCCGTCGGTTCGACCCTGTACTACGGCAAGGGTGCCGGTTCCGAGCCGACTGCCTCGGCCGTGATTGCCGACCTGGTCGACGTGACGCGCCTGGCAACGGTGGACCCGTACTGCCGCGTGCCGCACCTGGCCTTCCAGCCGAACCAGATGACGGACGTGTCGATCCTGCCGATGTCGGACATCACGACCAGCTATTACCTGCGCGTGTACGTGAACGACCAGCTCGGCGTGATGGCCGATCTGACGCGCATCCTGGCCGATGCCGGGATCTCGATCGACGCGGTGCTGCAGAAGGAAACCCGCGGCGACGCGCGCACCGACATCATCATGATCACCCACCAGGCGCAAGAGAAAAAAGTCGACGCGGCCATTGCCCGCATCGAGGCACTCGGTTCGGTGGTCGGGAAGGTGATCCGGATCCGCCTGGAAACGCTCAGTTAATTCCGCTGCTTGCCCGCATGGGGCGGGCGACACCATTCGACCAAAAATTCAAGCGCGAACTCGTCGACGATCGGGGCAGGCACGCCATCCTCGTCGTCGAGCGAAGCAGTGGTGAGCTCGAGCAGCGCCTGCTCGATGTCGTCGTACGGCGTGTCGGGCGCGCCGCGCTGGATGGATGGGAGCTTGGGCGAATTCATCCGAGCATTCTACTCACGCTGCGCTGCACAACAAGCAATCGACACTACACGTTTGCAGTCTATCAAATAGGTTTCCTGCGCTCACTCTAATTGCTTTTATCAACAACATTCGGCCTTGTGCGGGGCCGCTTTTTCTCGTGTGATCTGTCGCCACTCGCTGCGCCTGTTGTTTTGTCGCGCTAGGATTTCAGCGCAATGATGATTTCAGGCAATATAACAATTGTGGCGCGTCCTGCGCTGTTGTAAATTACACACCTTTCCATCACGGGCCTTCCACATGAGCCAGTCGAGCCAATTTTCCCTGCTGTCGCAACGCCGGTTCGCGCCATTTTTCTGGACCCAGTTCCTCGGCGCCTTCAACGACAACCTGTTCAAGACCGCGCTGCTCGTCGCGCTCACCTATGACGCCCTGTCCTGGACCACGCTCGATCCGGGCTTGCTCAACAACCTGATTCCCGGCCTGTTCATCCTGCCGTATGTCGTCTTTTCCGCCACCGCCGGCCAGATCGCCGACAAGGTGGAGAAGGGCAAGCTGGCGCGCTTCGTCAAGCTGCTCGAAGTGGCCATCATGCTGGTGGCGGGCATCGGCTGGCTGACCCATACGCTCTGGCTGCTGATTGCCGCCGTGGTCGGCATGGGCGTGCACTCGACCCTGTTCGGACCGGTCAAATACGCCTACCTGCCGCAGCACCTCAAACAGGAAGAACTGGTCGGCGGCAATGGCGTGGTCGAGATGGGCACCTTTGTGGGCATCCTGCTGGGCGAAGTGGCGGGGGCCCTGCTGGTGGCCTACAAACCCTTCGGTATCGAACTCGTCGCGGGCGCCAGCCTGCTGATGGCGCTCATCGGTCTGGCCGCCAGCTGGCGCATCCCGGCCTCGCCGGCGCCCGCGCCCGAGCTCAAGATCAACTACAACTTCGTGACCGAATCGGTACGCAACCTGCGCTTCTCGGCGCAGAACCGCACCGTCTTCCTGTCGATGCTCGGCAACTCCTGGTTCTGGTTCTACGGCGCGCTGGTGCTGTCGCAATTTCCGGTGTATGCCAAGGATTACCTGCATGGCGACCACAGCGTGTTCGTGCTGCTGCTGACCGTGTTTTCGCTCGGCATCGGCGTCGGTTCGCTGCTGTGCGAAAAACTCTCGGGCCACAAGGTCGAGATCGGCCTGGTGCCCTTCGGCTCGATCGGTCTGTCGCTGTTTGGCATCGACCTGTACTTCGCCAGCCTGGCCTATACCAATACCGCGACGGTCGACGCGTTTGCGCTCATGGCGCAGCCGGGCGCGCTGCGCATCCTGGCCGACCTAGTCCTGATCGGCATCTTCGGCGGCCTGTTCATCGTGCCGCTGTTCGCGCTGATCCAGACGCGCTGCGACCCGAAGCACGTCTCGCGCACGATCGCCGGCATGAACATCCTGAACGCCCTGTTCATGGTGGCCGCCGCCGGCGTCGCGATCCTGCTGCTGGGGCAGGGCTTCTCGATTCCCGAAATGTTCCTCGCCACGGCCCTGCTGAACGCCGTGGTGGCCATCTACATCTTCTCGCTGGTGCCGGAATTCCTGATGCGTTTCCTGGCCTGGATGCTGATCCACACGATCCACCGCGTGGCCACCGTCGACGTCGAGCGCATTCCGGATGAAGGCCCGGCGGTGCTGGTGTGTAACCACGTCAGCTTATGGAGACGAATCTTTTGTCGTAAACGAAAAGTGCGTAACTAATTGATTTTTTAGGAGAAATTATCTTCTTTACACTTTTTTATGGTTGAGCTAGACTAACTGTTACCGGAGACGTTCCGAAAAGGTAAACAGTTGAGCCGCTATTTCATAAAAATGTTGGTTCGCGAAAGCGGCGAGCGCCTCCCGGTGCTGTGTACACGCGAAAGTGGGGTGCCGCTGTTCTACCCGACTTGCTTTGCGCTGTCCCATCTGCGAAACTCTGGACAAGCGAGCGCCACCATTGAGCAGGCGCTGCGTTCGGTCATGGCGTTGCAGCTGATACTAGACCGCAGCAAAATCGACCTCTTTAGCCGCCTAAATGAGGGGCGGATACTTGAACAATGGGAAGTCGAAGAGGCAATGCGCCAAGCATCGTCCCCGCTTCGAGAACTTGCTGCCGCCGCTGCATCGCCCGTCGACCTCAATGCAACAAACGTCATCTACCTCCCAATCCCTGGTGAAGGGGCAAAGCCTCTGGGTAAAGCCTTGCACCGCCGTTCTCTTTCCGTGCGACTGGTCTACATCCGCAGTTATCTCAACTGGATTGCCGAGCTATGGATAGGCCGGATGCGACGAGCGGGGAGCCCAGAGCTAGGGCGACAACTGGAGGCAGCGCAGAAACGGGTAAGTGCACAACTCGGCACCCGTATTCCTCGCGGCCGAAGTCGGACCACCCTGAAGCAACGTGAGGGATTGTCCACGAAAGACAAAGGTCGCCTCTTAGAGGTGGTTCGGCCAGAGTCTCCTGACAATCCTTGGTCCAGCCATCATGGGCGTGCTCGTAACCGATTGATTGTTGAACTTCTCCTCAAGTTGGGCTGCAGACGAGGGGAGTTGCTCGGGTTGCGAACAGCGGATGTCAATTTTGGTACCGGAGTCATTCGA
>JANNNC010000137.1:0-1781 GCA_031398335.1 Massilia sp.
TCACAATTTATCGAGGCAAAGGGTGCAACTTTAAGCGTGTTACAGGCCTGAACATGTTGGCTTCTGGGACGTCTGTACAAACTTTAGGTGTATTCCCGCATAAGGGGTACTTTTAGGTGTATTGAACGAAACGTGTTGCAAGTGTGTATGCATCGACGGCCCCCATTAGCTCCACAGGTCCCTTAACTCATGGGTTTATACACATCTCGCCAGCCCGCCGCTCACGCATGATCGATAGCAGTGCGGCCGAGAAATCCGTCTACATTCAAGCACTTGCGAAAGCAGTTGTAAACTGTTGAATTTTCAGGTTTACTCTCGTCTTTTGTGCCGCGCAAGAATGACTGAATCGACGCACTGGACGGAGGTGGAATTGGCTGACATTGATCTTGGAGATGCTCGCCTCGACAGTCGCGCCAGGAAGATCATGGCGCGTTTTGCCGACAAGCCGTCGGCCAGCATCCCCAAGTCGTGCAATGGCTGGGGCGAGACAATCGCCACCTACCGGTTTCTCGAGAACGACGCCGTCGGGTGGCGTGACATCATGGCTCCGCATTGGGCCCAAACCCAGCAGCGCATGGGCGAACACCCTGTCATCCTGTGCTTGCAGGACACGACCGAACTCAATTTCAACGGGCAGCAGATCGAGGGTCTCGGACCGCTCAGCTATGAAGTCCAGCGCGGCATGTATGTGCATCCAACCTACGCCGTTACACCGGAACGGTTGCCGCTGGGGGTGGTCGACGCCTGGATGTGGGCGCGCGAGAAGGTCAACGCCGCCGGCATTCGACCGGGAATCAAGCAAAGCGGGCGCTGGATCGAAGGATACGGGCGGATCGCCGAGATGGCCGCCGAGATGCCGGCAACGCGGCTGGTGTATGTGGCCGACCGCGAGGCCGATATGATCGAGTTAATGGCCTACGCCCAGCAATGCGGCACCCCGGCCGACTGGCTGGTGCGCGCCAGAACCGACCGGGCGCTGCCGGACGGCGAGAAACTGTGGGCACACACAATCGATAGCGTCCCGGTGGGGGAAATCAGCTTCGTCATCGGCGCGCGCGACAAGCAGAAGGGGCGTCAGGTACGCCAGCAACTGTGGGCCAAGCGGGTGGAACTGCCGGCACGGCGCGGCGTCAAGATCGCGGTCACTTGCCTGATCGCGCGTGAAATCGATGCGCCCGCCGGCGTCGAACCGATCGAATGGCGTTTGCTCACCAATCGGATCGCGACCACCGTCGACGAGGTGATCGAGTTGATCGACTGGTACCGCGCGCGCTGGGAAATCGAGATGTTCTTCCATGTGTTGAAAAACGCGTGCAAGGTCGAGGCGATGCAGCTGTCCCACATCGACAATCTCGAACGTGCGCTGGCATTGTTCATGGTCGTGGCGTGGCGCATTGCCTATCTGATGCGCCTCGGGCGCATCTGCCCGGATCTCGACGCCAGCCTGTTCTTCGACCCCGACGAAATACGTGGCGCTTACCTGCTTACGAAGGAGCGACGGCCGGACCGACCTCCGACACTCAACGAAATAGTGCGCCTGATCGCACGCGTTGGCGGCTTCCTTGGAAGAAAAGGCGATGGCGACCCGGGCGTCAAAACAATCTGGCAGGGTATTCAGGATGTTCGCGTGGCTGCGCTCACGATCAAGGCGCTACGCGAGGAAGCTGGGTGATTTGTGTATAAACCTATGCTCTAAAACCCCGGCCGCGTTTGCGGCGAAGTCGGTGAAATCCTGATACCGACCTGAACGACGAGCCCGTTCTATGATGATGCCAAAGCCC
>JANNNC010000015.1:0-16626 GCA_031398335.1 Massilia sp.
TGCGTTGATAGAGCGTATGCAGCAGCGCGTGGCCGGTACGATCGGCAGCGGCGCAGGCGCGCTGGACCGGCTTCTCGCCGAAGTTGGCGGTGTGGCCGCCGAACGGACGCTGGTAAATCGTGCCGTCAGGGTTGCGGTCGAACGGCATGCCGAAGTGTTCGAGCTCGTAGACGACCTTTGGTGCTTCGCGGCACATGAATTCGATCGCATCCTGGTCGCCCAGGTAGTCGCCGCCCTTGACGGTGTCGAACATGTGCCAGTACCAGTCGTCTTCGCTCATGTTACCCAGCGAAGCACCGATACCGCCCTGCGCCGCCACCGTGTGCGAGCGGGTCGGGAAAACTTTCGACAGCACGGCCACGTTCAGGCCGGCTTCAGCCAGCTGCAAGGACGCGCGCATGCCGGAACCGCCGGCGCCGACGATGACCGCGTCGAAGCGGCGGGTAGGAATTGCAGTTTTAATTGCTGCCACGATTACACACTCCAGAGAATTTGCACAGTCCACGCGGCGAACGCGAGCAGCGCGAGCACCGTGACGATCTGCAGGGTCAGGCGGATGCCGACCGGTTTGACGTAGTCCATCCAGATGTCACGCATGCCGACCCAGGCGTGGTAGAACAGGCCGAAGAAGGTGACCAGGGAAAAGAGCTTGAACCACTGGCGCGAGAACAGGCCCGCCCAGCCTTCGTAGGTGAAATTCTGCGCGGTCAGGAAGGTGCCCAGCAGGATGACGGTGTAGATCACCATGACGATCGCGGTCACGCGCTGCGCCAGCCAGTCCTTGACGCCATAGTGGGCCCCGACGACCAGGCGGTTCGCGCCGATGTTATTCTTTTTTGCCATTTTCAGAATACTCCAAACAGTTTCAGGCCGACGACCACGGTCAGGGCCAGGCTGATGACCAGCACCCAGCGTGCGGTCTTCTGGGCTGCGTCCTTGTCCAGGGCCAGGTGGTTATCCATGAACAGGTGACGGATGCCGGCGGTGAAGTGGTGCAGGTAAGCCCACGACAGGCCCAGCAGGATGAGCTTGGTGAAAATGTTGTCGACGATGCCCGCGAAGTGCGCGTACGAGATCTCCGAACGCAGGCTTTCCTGCAGCAGGTACAGCAGGAACGGCAACATCAGGAACATGACGAACCCGCTGATGCGGTGCAGGATCGAGACGATCGCCGCTGGCGGCTGGCGATACTTCATCGTGATATCCGTAATGTGGATATTACGGAACTCCGGCCGTCCTTTTTTTGTGGCCTCTCTCACGGCTTCGGACATACAACACCTCCCTTAACTGACAAAATGTGATTAACCCTTAATTTTCGCCGATTTTTTGCGCCGCACCAAGATGCGATTCCGGAATATCTTCGGGACAAACGCGGAACCGCGTTTTGTTCGGCGCTTTCCGCATAACAACATATTTTAAACGCATAGTACGGATCGTGCTGACGGTGGCCTGCCTGCTCTACCTCCACCACGGCGACGTAGGGCGGGCGCGTTTCGCGCCCGCGCGTTCGACGCACCGATGCGCCTTCGCGAGGCATCACGCACTGGATGAACGCGTGGGCGGCAAAGCCGCCCACGCTACGGGTCTCTTTATGCAATGCGGTGTTGCGCCTGCGTCGGTGCGCAAACCGTTTAATTACGACAACTCGTTCTGGTAATGATGCTGCGCCGTCAAGTACAAGCCGCGCCGCAGCTCCACCGGCCGGTCGCCATAGGTAAACGACACCCGCTCGGCGCACAGCAAGGGCGCTCCCTCGACGACACTCAGATAATGTGCGGCCGTGCCGTCGGCCCCGATCGCCCGGATCTTCTCGGTCGCGCGGATCATGCGCGTGCCGAATTCGGACTCGAACAGGCCATACATTGGACCCTTGTACTCGACCAGGCGTTCAGCCGTCAGGCCCTTGAACAGCTGGCCCGGCAGCCATAATTCTTCGAGGATCGTCGGCGCGCCGTCGAAGGACATCACGCGCTTGATGTACACGACCGCGTCGCCCGACTTCAGCTCGAGCAGGCGCGTGACCTCGGCCGGCGCACGGATGCGCTTGACCTCGATGATGCGGTTGTCGGGATGGTGGGGCACGCCCTCGTCGGGCATCAGTTTCAGGAAACGGAAGTGGGCGCGCTCTTCGTGGTGCGTGGCAACAAAGGTGCCCTTGCCCTGGCGCCGCACGACCAGGTTCTCGGCGGCGAGCTCGTCGATGGCTTTGCGCACGGTGCCCTGGCTGACCTTGAAGCGCGCAGCGAGTTCGACTTCGCTCGGCATCAGTTCGCCCGGCTTCCACTCTCCGGATTGCAGGCTCTGCGTGATCAGCGCCTTGATTTGCTGATACAGCGGCCGGAACGAAGGCGAGGCAGTGCTGCCTGGGCCATCGCCGACAGGGGTGGGCGGGATGGGATTCATAGACCACGATTTCACCACAAAAGCCCCACTCCGTCCAGTGTGCACATGGCAACATATGTGTCTTATATAAGACATATGATATGGATTGACGGGAGGGCAGCCGGAGACTACACTCGCGGTCGACCGGGCATCCGCGAAGGCTTCGTGCATAGCGACGACCTGAGGCCGGACACCCACAAGAAGACGTGCCGGTTTTGGTATCATTGCAGTTTTCCCCGGCCGACGCTCGGGAACAGGCGTATCCTCGGCTTCGACCGTTTTCATTCCCACTTTTGGAGATTCATCATGGCTAAAACCCCAATGCGCGTTGCCGTTACCGGCGCTGCCGGCCAGATCGGCTACTCGCTGCTGTTCCGTATCGCTAACGGCGACATGCTGGGCAAAGAGCAGCCGGTCATCCTGCAGCTGCTCGAGATCGACAACGAAAAAGCACAGAAGGCCCTCAAGGGCGTCATGATGGAAATCGACGACTGCGCTTTCCCGCTGCTGGCCGGCATGACCGCGCACTCGGACCCGATGACCGCCTTCAAGGATGTCGATTTCGCCCTGCTGGTGGGCGCGCGTCCACGTGGCCCCGGCATGGAACGCAAGGACCTGCTGGAAGCCAACGCACAGATCTTCACGGTGCAGGGCAAGGCGCTCGACGCCGTCGCTTCGCGTAATGTCAAAGTGCTGGTCGTGGGCAACCCTGCCAACACCAACGCCTACATCGCGATGAAATCGGCGCCTTCGCTGCCGGCGAAAAACTTCACCGCCATGCTGCGCCTGGACCACAACCGCGCCCTGTCGCAAGTGGCATCCAAGACCGGCAAGCCGGTCGCGTCGATCGAGAAGCTGGCCGTGTGGGGCAACCACTCGCCAACCATGTACGCCGACTACCGCTTCGCCACCATCGACGGCGCCTCGGTCAAAGACATGATCAACGACGACGCATGGAACCGCGACACCTTCCTGCCGACCGTCGGCAAGCGCGGCGCAGCGATCATCGAAGCGCGCGGCCTGTCGTCGGCAGCCTCGGCTGCCAACGCGGCGATCGACCACATGCACGACTGGCACGTCGGCACCAACGGCAAGTGGACCACCATGGGCATCCCGTCGGACGGTTCGTACGGCATTCCGAAGGACACCATGTTCGGTTTCCCCGTCACCGTCGAAAACGGCGAGTACACCATCGTCCAGGGCCTGGAAATCGACGCGTTCTCGCAAGAGCGCATCAACCTGACGCTGGCCGAACTGACCGAAGAGCGTGAAGGCGTGGCGCACCTGCTGGCCTAAGCCTTTACCCGGCGAACGTGGATCCGGCCAAGCCGCCCGTTCGCCGGACCCGCCGTGTTGCCGCAAGCGGCACGGCGGATTCTTCGTTAATGTCCGCTTCTTCCGCATCCGTATCTGTTTCGACTGAATCGACCATGCATCCTTCCGAGGTTTTATTCCAGGGCAAACGCCAGCCGCTCCTGCTTCCCAACTGCGACCACTATTGCGGCTCGGAGAAGCTGATGCGCAAGTCGATGGCCCTGCAACAAGAGCTTGGCCCCGTCTTCGACATCACCTTCGACTGCGAGGACGGCGCCGCCGCCGGGCAGGAGGCCGCCCACGCGCAGCTGGTGGCGTCGCTCGTCAACAGCGAGGACAACCGCTACAACCGTATCGGCGTGCGCCTGCACGACATCGACAGCCCGCATTTCATCCAGGACGTCGTCGCCATCGTCGGCGCCGCGGCCGCGCGCCTGGCCTATGTCGTGCTGCCAAAACCGAACGGCATCATTGATGTGCGCCGTGCGCTGGAAATCATCAACCGCGTGGCGGTGCCCAACGGCCGCGCCGCGCTGCCGGTACACGTGCTGGTCGAGACCCACGGCGCCCTGCGCGAGGCCTGGGACATCGCCGCCCTGCCCCAGGTCGAGTGCCTGTCCTTCGGCATCATGGACTTCGTGTCCTCGCACTACGGCGCCATTTCCGCCAGCGCGATGCGCACGCCGGGACAGTTTACGCATCCTTTGGTTGTCCGCGCCAAGCTGGAGATGGTTGCGGCATGTCATGCGCATGGCAAGGTGGCCTCGCATAATGTGACGACCGAAATCAAAGACAGTGCAGTTGTGGCAAACGATGCACAACGTGCCGGCGCCGAATTCGGTTTTACGCGCATGTGGAGCATCCATCCGGACCAGATCAAACCGATCGTCAAGGCGTTTACGCCCCGCCTGTCGGAAGTAAACGAAGCCACCAATATTTTGCAGGAGGCGATGGCGGCCAACTGGGGTCCGATCGCCCAGCATGGGCGCTTGCACGACCGCGCCAGCTACCGATATTATTGGACCGTTTTGCAGCGCGCGAAGCTGGCCGGCCTGGCGCTGCCCGACTCCGCGGCGGCAATCGTCAACCAAACGGAATAGAATTAATGTCCACCTCCCCTGCTACCTTCCTCGCCGCCGGCGCCTTCGTGCTCGCGACCCTCGGCCTGTGCGCCGCTCCCGCGGCCGCTGCCCCTGAAAAGAACCACCCGAAGGCCGAAGACGTCCTGAAGGCGAAAAAGGCCAAGCCTTCGAAAGGCAAGAAAGCTGCCGCAGCCGCGGCGCCCGTCATTGCCGAACCCATCGAAGAAACCGAGCCGGACATCACCGACACCACGGTCACCGAATATGCTTGCGAACTGAACAACAAGGTCACGATCTACACCAACGACAAGGACGACGCCAACATCGCCCTGCGCTGGAAGAAGCGCCTGCACCGCCTGACGCGGGTCGGCACGACCACCGGCGCGCTGCGCTTCGAGAACCTGAACTACGGCCTGGTTTGGATCGGCATCCCGTCGAAGGGCATCCTGCTCGACTCGAAGCTGAACCGCCAGCTGGCCAACGAATGCAAGAACGCCGAGCAGGCCAAGCCGGTCGTGGGAGTCGCTGTGGAAGAAAAGAAAGTCTGACGAGTAATATTGCGTCCTACCCGTTGCCCGATATTCGTATTGAATTGAAGCAATAACAAGAAACCCTACTGAAGGAGAGCTTATGTCTCGCAACACCCTGAACACGCTGAAGGACTTCCCGCTGAGCGCGGGCCAGTCCGGCCAGTTCTATTCGCTGCCGGCGCTGGGCGAAAGCCTGGGCGTGAACCTGTCGCGCCTGCCGGTGTCGATCCGTATCGTCCTCGAGTCCGTGCTGCGTAACTGCGACGGCAAGAAGGTCACCGAAGAACACGTCCGCCAGGTAGCAAGCTGGGGCGCGACCGCCGAGCGCACCGACGAGATTCCTTTCGTCGTTGCCCGCGTCGTGCTGCAAGACTTCACCGGCGTGCCGCTGCTGGCCGACCTGGCCGCAATGCGCAACGTCGCAAGCAAGATGGGCGCCGATGCCAAGAAGATCGAGCCGCTGGTGCCGGTTGACCTGGTCGTCGACCACTCGGTCACGATCGACCATTTCCGCGAGCCGAATGCGCTCGACCTGAACATGAAACTGGAATTCCAGCGCAACAACGAGCGCTACCAGTTCATGAAGTGGGGCATGCAAGCCTTCGACACCTTCGGCGTCGTGCCGCCGGGCTTCGGCATCGTCCACCAGGTCAACCTGGAATACCTGGCGCGCGGCGTCATGCGCCAGGGCGACACCTACTACCCTGACACCCTGGTCGGCACCGACTCGCACACCACCATGATCAACGGCGTCGGCGTCGTCGGCTGGGGCGTGGGCGGCATCGAAGCCGAAGCCGGCATGCTGGGCCAGCCGGTGTATTTCCTGACCCCGGACGTCATCGGCGTCAACCTGACCGGCTCGCTGCGCGAAGGCTGCACCGCGACCGACCTGGTGCTGACCATCACCGAACTGCTGCGTAAAGAAAAAGTCGTCGGCAAGTTCGTCGAGTTCTTCGGCGAAGGCACCCGTTCGTTGTCGACCACCGACCGTGCCACCATCGCCAACATGGCCCCGGAATACGGCGCGACCATGGGCTTCTTCCCGGTCGACGACGCCACGGTCGACTACTTCCGCGGCACCGGCCGCACCGAAGAAGAAATCACCGCCTTCCAGAATTACTTCCAGGCCCAGGGCCTGTATGGCATTCCAAAGGCCGGCGACATTGACTACACCCGCGTGGTGGAACTGAACCTCTCGTCTGTTACTCCATCCCTGGCTGGTCCAAAGCGTCCGCAGGACCGTATCGAACTGGGCAACGTGAAGAACAACTTCACGGAACTGTTCAGCAAGCCGACCACCGACAACGGCTTCAACAAGAACCCGGACGACTTGCACAAGCTCTACGAAACGACCAACGGCGTGCGCGTGAAGAACGGCGACGTCCTGATCGCCGCCATCACCTCGTGCACCAACACTTCGAACCCGAGCGTGCTGCTGGCTGCCGGTCTGCTGGCCAAGAAAGCCGTCGAGCGCGGCCTGACCGTCGCCCCGCACATCAAGTCCTCGCTGGCCCCTGGCTCGCGCGTGGTCACCGAGTACCTGACCGCCGCAGGCCTCTTGCCTTACCTGGAAAAGCTGGGCTTTGGCGTGACCGCCTACGGCTGCACCACCTGCATCGGCAATGCCGGCGACCTGACCCCGGAACTGAACGCGGCGATCACCGAGAACGACATCGTCGCCTCGGCCGTCCTGTCGGGCAACCGTAACTTCGAAGCACGTATCCACCCGAACATCCGTTCGAACTTCCTGGCCTCGCCGCCGCTGGTCGTCGCTTATGCGATCGCCGGCAACATGACGCGCGACCTGATGACCGAGCCAGTGGGCAAGGACACCAACGGCGTCGACGTCTACCTGGGCGACATCTGGCCGACCAGCCAGGAAGTGGGCGCGCTGATGAAGTTCGCGATGAACTCGGAAGTGTTCAAAAAGAACTACGCGGACGTCAAGGGCAACCCGGGCGAACTGTGGGAGCGCGTGTCGACGACCGAAGGCCAGGTCTACAACTGGCCTGAGTCGACCTACATCGCCGAACCACCGTTCTTCGCCGACTTCGAGATGACCCCGAAAGCGGCCGCCACCGGCATTACCGGTGCGCGCGCACTGGGCGTATTCGGCGACTCGATCACCACCGACCACATCTCCCCGGCCGGTTCGATCAAGGAAGACGGTCCTGCGGGCAAGTGGCTGAAGGATCACGGCGTGCTGAAGGCCGACTTCAACTCCTACGGCTCGCGCCGCGGCAACCACGAGATCATGATGCGCGGCACCTTCGCCAACGTGCGTATCAAGAACAAGATGATCCCGGCCAAGCCTGACGGTTCGGCGGTCGAAGGCGGCATCACGATCCACCAGCCGAGCGGCGAACAGCTGTCGATCTACGACGCGGCCATGAAATACGTGGCAGCCGGCACCCCGACCATGATCTTCGGCGGCGAAGAATACGGCACCGGCTCGTCGCGCGACTGGGCAGCCAAGGGCACCCAGCTGCTGGGCGTCAAGGCCGTGGTCGTGCGTTCGTACGAGCGCATCCACCGCTCGAACCTGGTCGGCATGGGCGTGCTGCCATTGCAGTTCATCGGCACCGACAGCGTCGAGAGCCTTGGCATCACCGGCAAGGAAACCTACGACCTGAAGGGCCTGGAAGGCGAGATCAAGCCGCAACAGCTGGCCACCCTGGTCATCCACCGTGAAAACGGCGAATCGCAGGAAGTCACGGTCCTGCTGCGTATCGACACCCCGATCGAAGTCGACTACTACAAGCATGGCGGCATCCTGCCGTTCGTGCTGCGCCAGCTGCTGGCTGCGTAATTGTTGAAAGCCCGCCTCACAGCGGGCTCGCTGCAAACAAAAGGGCTGGAACCTGAACGGGTTCCAGCCCTTTTTATTTATCGTTAACCTTCATTCCCGGCGTCGTAGGGTGGTCGGCTAAACCCAGGCAATAGCGTACACGCTGCGCTAATGCCGCCCACGCGGTCAACCAGCCGACGCGAGGCCGCCCCGTGATGTCCACGTCCGGCATGCATATAAAATTTTGCTTGAAATTTTATTAATAGCTGAGAAAATGGACGTCAAACAAACCTGAACAGGTGTCCACATGCGTACGAAAGCGACGATCGCGATCACGGCTGTCATGGCCCTGATGCTGGGATGGCAACACTTCAACGGCGGCGTGCCGGCGCACCATGTCCTGGCCAACCCGGACCTGCCGGCGCTGTCGAACTGGTGGGGCATGCTCACCCTGCCCGCGCTGGCCTGGTTCCTGCTCGGCCGCATCGAGCGCCGCCGCCAGGCAGCGCCACGCGCCCCCCACGCCGATTTCGCTGCCTTCACGGGCGCACTGGTGTTCGGCGCCATCCTCTCGCTGCTGTTCACGGCCGGGCAACATGGCGCGACCGACACCCTGGTGCTGGGTCTCGCCGTCCTCGCCGTGTTCTATCCAGTCCACCGCGCCGCGTGCGTGCTCGGCTTTGTCATCGGCATGACCTGGACCTTCGGCGCCGTGCTGCCGATGATTGCGGCCGGCATCTTCGCGGCGGCGGGCTGGGCGATTTACTACGGCGTGCGCTTCGTGGTGTCGCGCGCGCTGGTGCTGCGCCGCTGAGTCATCGACCGTAGAGTGGACGGCGGAGCCGCCCACCCGCTCGACGGGCGTTTGCGTTACGAACCGCGGTTGCCTTGTAGGGTGGGCACTTTGTGCCGACGCGGACGCATGCGTCGCGTGGACGCTCTTGGAACCGCAAACTCCGCGCGACCTGCGGCGACTGAAAAATTGCCCCGTTTGCTCGTCGTTCCGCGTGGGCACGGATGTGCCCACCCTACCAATTCTCAGACCTCGGCCCACATCCTGAGCAAGTTGTGATAATGCCCCGTCAAGCCGACCGTGGCTTCGGATTCTCCATGCGCGGCGCGCAGCTTCTGGATGTTGGTGTCGAGCTCGAACAGCAGCGCGCGCTTGCTGTCATCGCGCACCATGCTCTGGGTCCACAGGAAAGAAGCGATGCGCTCGCCGCGGGTCACCGGCAGCACTTCATGCACGCTGCCCGACGGATAAATGATGGCGTCGCCGGCCGGCAGTTTGACGTCATGCGTGCCGTAGGCGTCGACCACGACCAGCTCGCCGCCTTCGTATTCGTCGGGCTCGCTCAAGAAGACGGTGGTCGAGACATCGGCACGGATCGCCGGCATACCGGCACGCTGGGCGCGGATCGCGCCGTCGACGTGCAATCCGTAGTGCTCGCCGCCGCCATAGCTGTTGAAGTACGGCGCCAGGATGCGCAGCGGCAGCACGCTCGAGAAGAACAGCGGGTGCGCCATCAGCGCCGCGCTCACCATCTGGCCAAGCTCGACGGCAAGTGGCGAACCATCGGCCAGCTGGCGGTTGCGTTTCACCTGCGCGCCCTGCGGGCCGACGCTGGCGCGGCCGTCGATCCAGTCGGTCGCCGCCAGGCGGGCGCGCATCTGGGTGATCTGTTCGGCGTTCAATACGCCCGGGACGTGAAGCATCATGGCATCAAGCAAGGAGGGCCGTGCGAAACATACGCGCGTTCTTTAAAACTTCAGGTTGGCCGTCAAACTCGCCGAACGGCCTGGCCCCACGCCCGCATAATGCGGCGACGAAACGCGGTCGAAATACAGCTTGTCGCCCAGGTTCTGGATGTTCAGCGGTGCGCAGTTGTACAGCGTGGCCGCGCCCGCGCTCGGGCAAGTGAAGGTATTGGTCAGCGGGTTGCTGGTGCCGGGCGTGAACAGGTAGGCGCTGCGCCCGGTCGACTCGCGGCTGATTTCCACGCCGGTGTTGTCGCTGTGATTGATGCCGCCGGTGTTCAGATTGCCGCTGAGGCTGGTCGCGTTGGCCATCGTTTCGGTATCGGTGACGCGGGTCTTGGCGCGGCGCCAGACGGTGCCGTACAAGACCGTGTTGCCTTTCGAATCGTCAGGCTGGATCCAGACGACGTCGTTCTTCGACTTGCCGAAGCGGGTGACGTTGCGCAGCACCAGGTTGTTGCCCAACTCGTAGCGCAGGTCGACCGTGCCGATGTCGGTTTTGATGTCGCGGAAGTCGCGGTTCACCAGGCCGTAGAAGGTCTCGCGGGCGACGTCGATTGGGGTGCCGTCGCCGTTGCGGGCGACATTCGCGCCGCTCGCGAAGGGATTGTTGAACGGGATGCCGGTGTCCCGGATCTCGCTCGATTGCATGTGGTAATAGCTGAGGATGGCTTTCGTCGGGCCAGTCAGGCCGAAGGTGACGGTGGGCGCGATGCCCCGGCGGTCGCCTTTGATAACGTCGCGTCTGGCCGTGTTCGCTTCGATGTCTTTGTTGGCGCTCTCGGCGTACGCGAGGGGCGCGGCCAGCGTCGCCAACAACGCAAGCGCAGGAACGGTCAGCACTGAAGCTGCCAGGCAGGGCGCGGCGGCGCGCCCATGCTTGCGGCTGCGGATGAAAGCGGTGGTGCTCGGCACTGCTGGGATGGTCGTGGTCATGGTCATCGAGAGTGGGTTTGCCTGTCGGGCCCGCCAGAAACCGCGCTGCGTCAGACCGAAAAATAAATGAGAACGATTCGCATTATGTTTTGTATTGACAGATTTGGCAAGTATTGATGGGATAGCTGACCGGCACCGTGCATCGCAGCAAGCTTGATTGTCCGCTTCGCACCACATCGAACGGAACGACCACCCTCCCGTTGTGTTCGTGGCATGTGTCCGAATCAACTACAATACCGGGGATAAGGGTTTATCATGACCCCTCGGACTTTGATCCTCACCTATTTACAAGAGACTCTTCAGCGCTATGCGTCGTCCCTCCAAAGATTCATCTAATAAACTTTCCGCAGAAAGCCAGCGTCTCTCCAGCATCGCCCAAGCCATCGTGCAGTCTGCCAGCCGCGTCGAAGAACGCACCTGGGAGCGCCAACTGGATGCGCAGCTGCAGAAACTGCTCAAGACCAATCATCAGGAAAGCATCGACGCCGCGCTCAACGCCCTGTTCAAGGACGACCTGGCTGCCTACGACGTGCTGATGGATGGCGTCGAGGCGGTCAGCGAATCGTCAACGATGGTCGAGCAAGGCAACGACGGCGGCGAAGTTACCTGGCAAGCCCTGCTGGTTGCCGCGCCGATCCTCGCCTGGACGCGTTTCTCGATTGGTTCGGGCACGATTCCGGCGGAACTGCTCACCACGCTGTCAGCGCATTTCTCGGCCCACCTGCTCGCCGAAGGCACGCAAATGGCGATGGCGCCGACGCTGTACGCAATCGACCAGTTGCCGCGCACCCATGCCGAAACCTACTCCCTGACCCACAAGCTGGCCCAGGCCGCGCACAAGGGGACCAACGTCAAGCCGGCCGTACGCATTCCGGAAACGGCGCCCTTCCTGGCCGACACGCGCTACCTGCTGGTCACGGTCGTCGCCCCGGTCGGCGCGCCGCTGTTCCGCTGGCAGGAAACCCAGCACCAGATCAATTTTGAGGCGGAACGCAACAATGCCCTTGCCGCCTGGCGCGAACAGGCTACCGCCAACATCGCGCGCCTGATGCCGGGCTGCGGCGTCGAACTGCTGCTGCCGGAAGCGTATTACGTGGCCTGCCGCGAAGCCGACAAGGCGATTCGCCCGGTCTCGATCCGCGCCGCCGTGCACTATCTGACCAACACGCTGGACCTGGAGGCGTCGGACCTGCGCGCCGTGATCGCCGGGTTCGGGGAAGAAGCGGCTGATGGCATGACCGACGAATACCGCGTCGGCTTCACCCTGCGCCAGAGCGCCGAGGTCGTGTACGGCATCGTCTGGCCGTTGTACGGCCAGGAAGACGACGAAGGCACGCCGATGGAAGGCCCGGGCGCAGGCGGCCTGCTGCCGGCGCCGCTGACGCCCATCAACGAGATCATCGCCCACCTGAACGAAGCGGGCGTCACGCATATCAAACGCATCAACGAGCTGTATGTCGCCGAGTACTGCGACGACTGCGGCGCACCGCTGTTCGCCGATCCGACCGGGGAACTCGTGCACGCGGAAATGCCGGAAGATACGCCGCCGGGGACCGAGCATTTCCACTGATCGGGATGCGCTTGCATTGCTGAAAAAGCGGCGCAAATGCGCCGAATGCTGGTCATGTAACCAAGTTTCATTAGCTGCAGCCTACCGTACGGAGTCATTGAGGCCAATGGCCCACTGCCAGTCAGCAGGGTGGGCAAGGGTGAACTGACCCTACGAGCGTGTGAAAATCGCCATGGCTGCGTTGCATTCGTCTCGCCGTTCTAGCGTACTGTCTTCGCGGTCCGCCGATGCGGCGATGCGTCGGGTGGCCGCATCCCTTGCCCTGACGATTTTTTCACACGCTCTACGTTAAGCCGCTGCCAACGTAAAAGCGTCGGCAGGCACAACGGTCGTGGCTTATCAGCGCTGATGAGCGCCGTTTTTTGTGCGGTTTCTTTCTGAATCAGCTCAGCGAATCGCGCCGATCACGCGCTTGCCGAACTCGGCGACATTCCCGCCATGCCAGCGCCAGACGATCACCAGGTCGTGGTCGGGCGACACCAGGATCGTGTTGCTGCCGGCGCCCAGGGCAGCGAAGGCATTCGCCGGCATGCCCGGCAAGTTCTTGCCCTTGGTATTGAGCCACCAGAGGTAGCCGTAATCCGGGCCGTGCGCGCTCGGCGTCAAGGCTTCCTTGACATAGGTGCTCGAGACAAGCTGGCGCCCGTTCCAGGCGCCGCCGCGCAGCCACAGGTAGCCGAAGCGCGCCATGTCCCAGGAATTGATCCACATGCCGCCGCCCCAGCGCGTGCCGCCGCTGACCGACGGCACTTGCTTGCCGTTCAGTTCGACGTAGCTGTTGGTGTAAGGCACCCACTTCCAGGTGGTCGAGGCGCCGATGACATCCATCACCTGTTCCTGGAACACGTCCGGCACGGGTTTGTCGAACACGCGCAGCAGGGACAGCGCGAAGCGGTTGATGCGCACGTCGTTGTATTCGTAATGGCTGCCCGGCGCCCCCAGCGCGCGCGGCTTGCGTTCGCCCGCGCCAAAGGCTTCCTTGCCGATGAAGTCAGCATTCTTGCCCCACAGGCTGCCTTCCCACTCGGTTTCCTGTTGCAGGTGCTGCTTCCACGTGACCAGTGCGTTGCGCGGCGAGGCATAACCGCCATCCAGCACGCGCTTGCCTACGGGTTCGTCGAGCTTGCCGATGCGCCCGTCGCGCTGGGCGACGCCGGCCACGGTTGCCAGCATGCTTTTGGCCACCGAATAGGTCGGGTCGACAAAGGCAGTGTCGCCGAACTCGGCCACGACATAGCCCTTGTAGATGACGAGGCCATTGGTGCGGGCGCGGCGCGTCGGCATCGAACCGAGGCGCGCACCGAAGGTTGCTTCCTGGTCGGAAAAGTCGAGAGCGCGTTCGGTTTCGCGGCCCTGCGCATACTGCACGGCGGCCGCCAGCACCGCCGGGTCCATGCCCAGCTCGGCGGGCGCCTTGCGTGCCCATTCGCCGGCCGGCGGGAAGTAGGCGGCCGGTGGTGCAGCCATGACGCCGGAACACACCAGCAGCGCGGCGGCGCCGAAACTGAGCGCGCTGCGCCGGGTGAAGCTGGTCATGGTGCGTCCTTCCAGGAGGAATACGGGTGGCGAATCAGGTTGGAATTGAAATAGCGGGCCTCGTGCGTGACCTCGGGGCCGATCCAGTCGGGCTTTTCGAAGGGTTCGTCTTCGCTGGCCAGTTCGATTTCGGCCACGACCAGCCCTGCGTTGACGCCGAGGAATTCGTCGACTTCCCAGACATGCGCGCCGATGGCGATGCGACGGCGATACTTCTCGATCAGGGGCGGCTGGCACAGCGTATCGAGCAGCTCGGCCGCCTCAGGCAGGGGAATCGGATACTCCCATTCGCCGCGCGTGGCGCCCGTGCTCTTGCCCTTGATCGTCAGGAATGCAGCGCCGCCCTGGATGCGCACGCGCACGACACGCGCCGGGTCGAGGCTGAGGTAACCCTGGCGCAGCAGGACCGGTTCACCCAGGGCCTGCCAGCCGTCGCCGGCCAACAGGAATTTGCGCTCGATCTCGACGCCCACCGGATTAATCCAGCGACTGCAGGATCGGCTGCAGGATCGCCGCGCCCAGGGCCGCGCTGCGCGCGCCGTTCCAGCCGGTATAGCTGTTGGGCAGGTCGGCGTTGTCCTTGAACGGCATTTCCAGCGTCAGCGACAGGCATTTGAAGGTGTGGCCGACGTATTTCGAGGCCAGCGTCAGGAGTTCCTCGTTGTACTTGCTGGCCGCATAGCCATACACGTTCTGGAAGTCCGGGTTGGCGGCCATGTATTGCGCCACGAAGGCCTTCTGGCGTGCTTCGCGCTCGGGCGTGAAATCGGCCAGCATCTCGTTGCCCGCCACGAAGTTGTACGGCAGCGCCTCGTCGCCATGGATGTCGAAGAACATGTCGACGCCGGTCTCGTGGAGCTTTTCCTTCACGCACAGCACTTCCGGGCTGCGCTCGAGCGTCGGCGTCATCCACTCGCGGTTCAGGTTGGCGCCGGCGGCGTTGGTGCGCAGGTTGCCGCGCACCGAGCCGTCCGGGTTCATGTTCGGCACGATGTAGAACACGGCGCGCTGCAAGAGTTTATTCGCAATCGGATTGGCGTCGTCGAGCAGCGCATCCATCATGCCTTCGACAAACCATTCGGCCATCGTCTCGCCCGGGTGCTGGCGTGCGATGACCCAGATCTTTTTCTCCGCAGCCGGATTGCCGATCACGACCAGGTTCATGTCGCGGCCGTCGACCGTGCTGCCGATATCGTGCACGCGCGCGATTGGGTTCTCGGCCACTTCGCCCAGCAGGCGCAGGTGGCGCTCCCAGCTGTAGGGCTCGAAATAGGCGTAGTAAATGCTGTCGAGTTCGGGCGTGTGAGTGACCGTCATCGTCTTGCCGTCGAAGCTGGTCGGCACGCGGAACCAGTTCTCGGTGTCGTAGCTGGCGGCGACCTGGTAATCCTCGAAGCCCTTCGGATAGGTAGCCTGGCCGGCATTCAGGAAACGGATCGTGCAAGCCTTGCCACGCGCGCCCTGCAGGCGGAAGTGGAACCACTGGTGAATGTCCGCGTTGCTGTCGCGGCGCAGGTTCAGGTCGATCTGTTTCGCGCTTTCCGCTTGCACCACTTCAATGGCACCGGAATCGAAATGCTGGCTGATTTTGATAGGCATGGCTGGTCCTCGGTTGGCCTGTTCACATAGTGAAGCATGATACCGGATTGACGCCCTGGTTTTCTGCGCAAGCAGGCAGCCAGGGGGCCGCGGGAGAGACTGTTACGCGTCGAGGTCGATCATGTCGCGGCTGTACACCATCATAATCTGGCGCATCAGTTCGACGTTGCTGCGGTCGAGCAGCAGCACCAGGTTCGGCGTACGGTCGAGGTTGAAGGCCATGCGCAGCTTGCCCGGCAGTTCGCGGCAGCTCAAGGTCAGCGCGCGCGGATTGGCCGGATTGTCCCAGTCCTGCTGGGTGAGCTGGGGCGCCGGCGCCGCAGGCGGCTGCAGGGCCGGGTCCTGGTTGACCGGCATGTGCTTGAGCAGCCAGAAAACGATGGTCGCCGGGATATGCAGGCAGACATCGCTGGCGCCCTCCGTGGAGAATTTGGCGAGCAGCGAATTGCCCACGCGATCGCACGACATGGACATGCTCTTTACTTGACGAATGAGCGCTTCTTTCACCACGATGTTCCTCAGGAGTTGTTTAAAAAGGCGCAGCGATTCTACCCCATCCAAAGAGCGGTTGAAAAAAACTTCAGGGCAAGGCGCATCGGCGAAGACAGTACGCTAGTACGGCGAGACGAATGCAACGCAGTCATGGGGTTTGTCAGGCACTCTTGGCGGCGTAATTGTCGCCATTATCCACTACATCGCCGATCACCGGGCTGTTCGTAGGGTGGGCGGGTCCTCCCGCCCGCGCGTTCAACACACCGGGGCGCACACGGAGCGGGCCAGGATACCGGATTTGAACGCGCGGACGGACAAGCCGCCCACCCTACGAAAAAACCGCAGGCCTTTGCAGGCTCTGCGGTTTTTCTCCAGATCAAAAGCCCGCTTACGCCACTTTCTTCTGATCGAAGAACTGCTCATCTTCCGTCGAGCCGTGCAGCGCCGTAGTCGAGCTCTGGTTCTGCTGGATGGTCTGGGTCACGGCGTCGAAATAGCCGGTGCCGACTTCGCGCTGGTGCTTCACCGCCGTGAAGCCCTTGTCGGCAGCGGCGAACTCGTTTTCCTGCAATTCGACGAAGGCCGACATGCCGCGGCGTGCGTAGCCGTGCGCCAGGTTGAACATGCTGTAGTTCAGTG
>JANNNC010000162.1:0-30695 GCA_031398335.1 Massilia sp.
ACCGCCGCCATCCCTTATTTCGGTTACGCCCGCCAGGACCGCCGCCCACGCTCGGCGCGTGTCGCGATCTCGGCCAAGGTCGTTGCCAACATGCTCGAAGAAGCCGGCGTCGAGCGCGTCCTGATCATGGACTTGCACGCCGACCAGATCCAGGGCTTCTTCGACATCCCGGTCGACAATATCTACGCATCGCCACTGCTGCTGGGTGACCTGCAAAAGCGCAATTACGACGACCTGCTGGTCGTCTCGCCCGACGTCGGCGGCGTGGTGCGTGCCCGTGCCCTGGCCAAGCGTCTCGGCTGCGACTTGGCGATCATCGACAAACGCCGCCCGAAGGCGAACGTGTCGGAAGTCATGAACATCATCGGCGAAGTCGAAGGCCGCAACTGCGTCATCATGGATGACATGGTCGATACCGCCGGCACGCTGTGCAAGGCCGCCGAAGTGCTCAAGGAGCGCGGCGCCAAGAAGGTTGTCGCTTACTGCACGCACCCGGTCCTGTCGGGTCCTGCCATCGAGCGTATCTCGAACTCGCCGCTGGACGAGCTGGTCGTCACCGACACGATTCCCCTGTCGGCCGAAGGCGCCGCCTGCCCGAAGATCCGCCAGCTGACCTGTGCTCCGCTGCTGGCCGAAACGTTCAAGCGTATCGTCAAGGGCGACTCGGTGATGTCGCTGTTCGTCGATTAAATAAAACAAGTTTCAAGACACGGCGCGCCCGGCTTCCAGCCCGGCGCGCCGTTGTACCGTAAATAGAATTCGGATTTTTCTTGAGCGTGCACGTGGCGCTCAGCCATGCCGGCCCCTGGTCGCGGGGGCGGGCACAACCGGGAAATCGGGCGGGAACCTCCTGCATGCGATCCCAAACTTATGGAGTTTCACATGAAAGTAGTTGCATTCAACCGCACCCTGCAGGGCACCGGAGCGAGCCGCCGCCTGCGCAAGGCTGGTCAGACCCCAGGCATCATCTACGGTGGCACCGCAGCCCCGGTCCTGATCGCACTGGACGGCAACGCCCTCTGGCACGCGCTCAAGAAAGAAGCTTTCCACGGTTCCGTGCTCGACCTCGAAATCGACGGCGCCACCCAGCAAGTCCTGCTGCGTGACTTCCAGATGCACGCATACAAGCAACTGGTCCTGCACGCTGACTTCCAGCGCGTCGACAATTCGCAGCCGATCCACACCAAGGTCGCCCTGCACTTCATCAACGCCGAGACCTCGCCAGGCGTCAAGCTGAACGCGGCTGTCATCTCGCACGTGCTGAACGAGCTGGACGTGTCCTGCCTGCCAGGCAAGCTGCCTGAATTCATCGAAGTCGACCTGGCCAACCTGGAAGCTGGCGCCTCGATCCACGTCAACGACATCACCATGCCGGAAGGCGTGACCGCGCTGACCCACGGCCAGAACCTGACCCTCGCGACCTCGTCGATTCCACGTGGCGCCATCGCCGCTGAAGCCGAAGCAGCTCCTGAAGAGAAGAAGTAATTCCGCTGCCGCGCAAGCGGCTGCAGAAGCAAAACCCGCCGCGCGCAAGCCGGCGGGTTTTTTATTTCCCACGCCTGTTTCGGCGATAATCCTTTTTTTCCTGACGCGACCGCTATGTCCATCCGCCTCATCGTCGGCCTCGGCAACCCTGGCCCCGACTACGAACAAACCCGCCACAATGCCGGCTTCTGGCTGGTCGACAAGCTCGCCAACAGCCTGCCCGGTTGCCGCCTGCAGCGCGAAAGCCGTTTCCAGGCGCTGATGGCGAAGACGGCGATCGCCGCCAACGAGCTCTGGCTGCTTGAACCGCTGACCTTCATGAACCGCTCCGGCCAGTCGGTCGGCGCGCTGGCGCGCTTCTATAAAATCAATCCCGATGAAGTGCTGGTCGTGCACGACGAGCTCGACCTGATGCCGGGCGTGGCGAAACTGAAAAAGGGCGGCTCCTCGGGCGGCCACAACGGCCTGAAAGACATCACCGCGGCCCTCGGCACCCAGGAATACTGGCGCCTGCGCATCGGCATCGGCCACCCGCGCACCCTGAACCTGCAGCAGGGCGTGGCCGATTTCGTGCTGCACCGCCCGCGCAAGGACGAGCAGTCGCTGATCGAGGAATCGATCGACAAGGCCTTGCACATCATCCCCTTGGCGGTGGAAGGCAAGTTCGATACGGCGACCATGCAGCTGCACACTGCCTGACTTCCTGTTTATTTTGCAGGTGGGCCGGGCGGCGATCCGCTCCTGAGCCCACGCGGTGCAGCTCCCGAACCTCGAAACGCCAATACACAAGCCAACCCTCGCTCATCCTGCGATAATTTCAGGATGAGTGCACTTTCCTTCCACGCCGGCCCGCGCGCCCTGGCCCGGATCCGCGCGCACGGCCTGCGCGCCGCCGACATCGCTGTCATTCCCGCCGCCGCCGGCGGTCCCAAGGGCCTGATCTTCCAGGCGCTCGACCAGTACGTGTTCGGCGAATGGCTGCCCTCAAACCCGCGCCAGCGCACCCTGATCGGTTCCTCGATCGGCGCCTGGCGCATGGCCGCGGCCTGCCAGCGCGACCCGGTGCGCGCCTTCGCCCGCCTGGGAGATTTTTATGCGGGCCAGCGCTACACCAGCACCAGGCCCAACACCCGGCAGATCCACGAGGTCGTGCAGGGCCTGCTGCACGCATTCATGAACGGCCACGAGGACGATATCCTCAGCCATCCGCAGCATCACCTGCACCTGCTGGCGGTGCGCGGCAAGGGGGTTCTGGCCGCGCCCGTACACCGGCGCGCCGAAATGCGCGGTTTCGCGCAAGCGGCGCTGAGCAATGCCGCGTCGCGCGCACGCCTGGGCAACTTGCTCGAACGTGTCGTGATTGCCGACGCCCGCGCCCCGGCCGCCTGGCTGCACGAACAATTCGACGGTTTTACGACGCATTTTTCCACGCTCACGCGCAGTAACCTGGCCGCCAGCCTGCTGGCCTCGGGCACGCTGCCGCTGATCATGCAGCCGGTCACGGGCATCGAAGGCGTGCCGCCGGGCTACTACTGGGATGGCGGCATCATCGACTACCACCTGGCGCTGCCGTATGCGCGGCTCGCGCGCGAGGAACCCGACGCGATCGTGTTCTATCCGCATTTTAACGAGCACATCGTGCCCGGCTGGCTGGACAAGGGGATGCCGTGGCGGCGTGCCGCGCGCGGGCCGAACCGGGGCTGGCTCGACAACGTCCTGATCGTGGCCCCGACGCCGGCCTTCCTGAATACCCTGCCGCGCGCCAAGTTGCCGGACCGGAGCGATTTCAAGCACTTCGGACTGGACCACGATGCGCGCATCGGCGCGTGGAGGCAGGCGATGGGGGAGGGCGGGCGCCTGCGCGACGAACTCGCCGCTTTTATCGAACGGCCCGACCTGGCGCGCCTGCGCGCGATCTGAGCCGCACCCACCCCGGCCCGGCAGAGCTTGCCATAGTGAGAATGCCGACAAGACAGGGTGCGCTTTCGGTGTGGCATACAGGCGCGCCGGCCCCCGCTGGCGCGCCTGTTTTAGCGGCATGCAAGGCCGTCCCCGGTTACAATATGGGGTTACGAGCTGCGGGTCGGGCTCACCACCATCGAAAGAAAGAATTCCCATGAGTCTCCAATGCGGCATCGTCGGCCTGCCCAACGTCGGCAAGTCCACCCTGTTCAACGCGCTGACCAAAGCCGGCATCCCGGCTGAAAACTATCCGTTCTGCACCATCGAGCCGAACGTCGGCGTGGTCGAGGTGCCGGACCCGCGCATGCAGGCGCTGGCCGACATCGTCAAGCCGGAGCGCGTCGTGCCGGCCATCGTCGAATTCGTCGACATCGCCGGCCTGGTGGCGGGCGCTTCGAAGGGCGAAGGCCTGGGCAACCAGTTCCTGTCGCACATCCGCGAAACCGACGCCATCGTCAACGTCGTGCGCTGCTTCGAGGACGACAACGTGATCCACGTGGCCGGCAAGGTCAGCCCGATCGACGACATCGAAGTTATCCAGACCGAACTGGCTTTGGCCGACATGGGCGCCGTCGAGAAGGCGATCCACCGCGAAAACAAGAAAGCGCGCTCGGGCGACAAGGATGCCGCCAAGCTGGTCGCCATCTGCGAGCGTCTGCTGCCGCACTTGAACGAAGGCCAGCCAGTGCGCACGATGGGCCTGGACGCCGACGAAATGGCATCGATCCGCGAGCTGCACCTGATCACGGCCAAGCCGGCGATGTATGTTGCCAACGTGTCGGATACCGGCTTCAAGGATAATCCGCTGCTGGACCAGCTGACCGCGTTCGCCAACAAGCAGAACGCGCCGATGGTCGCTATCTCCGCCGCCATCGAGTCGGAAATCGCCGACCTCGACGACGCCGACAAGGCCGCTTTCCTGGGCGACATGGGCATGGAAGAGCCGGGCCTGGACCGCCTGGTCCGCGCCGCCTATAAACTGCTCGGCCTGCAGACCTATTTCACCGCCGGCGTGAAGGAAGTGCGTGCCTGGACGGTCAAGGTCGGCGCCACCGCCCCGCAGGCGGCCGGCGTCATCCACACCGACTTTGAACGCGGCTTTATCCGCGCCCAGACGATTGCCTATGACGACTACATTGCCTTGAAGGGCGAGACCGGCGCCAAGGAAGCGGGCAAGATGCGCGCCGAGGGCAAGGAATACATCGTCAAGGATGGCGACGTGCTGAACTTCCTGTTCAACGTATAAAAATTGCAACCAGGAGTTTGTCGGCAGACTTTACACCTGGTTGACCGGCCTGGCGCGCTGCGGCGCCAAGTCCTTGATTCAGTAATACTATTGCAGCGCGGCATGGAACTTGCTCTGACTGACTACTCAATTCAAATGAGGTTCAAATGAGCAAGTTTCTCCGCGTGTTGCTGGCCTCCGCTGTCCTTGCCCTGTGCAACAGCGCTGGCGCCGCCGTGATCAACGGTGCGATTTTCACGATCGATGGCGATGGTGACGGCAAGGCAAACGACGTCAAGGTGGCGCGCGTTGCCTTCACGGTCAGCGCCGGCACCCGCCTGTTCTTCGACTCGCTCGTGTATGAAGCCTTCAGCGACGCCAATGGCGACGGCCGGATCACCGGTTTCGACAACGACATGATGCTGTTTCGCGGCGCCACTCTGCTGACAAGAAACGACGATTCGGCGCGCACCTATGCCGACGGCTCGCAGTACCCTTACGATTCGGGGTTCGACTGGACCTTCGACCGGGCCGGCACCTATCTTGTCACGCTCGGCATGCTCAGGTATTCCGTCGAGGATGCATTGCGCGGCTACCAGGCCGGCCGACTCTACCAGGCATCGGTGCGCAACGAGGATGTCGGCGCCTGGCGCCTTACCTTGAGCGCCCTCAGCGGCAGCGTGAGCAACGTGCATGAAGTCGGCGCTGAAGTGCCGGAGCCGGGCACGCTGGCGCTATTCGGCGCCGGCCTGCTGGGTGCGGGATGGCTGCGCCGCCGGCGCCGCTGACCTGGTTTGCTCCCCATCGACAGCCCGCCGCGTGCGGGCTTTTTTGCGGCCTTTTTTCGCGGTGTTATTCGCTCGTCATCAAGCTGACATACGCCTCCACTATTCTGCGCTTCCATGAACGCGGCAGTCGCCGTGCACGACCACGACCCTGGAGAGACGCATGACCACGAATCCCGAACTGTCCCGCCGCCGCCTGCTTCGCATGCTGGGCTCGGCCCCGATGCTGCCGCTGGCCGGCGTCGCCGGCGCTTCGCTGCTGAGCGCTTGCGGCGGCGACAACGATGCCATGCCGGACGCGCTGGCGCCGGTCGCACCGGTGGCCACCCTCGGTTCCGTTAGCTTCAGCTCGATGGCCGCGCCGACGCTGGCCAACGCCGCCGCGATGGCGACCACCACGGTCGGCTCGACCATGAGCGTGAATTTCAGCGACAGCAGCAAGCTCGATTTCAAGCTGGCCTACCAGCCATTCTTCATCACCGGCGACCTGGTCGCGAACGGCAGTGGCGGCACCACGCTCGCCGGCGGCTACTACGACATCCGCAACCAGCCGATCGTCGACACCACCGTGGCGGGCAAGGAGCGCCAGTTCTTTTCCGACGCACCCGACGGCACTTCGCTCCTGACGGTGCCGAATGCAAGCGTGGCAGGGGTGAAGGGCAAGCCGGTGTTCGCCGTCGTCCAGTTCGAGTACGCCACCTTCGCCCAGGACGGCAAGACCGGCATGTATGGCCGCCTGCCGTCGCCGATCGGCGTGCTCACGCTCGACCAGGACCAGGCCACCGGCAAACTCACCCTCGTGAAATACCATAACGTCGACACCTCCAGCGTCGAAGGCCTGTGGATCACCTGCGGCGCCAGCCTCTCGCCCTGGGGCACCCATTTGTCGAGCGAGGAATACGAGCCGAACGCGTTTACCGCCGCCACTGACGCCCAGTTCAAGGCCTTCAGCAAGCATTTGTACGGCAGCGAGACGACGGCCAATCCCTACAACTACGGCCACATGCCGGAAGTGACGGTCAACCCGGACGGCACCGCCTCGATCAAGAAGCACTATTGCATGGGCCGCATCTCGCACGAGCTGGTGCAGGTGATGCCGGACGGGCGCACGGTGCTGATGGGCGACGATGCCACCAACAGCGGCTATTTCGTGTTCGTGGCCGATCGCGAAAAAGACCTGTCGGCGGGCACGCTGTACGTGGCGAAAGTCGGCGCCGGCTTCTCGCTCGATCCGAACGCCGCCGCCGCGCCGCTGACCTGGATCAGGCTGGGCAGCGCCACCAGCAACGAGATCCGCGCCCTGGCCGCCAGCGTGAAACCTACCGACATCATGGAGGTGCGGACGGGCGACCCGCTCGACCCGACGTTCACAAAGGTCGCGGCGAACGGCGCCATCGAATGGATCAAGCTGAAACCCGGCATGGAAAAGGCTGCCGCCTTCCTCGAGACGCACCGCTATTCGGCATTGGTGGGCGCCTCGATGGGCTTTACCAAGATGGAAGGCACGACCGTCAATGCGAAAGACAAGATCGCCTACTCGGCGCTGCAGAATTGCCAGAGCTCGATGGTGGCAGGAAATGCGCTGAACGTGGCGGGCAACGGCGTGTCGATCCCGAAGGCCCTGAATGCCGGCGCGGTGATGGCCCTGAAACTGACTGGCGGGCAGAAGGATACGGCGGGCGGGACGATCGCCAGCGATTGGATGCCGGTCGATTTGAAGGCGCTGCTGACGGGCGAAGACATCGCCGCCGACGCACTCGGCAACACGGCCAATCCTGAGCGCATCGGCAATCCGGACAATTTAAAGTTTTCGGAAAAGATGCGCACGCTCTTCATCGGCGAAGACAGCGGCCAGCACGTGAACAATTTCCTGTGGGCGTACAACGTCGACACGAAAGTCCTGTCGCGCGTGATGTCGATTCCGTCCGGCGGCGAGTCGACCGGCCTGCATGCGGTCGATGAACTCAATGGCTGGACCTACATCATGAGCAACTTCCAGCATGCCGGGGACTGGGGCGGGATCCACAACGTGGTCAAGACGACGCTCGACCCGCTGGTGCGGGCGAATTACAAGGACAAGTTCGGGGCGGCGGTGGGGTATCTGACGGCGGAGTTGAGCCAGACGAAGTTGGCAAAAGTTTGATGATTGGGGGCGCATAGTCGTTGATAACCGTATCTAGGGTGGAGGGGGGCGCCGAGCCTCCTGACTCCACGCCGTTTCAAAGTCAGCATCCACGCGCCCCGATCGATGCGATACTGTCGGCCCCTCGACACCAACCCACGCACCAATGGCCACGCTCTCCCAGCTCATCCTCTACCCGATCAAATCCTGCGCCGCCATGCCGGTTACCGAGGCGGTGGCCACCGTCTCCGGCTTGTGCGCGCAAGGCATCCACGACCGCGAATGGATGCTGGTGAGCGACGACGGCCAGTTCCTGACCCAGCGCGAATTCCCGCGCATGGCGACCATCGTGCCGCGTGTCGAGGGCGAGACGCTGATGGTCAGCGCCCCCGGCATGCCGCCCCTTTGCCTGCCTGTCAAGACGCAAGCACCGAACCGCACGGTCCGCGTCCAGATCTGGGACGACCTGGTCGACGCCATCGACTGCGGCAACGACACCGCCGCCTGGTTCGCCCAGGTCTTGCACACCCGCTGCCGCCTGGTGCGCTTCAAGCCCGATGCAGCCCGCCCGACCAGCGAAAAGTGGACCGGCGGCGCGCCATCGAGCGCCCGTTTCGCCGACGCCTACCCGCTGCTGCTGATCGGCGCAACAAGCCTCGACGACATCAACGTCCGGATGCTGGCTGCCGGACGCGTGCCCCTGCCGATGGACCGCTTCCGCCCCAACCTGGTGGTCGACGGCAGCGATCCGTTCGAAGAGGACTACACCGCGTCGTTCACCGCCGGCGACATCGTCATCCAGTCTGTGAAACCCTGCGCGCGCTGCCCGATTCCGGCCATCGACCAGGCCACCGGCATTCCCGGCCCGGATCCGCTCGACATCCTGCACTCCTGGAGAAGCAAGGCGATCCTGGACGGCGCCGTCTGCGTCGGCATGAACTGCATCGTCGCAAGCGGGGCAGGGGGCATCCTGCGCGTCGGGCAGGCGCTTGCCGTCAGCCTGTCGTTTTAAGGCAGCGCCGGCCCGGCCGGGAATGAAAAAAACGGCAATCTCGTTCTCAAGCGTTGAAAACTCACGTAATGTAACGGGTATTGCTAAAAGGAATCCCCATGCACCAGATGGATGCGCTATCGCCCGACCTGCGCGACCTCATTGCCGAGAACGAAGCCCTGCGCGCGCGGATCAGCCATGTCATGGAGCAGGCGCAGCGCAACCACGACATCATGTGCCGCCACCAGGCGTTCGACCTGGAAATCGTCGGCGCCTCGAATTTTCCGCAACTGGTCACTACCATCTTCCGCCTGCTGCCCGTCGTGTCGGATCTTGACAGCGTGACCCTGTCGCTGGTCGACACCGACGCCGACATCTACACGGTGATGCACAAGCTGGGCGTGGATTTCGAGACGCTGCCGGACCTGCTGTTCTGCGAGCATGCCGTCGAACTCGGTTTCGACGCCGGCGAGCACCCGCGTCCGCGCCTCGGGCCGTTCGACCGCGCTGAGCATGGCGCGATGTTCCCGCACCCGGCAGCAAGCCTGCAAAGCGTGGCGCTGGTGCCGCTCCTGCGCAATAAACGCCTGATCGGCAGCCTGAACCTGGGCAGTAACGACATCGAACGTTTCACGGCGGCGCTGGGCACGGATTTCGTCGAGCACATGGCCTCGATCATCGCGATCTGTTTGGAGAACGTGATCAGCAATGAGATGCTCAAGTACATCGGCCTGACCGATCCGCTGACGGGCATCTACAACCGGCGCTACATCGACCGCCGCCTGGTCGAGGAAATCGCGCGCGCGCGGCGCCAGGATTACCAGATTTCCTTCATGTTCATCGACGTCGACCATTTCAAGATGGTCAACGACAAGGTCGGCCACCAGGCCGGCGACGACGTGCTGCGCGAAGTGGCGGCGCGCATCAAGATGGAATTGCGCGTCTCCGACGCGCTGGCGCGTTTCGGCGGCGAGGAATTCGTGGTCCTCCTGATCGATGCCGATTTGCAGGCCGCCGCCATGGTCGCCGACCGCGTCCGCGCCGGCGTGGCCGACAAGCCCTTCGACCTCGCGGGCGGCCAGTATTTGAACGTCTCGGTCTCGATCGGCGTCGCCGCGCTCGACGATTACGCGCGCGACCATGCGATCGAGGGCGTGGCCCAGCAACTGGTGGCCTCGGCCGATGGGGCGCTGTACCAGGCGAAGGAAGCCGGGCGCAATCGCGTGGTCATGGCCGCTTGAAATAAAATTTCACGATGATCGCGGCGGTGAAATATTATTTCATCGGGAACGTCGCATGGATCCGGCCTTTCATTTTACCGGGAATGTCGGACAGACGGGTAGGGTGGACGGCTCCACCCAGGCGCTCGAACTACCTTAGCGTTGACGCCGCCCACCCTACATCCCTCCAGCAAGCATCGCGTCAATTTCAGGTGTAGTTGCACCCGTCCACGCTACGTGCAGCGTGGCGGGTCATCACAACAACCGTCCCTCCGCGCGCGTCACCGCGTCGCCCGATCCGCGCAGCACCACCACGTCGCCCGCCTGCAGCACCGTTTCCGGCGTCGGCTCGACCCGCACCCGCGCGCGGCGGATGCCGCTCACTTCGGCCTGCAACTCGTCGAGCCCGAGTTCGTCGATGCGCCGTCCGACCCCCTGCGCATCCTCGCCCAGCACCACCGAATGCAGGCGCACGTACATGTGCTCGGGGTCGTCGATGAGGTCGCTGGCGCCGTGAAAATAGCCGCGCAGCGAGGCGTAGCGTTCGTCGCGCGCGCTTTGCACGCGGTGCACGACGCGCCGCAGCGGCACGCCGACCACGACCAGCGCATGCGAGGCGAGCATCAGGCTGCTCTCGAGCGCTTCCGGCACCACTTCGGTGGCGCCGGCCTGGCGCAAGACTTCCAGGTCGCTGTCGTCGTGGCTCCTCACGATCACCGGCAGCGAAGGCGCCAGCTCGTGCACCAGGTGCAGCACTTTTAAGGCCGCGCGCGTGTCGGCAAAGGTGATCACCAAAGCACTTGCCCGATTAATGCCGGCCGCGATCAGGGACTCGCGCCGCCCGGCGTCGCCGTACGAGACGTGTGAGCCCGCCGCCTGCGCTTCCTGCACCCGTTCCGGATCCAGGTCGAGCGCATACCAGGGCAGCTTTTCGTCGCCCAGCAAGGTCGCCACGCTCTGGCCGCTGCGCCCGAAGCCGGCGATGATCACGTGCTTTTGCGCGGCCATCGTGCGGCTCGCCAGTTGCGTCAGCTGCAGCGACTGCATCATCCATTCGTTGGACGCGATCTTCATCACGATCTGGTCGGATTTGGCGATGACGAAGGGCGCGACCAGCATCGACAGCACCATCGAGGCCAGGACCAGCTGCATCAGGAACGGGTCGATCAGTTTCGAGCCCGAGGCCATGTTCAGCAGCACGAAGCCGAATTCCCCGGCCTGCGCCAGGGCCAGGCCGGTGCGCATCGCCACCCCATCCGAGGAGCCGAACAGCTTGGCCAGCGCCGCAATCAGCGCGAATTTCAGCAGCACCGGCACGGCCAGCAGGAGCAAGACCAGCCACCAGTGCTGCAGCACCAGCTGCACGTTGAGCAGCATGCCGATCGTGATGAAGAACAGGCCGAGCAGCACGTCGCGGAAAGGCTTGATGTCTTCCTCGACCTGGTGCTTGAACTGGGTTTCCGAAATCAGCATGCCGGCGACAAAGGCGCCCAGGGCCAGCGACAGGCCGGCGCGCTCGGTGATCCAGGCCGCGCCCAGGGTTACCAGCAAGAGATTCAGCATGAACAGCTCCTGCGAGCGGCGCTTGGCGACCAGGGTGAACCAGCTGCGCATCAGTTTCTGGCCGAAGAACAGCAGCAGCGCCAGCACGGCCGCCGCCTTGACGCCGGCCCAGGCCAGCGTTTTCACTAAATTTTCCGGGTCTTTCGCCAGCGCCGGAATCAGGATCAGCAGCGGCACCACGGCCAGGTCCTGGAACAGCAGGATGCCGATGATGCGCCGCCCATGTTCGCTTTCCATTTCCAGCCGTTCGGTCAGCAGCTTCACGACGATTGCCGTGGACGACATCGCCAGCGCGCCGCCCAGCGCAAAGGCGGCCTGCCAGCTGATGTGCAGCTGCGGCGCCCACATCGAGATGGCCAGGCCGCCCAGCACGGTGGCGACGATGGTGAGCACCACCTGCGCCAGGCCCAGGCCGAACACGATGCGGCGCATCGAGCGCAGCTGGGCCAGCGAAAATTCGAGGCCGATCGAGAACATCAGGAAAACAACGCCGAATTCGGCCAGCGCGTGGGTCGAGCCGGTTTCGGCGGCCAGCCCCAGGGCATGCGGTCCGATCAGCACGCCGACGGCCAGGTAGCCCAGCATCGGCGGCAGGTGCAGGCTGCGGAACACGACCACGCCGAGTACGGCGCTGAAGAGCAGGAGCAGGGTCAGTTCGAGTCCGGATGCCATACGTAAGTGTCTTTATGCGTTGTTTAGTACGTCTGGCAAGTTTTTTGCTTTCTCAATTCGTTTATACTGCCGTAATGAGTGTAACCGATGAAAAAACAATGCTGAACAGTTTTGACGAGAACCAGTCGCGGCGCGTGCTGGCGCTGGCGCGCGAGACCCTCGCCATCGAAGCCGACGCCATTTCGGCCCTGCATGCGCGGCTCGACGCCGACGACAGCCTGGTGCGCGCCGTGTCCCTGCTGTACGCCTGCAGCGGCCGCGTGGTCGTGTCGGGCATGGGCAAGTCCGGCCATATCGCGCGCAAGATCGCCGCCACGCTGGCCTCGACCGGCACCCCGGCCATGTTCGTGCACCCGGGCGAAGCCGCCCACGGCGACCTCGGCATGGTCACCGGGCACGACGTGTTCATCGCCATTTCGTATTCCGGCGAATCATCGGAACTGATGGACATCCTGCCGGTCGTCAAGCGCATGGGCACGCCCCTGATCGCGATGACCGGCAAGCCGCAATCGCGCCTGGCACAGCTGGCCGACGTCCACCTCGACATCTCGGTGGCCAAGGAAGCCTGCCCGCTGAACCTGGCGCCGACCGCCAGCACCACCGTCACCCTGGCCCTGGGAGATGCGCTGGCCGTGGCCCTGCTCGACGCCCACGGCTTTCGCGAGGAAGACTTCGCCCGCTCGCATCCGGGCGGCGCGCTGGGCCGGCGCCTGCTGACCCACGTGCGCGACGTGATGCGCAGCGGCGACGCGATTCCGGCAGTCACGCCGGATATGCAGCTCACGCGCGCGCTGCTCGAGATCAGCCAGAAGGGCATGGGCATGACCGCCGTGGTCGACCCCGGTTTCAAGCCGCTGGGCGTGTTCACCGACGGCGACCTGCGCCGCCTGATCGAGCGCGTGCAGGACTTCTCGAACCTCACCATCCGCGACGTCATGCACCTCGGCGCGCGCACTGTCCACCCCGAGCAGCTGGCGGTCGACGCGGTGGCGATCATGGAAGAATTCCGCATCAACCAGATGCTGGTGGTCGACGAGGGCGGCGTCCTGGTCGGCGCCCTGCACATCCACGACCTGACCCGCGCCAAGGTGATTTAAATGACGCCCCTCGACCACATCACCCGCGCCGCGCGCGTCAAAGTAATGATCTTCGACGTCGACGGCATCCTCACCGACGGCAGCCTGACCTACGGTCCGGACGGAGAGATCACCAAGACCTTCAACGTGCTCGACGGCCTGGGCATCCAGCTGCTGCAAAAGACGGGTGTCGCTACCGCCATCATCAGCGCGAGGAAATCGCCGATCGTGGTCGCGCGCGCCAAGGACCTGGGCATTACCCATGTCTGGCAGGGCTTCCACGACAAGCGCATCGCGTTTGCCGAACTGCTGGCGCAGCTGAACCTCACGGCCGAGCAGTGCGGCTACATCGGCGACGACGTGATCGATATGCCGCTCTTGAGTAAAGTCGGCTTTGCCGTGACGGTGCCGAGCGGGCATCCGGAAGTGCAGCACCGCGCGCATTACGTCACCACAGCCGGGGGCGGGCGCGGCGCCGTGCGCGAAGTGTGCGACATGGTCATGCGTGCCCAGGGCACGTACGGAGAGGCGCTCGCGCCGTATTTCGCATGAGTTTGCGTGATGGATGGCTACCTACGTGAATAAACGTACCGCCCACCGCTGGCGCACGCTGGGGTTGATGGTGACGGCCGTCTTCTTCGCCTTCGGCAGCTTCTGGCTGCTGCAGGCGATCCAGGGCGGCGATGTCGCGAGCGTCGGCAACGGCCTCAATGAGCCCGACTACATCGTCGAGAACTTCAGTTTCGTGCGCATGACGGAAGCCGGCGTGCCGCGCTACGTGATGTCCGGCGCGCGCCTGGCGCACCATCCCGAAAACGACGTGTCGGACATCTCGAAGCCGATCGTCCAGAGCATGGCGCCGGACCGTCCGCGCATGACCATGCACGCCGACCGTGGCCAGGTCTACCATGGCGAAAACCGTGTCGAATTGATGGGCAATGTCGACATCAAGCGTCCGGCCACGCCGAACAGCGAAGCCCTGCACGCGCGTACCGATGCGCTGACCGTGCTGGCCGACGACGAGATCGTCAAGACGAACCGCCCGGTGCAGATGACGCTCGGCGCCGCATCGGTGAACGCGGTCGGCATGGTGGCCGAAAACCCGACCCGCAAGATGCACCTCGGCGGGCGCGGCCAGATCGTCTATCCGCCACGCCAGAACGCCGCACCACCCTAATAACAGGAACGAGCACCCATGAAAAATATCCTCGCCGCCGCCTTTCTTTCGCTGTTGTCGCTGTCGGCTTCGGCCGAGCGCGCGGATTCGCTCAAGCAGGCCGTCATCAACTTCGATTCGCTCGACGTCGATGAAGTCACGCAGACGCGCATCCTGACCGGCAACGTGATCGTCACGCGCGGCACGCTCACCCTGAAATCGGACCGCGCGCTCGTCAAGGAAACTCCGGAAGGCTATATGAGCGTCACGCTCACCTCCGGCCCGGGGCGCGTGGCGACTTTTCGCCAGAAGCGCGACGGCGGCCCCGATTTGTGGATGGAGGGCCAGGCCGAGCGCATCGAGTACGACGAGCGCCAGGAAGTGGTCAAGCTGTTCTCGAAAGCGATCGTCAAGCAGCTCGAAAACGGCCGCCTGACGAACGAGCTCGATGGTCCCTACATCTCCTACGACAGCCGGCGCGAAGTGGCCACCGTGCGCAACGACGCCAGCGGCGAAAGCAAGGTGGGCGGCGGACGCGGCACCCTGATCATCGCACCGCGCCGTACGGCGCCGGCGGCGGCGCCGGCTCCCGCGGGAAGGGCGCCCGCGCCTGCGGCCGCACCAGCGGCGGGAAAACCAGAATGAAGGATGCACCAGACAGCCGCAGCACCCTGGTCGTCCGGGGCCTGCAAAAAAGCTATGGCAAGCGCCTGGTCGTGCGCGACGTCTCGCTCGAAGTCGGCTGCGGCGAAGTCGTCGGCCTGCTGGGCCCGAACGGCGCCGGCAAGACCACCTCGTTCTACATGATCGTCGGCCTGGTGCCGTCGGACGCCGGCACCATCGAGATCAACGGCGCCGACATCTCCAGCCTGCCGATCCACCGGCGTGCGGTGATGGGCCTGTCGTACCTGCCGCAGGAAGCCTCGGTGTTTCGCAAGCTGACGGTGGAAGACAATATCCGCGCCGTGCTCGAACTGCAGCACGACGACAACGGCAAGTCGCTGTCGAAGGACGCCATCAACGCGCGCCTCGACTCGCTGCTGGGCGAATTGCAGATCGAGAAGCTGCGCGAAAATCCGGCGCTGTCGCTGTCGGGCGGCGAACGGCGGCGCGTCGAGATCGCGCGCGCGCTGGCCACCAATCCGCGCTTCGTGCTGCTCGACGAGCCGTTTGCCGGCGTCGACCCGATTGCCGTGATCGAGATCCAGCGCATCGTGCGCTTCCTGAAGGAGCGCGGCATTGGCGTGCTGATCACCGACCACAATGTGCGCGAGACGCTCGGCATCTGCGACCGCGCGTATATCATCAACCAGGGTGCGGTACTGGCGTCGGGCCGACCCGACGACATCATCGCGGACGAGTCGGTACGGCGCGTCTACCTGGGCGAACACTTCCGCATGTAGCAATGAAAGCAAACCAAGCGGCACCATGAAACAATCCCTGCAACTCCGGACTTCGCAGCACCTGGCACTCACGCCGCAGCTTCAACAGTCGATCCGGCTGTTGCAGCTGTCCACGCTCGAGCTGCACCAGGAGATCGAGCAAATCCTGTCCGATAATCCGCTGCTCGAGCGGCTCGACGATCCGCTCGACCATTCGGTGCGCCTGCTGGCCGACGGCGCGATCAACGATGCGCCGCCGCAGCAGGCCGAGGCCCCCGCGCCAGGCGCCGAAGAAGGCGCCCCGGCCACCGAGGCGGCCGCCGAGTTCGAAGGCGGCGAGGTCGAACGCGGGGAATCCGAGGGCGACTGGGGAGAGGGCGCACGCGCCTCAGGCAGCGACGGCGACGACGACGGCCGCCCGCAGCTCGGCGCCATCGGCGTGACGCTGCGCGAGCACCTGTCCGAACAGATACGGGTGACGGGCGTCACGGAGCGCGACCGCGCACTGGCCGAACTGGTGATCGACGCCATCGACGACAACGGCTACCTGGAAGAACCGCTCGACGAGATCCACGCCCGCCTGCCCGAGGAGCTGGAAGTCGAGACGGACGAGTTGCGCTGCGCGCTGGCGCTGGTGCAAAGCCTCGACCCGACCGGGGTGGGCGCGCGCAGCGCCTCCGAATGCCTGGCGCTGCAGATCCGCAGCATGCCGGGCGTGCCGATGGTGACGCGGCGCATGGCCCTGAAAATCGTCGAGGGTTATCTCACCTGGTTCGCCCAGCGCGAATTCACCAAGCTGAAAAAAGCGCTCGACTGCGACGACGAAGACCTGCGCGAAGCGCAAGCCGTGATCCGCCAGTGCAATCCGCACCCCGGCGCGGCCTTCGCATCGACCGTCTCGGACTTCGTCGTTCCGGACGTTATTGTCCGCAAGACGAAGGGCGGCTGGAGCGTCACGCTGAACAACGAAGTGATGCCGCGCCTGCGCGTGAACAACGTCTACGCCACCTTGCTCAAAGGGGGGAAAGGCGAAGGCCAGATGAGCGCGCAGTTGCAGGAAGCGAAGTGGCTGATTAAAAATATGCGCCAGCGCTTCGACACGATCCTGCGTGTTTCACAGGCAATTGTGGAGCGCCAGCGCAACTTTTTCAGCCATGGCGCGGTTGCCATGCGTCCCCTTGTGCTTCGTGAGATAGCTGATACACTGGGTCTGCACGAGAGCACGATTTCTCGTGTAACAACTCAAAAATTCATGCTGACCCCGCACGGCATGTTTGAGCTGAAGTATTTCTTCGGAAGCCATGTCGCCACCGAAGCGGGGGGCGAGGCATCGTCAACGGCGATACGGGCGCTTATTGCGCAGCTGACAGGAGCAGAGGACCCAAAGAATCCATTATCCGATAGCAAGATCGCGGAAATGCTCGGTGAACAAGGCATGGTCATTGCGCGCCGCACGGTTGCAAAATACCGCGAGGCACTCAAGATACCTCCCGTCAGTCTCCGCAAATCCTTGTAACAGCGGCACCCACGCGTCCCAGGCGCAATAGCGGCGTCCGCGCATTCATCAAAGGAGTGTGTATGAATCTCACCATCAGTGGCCACCACCTCGACGTCACCCCCGCCATTCGTGAATACGTACAGAACAAGCTTGAACGCATCACCCGCCATTTCGATCAAGTGATCGATTCCCACGTGATCCTCGCGATCGACAACCTCACCGAAAAAGACAAACGACAGAAAGCCGAGATCAATTTGCGAATGTCCGGCAAGACCGTGCACGTGGAGAGTGTGGCGCAAGATTTGTACGCCGCCATCGACCTGTTGATGGACAGGCTCGACCGCCAGGTCATGAAATACAAGTCGATCATGCAAGACCATGGTCGCGAGGCGCTGAAGCGCCGTCCTGAAGGCGGAGAGGCTGCTGCTGCGATGTAATTCTCAGCATTGAGCACCGTCTGAACGAGGGCGCCGGAAGGCGCCCTTTTCAATGGGCCTCCGAGAATGTGCCCGCGCTGCCCGCGCTTCGGTAAAATACCTGTCTTTCCTACAACCCTATTCGCCATGACCGACCATGTCCTGACCCGCGTTGCCAACGGCACCGGCGTGATGTCCCTCGACCGTCCGAAAGCCTTGAATTCCCTCTCGCTGGCGATGGTGCGCCGCTTGAGCGCCATCCTGCTGGCCTGGCGCGACGACGCTGCGGTCGATGCCGTGGTGCTTACCAGCAGCAGCGAAAAAGCCCTGTGCGCCGGCGGCGACATCCGCTTCTTCCACGAAGCCGGCCACGCCACGCCGACCGGGGGCAGCGCGCTATTGGAGGATTTCTTCACCGAGGAATACGCGCTGAATCACCTGATCCACTTCTATCCGAAGCCGTATATCTCGATCATGGACGGCGTCGTGATGGGCGGCGGCATGGGCATCGCCCAGGGCGGCCCCGACACGGGCCTGCGCATCGTTACCGAGCGCACGAAAATGGCCATGCCCGAAGTGAACATCGGCCTGTTCCCGGACGTCGGCGGCAGCCATTTCCTGTCGCACGCGCCGGGGCAGATCGGCAACTACCTGGGCTTGACGGGTCTGACCATCGGCGCGGCCGACGCGCTGTATGTGGGCCTGGCCGACGTATTCGTGCCGGGCGCGCAATTGGGCGAGTTGAATGCGCTGATCGAGGACACGCCCGGTGCGCAGCTCGTCGATGCCATCCGCGCCCTTGGTGCGCGCTTTGCCGCGGATGCCGGAGACAGTGTGCTGGAAGCGCAGCGTGGCGCGATCGACCTGCACTTCGGCGCCGGCCCGGTGGCTGCGATCATGGCTGCGTTGGAGGGCGACGACAGCGCCTTTGCGCAAAAGGCCTTGGGGGCGCTGCGCCAGCGTTCGCCCCTGATGATGTGCGTGACGCGCGAGATGCTGCTGCGCGGCGCATCGATGAACGTGGCCGACTGCCTGCGCATGGAGCGCTCGCTCGTGCGCCGCAATTTCGAGCATGGGGAAGTGCTGGAGGGCGTGCGCGCGCTGGTGATCGACAAGGACAATGCGCCTGCCTGGAATCCGCCGACGCTGGGTGAGGTGACGCCGGAAATGGTCGAACGGTTCTTTGAACCGGTGTGGCCCGATCACGCGCATCCGCTGCGGCATCTGGATTGAAACCGGCTGAAACGTCACGCAAAATCGCAGGGTGGGCACTCCTGAAGTGCCCCCCTACAACAGCCTGCCGCCACTCACGACTGCTCGCGATGCCGCAACACCACGCGCTCGCTGTCGTTGAAATACGCCGCCAGGCGCTCGGCCATGTACACCGAACGATGCTGCCCGCCGGTACAGCCCACGGCCACCGTCAGGTAGCTGCGGTTGTCGGTCTTGAACGAGGGCAGCCACTTTTCCACGAATTTGCAGATATCGTTCAGCATCTCGGTGGCGCTCGGCTGGGCGTCGAGGAAGGCGATCACGGGCGCGTCCTTGCCGGTCAGCGGGCGCAGGGACAGGTCGTAATACGGATTCGGGATGGCGCGCACGTCGAACACGAAATCGGCGTCGAGCGGCACGCCGACCTTGAAGGCGAAGGATTCAAAGAACAGCGTCAGCGGCGCATGCTGGACCTCGGCCAGCTCCTTGATCCAGGCGCGCAGCTTGTTGGCCGACGCTTCCGAGGTGTCGATCACGTGCCCGAGCTGCTCGATCGCGCCGAGGCGCTCGCGCTCCTCGGCAATGCACTCGATCAGGGTACGGCGCGAGGCCGGGTTTTCGCCCGGCAGCAGGGTGTGCGACAGCGGGTGGCTGCGCCGCGTTTCGGAAAAACGCGCGACCAGCGAATGGGTGCTCGACGTGAGGAACAAGACCTTGACCTGGTGGCCTTCTTCCTTCAGCGTGCGCACCGTGAGCGGCAGCCCGGCCAGCGATTCGGCGCTGCGCGCATCGACCGAGACCGCGAGCTTGGCCGTACCCGTGGACACCGTCTTGACCAGCTGCGGCAGCAGTGGCGGCGGCAGGTTGTCGACGCAGTAGTAACCCGCGTCTTCCAGGACATTCAGGGCAACCGATTTACCCGAGCCGGAAATACCGGTGATGAGAACAATGTGCATATTGCGATGATACCGCAACAGCGCGTTCCTTGTCCCCACAGGGGGGAGTGCAGGGATGTAGCAGCGGCGCTGCCCACCCTACGAACTGTGCCGGCAATTCAATCCGCGCTCATCGCCTGCCGTTGCCGCTCCATGAACTCCTGCAGCGTATCGATCCCGCGCAGCTGCAGGATCGTATTCCTCACCGCGGCCTCGAGCAGCACCGCGATGTTGCGGCCGGCCGCGACCGGGATGACGACCTTGCGGATCGGCAGTCCCAGCACCTCTTCGGTCGGGAAGTGGAATGGCAGGCGCTCGACTTCTTCGTCGAGTACGCCACGCTTGACCAGGTGCACGATCAACTTGAGCCGCATCTTGCGCCGCACCGCCGTCTCGCCGAAGATCGCCTTGATGTCGAGCAGGCCCAGGCCGCGCACTTCCAGCAGGTTCTGCAACAGCGGCGGGCAGCGGCCTTCGATCATGTTCGGGGCGATGCGCGAGAATTCGACGGCGTCGTCGGCGACTAAACCGTGCGAGCGCGAGATCAGCTCAAGGCCGAGCTCGCTCTTGCCGAGTCCCGAATCGCCGGTAATCAGCACGCCGACGCCGAGCACGTCCATGAAGACGCCGTGCATGATCACGCGGTTGGCAAGTTTCTTGGACAGGTAGACGCGCAGGAAGTCGATCACCTGGGCCGCCGGCAAGGGCGTGGAAAACAGCGGGATGTTCTGCTCGTCGCAGATGGCGAGGATGTCGGGCGGGGTTTCCAGGCCCTGCGCGATGATCAGCGCCGGCGGGCCGCCGCCGATCAGTTCGCCAATCACGTGGCTGCGCGAACTCGATTTCAGGCGGTGGTAGTAATTGAGTTCCTGGTGCCCGAAGACCTGGATGCGGCCCGGGTGGATCAGGTTCAGGTGGCCGACCTGGTCGGCGGCCGAGGCGACGTCGCCCGAGATCAGCCGTTCGCCGCCAGGAAAGCCGGCGAACCAGCCCAGTTGCAGGCTGTCGCGGTTATCGTCGTACAGCCGTTGGATAGTAAGCGGAGTCTGCAGCATGGCAAGAATAAGAAAAAACTCAGGGTGGGGGAGGGACTCCCCCGAGTTTAACCCAAGGCCTGCAAGCTAGGTTGCCAGTTGATAATTCGTTCGTGGATCGAACGCGGGTCAAGGTCGGTGGCCAGCGCGGTGCGGATTGCTTCGTCCGAGAACAGCTCGGCAATTTCCGACAGGATTTCCAGGTGCTGCTGGGTCACATGGTCCGGAATCAAGAGGAAGAACAGCAGGCTGACCGGCTGGCCGTCGGGCGACTCGAACGGGATCGGCGCCTTCAGGCGCACGAAGGCGGCGATCGGCTGCTTCAGGCTCTTGCTGCCCTTGATGCGCCCGTGCGGCACCGCGACGCCGTGGCCCAGGCCCGTGGAACCGAGGCGCTCGCGCGCGAACAGGTTTTCCGAGACGGTCGAACGTGCGATCCCGCAGTTGTTCTCGAAAATCAAGCCGGCCTGTTCAAAGGCGCGCTTTTTGCTCGACACTTCGATGTCGAGCTGGACGTTTTCGAGAGAAAGAATTTTGCTGAGGTTGGTCATTTCACGCTTTTCATATTACGGCACGGCGGCCGACTTGCGGAGCGGAATTATAGGCCTGTTTCCGGGCGCTGTAATTCGATTTCGCGTCGAAATCCTACGCCTGTCGCCGCCACATTTCGACCCCTGGCCGGCAGTGTCGTGAGCGCTGTTTGCGCTTCCACAAGAGTTCCCGCAATTTCGCTAACGAAAATCACTGCCCTCTGGATGAAACGGGGGACATAGGGCGTATTCGCCGTGCATTCCCCGTGTTTGCTTAAAAATTGAGCATATCGTCAGCCGGCGCTCAGTGTTGTTTTTTCGTCAGTTGATGTGGCTGGAACGGTACAGCTCAACAACGCCTGCGCAGTGACGCCGGTTACTGGCGCGCGCCGCGCAGGTTGGGCGGGCGTCCCGTGCTGAAGTTTGCCCGCCACGGATTGATGTCAAGGCCGCCACGACGCGTATACCGCGCATACACCGACAGCTTGGTCGGTTTGCACTGGCGCAGGATGTCGACAAAGATGCGCTCGACACATTGTTCGTGAAATTCGTTGTGCTCGCGGAAACCAATCAGGTAGCGCAGCAAGCCTTCCTGGTCGATTTGCGGACCGACGTAGTCGATCTGCACGCTGCCCCAGTCCGGCTGGCCGGTCACCAAACAATTCGATTTCAGCAGGTTCGACACCAGGGTTTCCTCGACCGGCGCTTCGTTGAAATTGGCCCTCAACAGGTGCGGCGCCGGCGAATAATCGTCGACCTCGATGTCCATGCGGTCGAGCGACAGGCCCTCGAGCTCGCCCATTTTCAGCTTGCCGAAGTTTTCCGGTTCAACGATGGCGATGTGGACCGGCGCGCCGAAGGCATTCGACAAGTCTTCGCGCAGCAGCGCCTGCAAGGCCTCGATGCCGGCCACGCGCGTCTGGTTGAAGGAATTCAGGTACAGCTTGAACGACTTCGATTCGACGATGTTCGGCGAATCGGCCGGCGCGCTGATGGTGGCGATCGCCACTTGCGGTTTGCCGCGCATGTTCAGCCACGACAATTCGTAGGCGTTCCAGATGTCGAGGCCGAAGAAGGGTAGCGTACCCGTGATGGCCAGTTCGTCGCGCTTTTGCTGGCGCGCAATCGGGAACAGCAACTCCGGCGCGTACTGGGTCTGGTAGGCGGAGGATTTGCCAAGTGGCGATTGATCGGGGGTATTGTTCATGATGGGATCTCGATGCGCCGGCGCTGCGCGACAGGGGATAATGCGTCGCAATCGATGCCGGCCCGGCGGCGGCAAAGCGGCGTATCGTACACCTTTCCGGGGTCGCTTGCGCGCTAGGCTGGGCGGCTACACCCGATTATTTGAACATAGGCAACGCAGCGCCGCCCAGCGTTCAACGCACGGATCAAGCGGCGCGAAGTTCAACCCGCTCCTGAAACCTCGCGACAATTCCAACATGTGTTGAACGCGTGGGCGGCGCATATGCCGCGCCTGTTCATATTGCCGGGTGGAGCCGACCACCCTGCGGGTATGCCAGATACCGTGCCAGATGACCACCCTAACGGTTAAACGAATTACAAGAACAGCTTATATACCGGATTGGCCGTCTCATCCCAATAGCGGTACCCCAGCGTTGCCAGGAACTCGCGGAACGCATCCATCTCGCCCGCCGGCACCTGCAGGCCGACCAGGATGCGGCCGACGTCCCCGCCCTGGTTCCGATAGTGAAACAGCGAGATGTTCCAGTTCGGCGCCATGCTGTCCAGGAAGCGCATCAGGGCGCCCGGGCGCTCGGGGAATTCGAAGCGGTACAGCAGCTCGTCCTGCGCCAGCGCGCTCTTGCCGCCGACCAGGTGGCGGATGTGGAGCTTGGCCAGTTCGTCGTGGGTCAGGTCGAGCGTGGGGAAGTCGTGCTGCTCGAAGGTATGGGCCAGCAGGCCCGACTCGCCGCGGCTGCCCACCTGCACGCCGACGAAAATGTGCGCCTGGCGCGCGTCGCTGATGCGGTAGGTAAATTCGGTGACGTTGCGCGGGCCGACCAGCGCACAAAAACGCCGGAAACTGCCGCGCTGCTCGGGAATCGTCACCGCGAACACGGCCTCGCGCGCTTCGCCCAGTTCCGCGCGCTCGGCCACGAAACGCAGGCGATCGAAGTTCATGTTGGCGCCGCAGGCGACCGCCACCAGCGTTTCGTTCCTGACCGGCTGGCGCGCCATTTGGGAGCGTTCGACATAGGCCTTGGCGCCGGCGATGGCGAGCGCGCCGGCCGGTTCCAGGATCGAGCGCGTGTCCTGGAACACGTCCTGGATCGCGGCGCAGATGGCATCGGTGTCGACCAGGATGATCTCGTCGACCACCTGCTGCGCCACGCGGAAGGTCTCTTCGCCGACCAGGCGCACGGCGGTGCCGTCCGAGAACAAGCCGACGTCCGGCAGCGTGACGCGCTCGCCGGCCTTGAGACTTTTCGCCATCGCATCCGAGTCGATCGACTGCACGCCGATGATGCGGATGTCCGGCCGCACGGCTTTGACGTAGGCGCCGATGCCCGAGATCAGGCCGCCGCCGCCGACGGCAATAAAAATTGCGTGGATCGGGCCGGAGTGCTGGCGCAGGATCTCCATGCCGATCGTGCCCTGGCCGGCGATCACGTCCGGATCATCGAAGGGGTGCACGAAGCTCAGCTTCTGCTCGCGCTCGAGGGTCAATGCGTGGTTGTAGGCGTCGGTGTACGAGTCGCCGTGCAGCACGACCTCCACCGCATTGCCGCCGCGCGCCTTGACCGCGTCGATTTTCACTTGCGGCGTCGTGGTCGGCATCACGATCAGCGCGCGGCAGCCGAGGCGCTCGGCGGACAGGGCCACGCCTTGCGCGTGGTTGCCGGCCGAGGCGCAGATCACGCCGCGGTTCAGGGCTTCCGCGGACAGGTGCGCCATCTTGTTGTAAGCGCCGCGCAGTTTAAAACTGAACACGCTCTGCATGTCTTCGCGCTTGAAATAGATGCGGTTGCCGAAGCGCTGCGACAGGGTCGGCGCCAGTTCGAGCGGCGTTTCCACGGCCACGTCGTAGACGCGGGCGGTCAGGATTTTCTTGAGGTAGTCGATGGTCATGGTCGGGAAAAGGAGAGTGTGTGGCCAGTGTCCTGGTTCCTGTGACGTGAGACTGTCAACCTTGGCGATGACCTGGGCTGCAGTGCGGTACGCGGTCCCGGGTGGCAGGTCCGGCGTATCGTGTCGGTGCATTGAGTTTTCGTCATTATAATGGACGTCTTCTACAACCGAACCCTCACCGATGATCGAAACCGCTGTCCTCTGGCTGCTCAAGGTCCTCGCCGCACCCACAGTCGGGCTCACGTCGGTCTTTCTCATCTCCTTTGTCTCCGCCACCCTGGTCCCGCTCGGCTCCGAGCCGGCCGTGTTCGCGGTCGTGAAAGCCAACGAGACCATGTTCTGGCCGGCGATCATCGTCGCCACCATCGGCAATACCCTGGGCGGCGCGGTCGACTACCTGCTCGGCTACCGCGCGAAAATCGCATTTGCACGCGAACGCCAGAGCCGCTGGTTCGGCTGGCTGGCGAAATACGGCGCCAAGACCATGCTGCTGTCCTGGCTGCCGGGCATCGGCGACCCGCTCTGCACGCTGGCCGGCTGGCTCCACTTACCATTCTGGCCGAGCGTGATGTACATGATGATCGGCAAGTTCGGGCGCTACCTGACGATGACGCTGGTGCTGCTGTATGTGCCGGACGACTTCTGGCGCAACTTGGGCGAGATGATCACACGCTTTACCGGCTGAGTCGCAAACACCATCCGATTCGGATGGACTTGCCTCCAGGCAGATTTTCTGTGCCTGTACGGCATTTTTTGCGAACGTAATTTGCATGGAATGCCTCCACTGCATATTTTGTTGCTTGGGAGCCTAACCGGAAATTCTCCCGGCCCAGCGTTGTGCGACGCAATCAGCTAGAATGGTTGTCCTTCGGGCCAGTCCAAACGTCGATCATCCATGAACGCCCCAGTACACATCCAGACCCTGCTCGCCGATAACGCTCCGGCGCGCCTGCGCGAAATTCCTTATAACTACACCTCGTTTTCGGACCGCGAAATCGTGATCCGCCTGCTTGGCGAAGCGTCCTGGCAGCTGCTCGACCAGCTGCGCGGCGCGCGCCAGACGGGCCGCTCCGCGCGCATGCTGTACGAGGTGCTGGGCGACATCTGGGTGGTACGGCGCAACCCGTACCTGCAGGACGACATGCTGGACAACCCGAAACGCCGGCAAAAGCTGATCGACGCGCTGCATCACCGCCTGGCCGAAGTGGATAAACGCCGCCTGACGGTCGATACGGGCGACGGCGGCGACGCGGCGACGGTCGCCGCGCGCAGCAGCGCCGTCGAACAGTTGCTGGCCGCGGCAACCCAGGCCGTCGACGATTTCGGCCGCGAGTTCCGCGAGATGTACGACCTGCGTAAAAAAGCGCGCAGCGTGCTCGGCGCCTACACGGATAAGCGCAACATCCGCTTCGACGGCATGCACCGCGTCTCGCACGTGTCCGACGCCACCGACTGGCGCGTCGAATACCCGTTCCTGGTGCTGGTGCCGGACAGCGAAGAAGAGATGGCCGGCCTGGTCAAGGGCTGCATCGAACTCGGGCTGACCATCATCCCGCGCGGCGGCGGCACCGGCTATACGGGCGGCGCGATTCCCCTCACCGCCATGTCGGCCGTGATCAATACCGAAAAACTGATCGGCATGGGCGAAGTCGAAATGACGCGCCTGCCGGGCTTGGACCGCGATTACGCGACCATCTACACCGGCGCCGGCGTCGTCACCCAGCGCGTCTCGCAGGCGGCCGAGCAGGCCGGCTTCGTGTTCGCGGTCGACCCGACCTCGGCGCACGCGTCCTGCATCGGCGGGAACATCGCCATGAACGCGGGCGGCAAGAAGGCCGTGTTGTGGGGCACGGCGCTCGACAACCTGGCTTCGTGGCGCATGGTCGACCCGAACGGCGACTGGCTCGACGTCACGCGCATCGACCACAACCTCTCTAAAATTCACGACGCGCCGACCGCTGTCTTCAAGCTCGAATGGACGCATCCGGCGACCAAGGGCGCCCCGAAAGGCGCACCTTTCCGCACCGAGACGCTGACCATCGAGGGCCGCAAGTTCCGCAAGGAGGGTTTAGGGAAGGACGTCACCGACAAATTCCTTTCCGGCCTGCCGGGTATCCAGAAAGAGGGCACCGACGGTTTGATCACGTCCGGCCGCTGGATCCTGCACAAGATGCCGAAGTTTACGCGCACCGTGGCGCTCGAATTCTTCGGCCAGGCGCGCGATGCGATCCCGTCGATCGTCGAGATCAAGGATTACCTCGATGGCCTGCCGAAAAGCGGCAAGCCGGAATTCGAGACCCTGCGCCTGGCGGGCCTCGAGCACCTCGACGAGCGCTACCTGCGCGCGGTGGGGTATGCCACCAAATCGAAACGCGGCACGCTGCCTAAAATGGCGCTGTTCGGCGACATCGTCGGCGACGACGAGAATGCCGTCGCCATCGCCGCCTCGGAAGTGGTGCGCATCGCAAACACGCGCGTCGGCGAAGGTTTTGTCGCCGTCAGCGCCGAAGCGCGTAAAAAATTCTGGCTCGATCGCGCCCGTACCGCGGCCATTGCCCGCCACACCAACGCTTTTAAAATCAATGAAGACGTCGTCATTCCATTGAACCGGATGGGCGAATACACCGACGGCATCGAGCGCATCAACGTCGAGCTGTCGATCAAGAACAAGCTGCAGCTGGCCGGCGAACTGCGCACCTACCTGTCGGGCGGCCACCTGCCGCTGGAAAAGAGCGACGACGCCAGCAACGGCGACAGCGTCGCGCGCGACGAGATCATGGGCGACCGTCCGCAGCAGGCCGTGGCCCTGGTCGACGCCGTGCAGGCGCGCTGGAGCTATGTGCTGGCGAACCTGGACCAGAAGCTGGTCGACGTCCACCACAAGCTCGATGAACTCGGCCTGGGTCACCTGTCCAGCGCCTTCGATCTGCGCATCGGCAACCAGCCGGACGCCACCCTGTTCGACGTGGTGCAGGACCACATGCTGCGCGTCTCCTGGAAACAGGACCTGCGCGCGCCGCTGCGCCAGATTTTCAACGGCGCCGCGTATAAGTGCATCCTCGACGAGACCGTCGCGATCCACAAGCGCGTCTTGCGCTCGCGCGTGTTCGTGGCGCTGCACATGCACGCCGGCGACGGCAACGTGCACACCAACCTGCCGGTGAACTCGGACGACTACGCGATGCTGCAGGACGCGCACAAAGCCGTCGAGCGCATCATGAAGCTGGCGCGCTCGCTCGACGGCGTGATCTCGGGCGAACACGGCATCGGCATCACAAAACTGGAATTCCTGAAGGACGACGAGATCCAGGAGTTCCGCGACTATAAATTGCGGGTCGACCCGGAAGGCCGTTTTAACAAGGGCAAGCTGCTGAACTTGAAAGATGCGCATGCCGACTTGCGCAACGCCTACACGCCTTCTTTTGGGCTGATGGGCCACGAGTCGCTGATCATGCAGCAGAGCGATATCGGCGAGATCGCCAATTCGATCAAGGACTGCCTGCGCTGCGGCAAATGCAAGCCGGTCTGCACCACCCACGTGCCGCAAGCGAACCTGCTGTATTCGCCGCGCGACAAGATCCTCGCCACCTCGGCCCTGATCGAAGCCTTCCTCTACGAAGAGCAGACCCGGCGCGGCGTATCGATCCGCCACTGGGAAGAGTTCGAGGACGTCGCCGACCACTGCACCGTGTGCCACAAATGCCTCACGCCTTGCCCGGTCGACATCGACTTCGGCGACGTCTCGATGAACATGCGTAACCTGCTGCGCAAGATGGACAAGCGCAGCTTCAAGCCGGCCAACCGCGCGGCGATGTTCTTCCTGAACGCGACCGATCCGACCACGATCAACGCCACCCGCAAGGCGATGGTCGGCGTCGGCTTCAAGGCCCAGCGCCTGGGTAACACCATCCTGAAAAAATTCGCGAAGGTGCAGACCGCCGCGCCGCCGCCGACCACCGGCAAGGCGCCGGTGCGCGAGCAGGTCATCCACTTCATCAACAAGAAGATGCCGGGGAACCTGCCGAAGAAGACGGCGCGCGCGCTGCTCGACATCGAGGACGACAAGGTCATCCCGATCATCCGCAATCCGAAAGCGACCAACGCCGACAGCGAAGCGGTGTTCTACTTCCCGGGCTGCGGCTCCGAGCGCCTGTTCTCGCAGGTGGGTCTCGCAACCCAGGCGATGCTGTGGGAAGTGGGCGTGCAGACCGTGCTGCCGCCGGGTTACCTGTGCTGCGGCTATCCGCAACGCGGCGCCGGCCAGTACGACAAGGCCGACAAGATGATGACGGATAACCGCGTGCTGTTCCACCGCATGGCGAATACCCTGAACTACCTCGACATCAAGACGGTGCTGGTCTCGTGCGGCACCTGCTACGACCAGCTCGCGACCTACGAGTTCGACAAGATCTTCCCGGGTTGCCGCATCATGGACATCCACGAATACCTGCTCGAGAAGGGCGTGAAGCTCGAAGGCGTCGAAGGCACGCGCTACATGTACCACGACCCTTGTCACACGCCGATGAAGATGCAGGATTCGATCAAGACCGTCAACGCGCTGGTCTCGACCGTCGACAATGTCAAGATCGAGAAGAACGACCGCTGCTGCGGCGAGTCGGGTACCTTTGCCGTGACGCGCCCGGACATCGCGACCCAGGTCCGCTACCGCAAGGAGAGCGAAGTCGAGAAGGGTGCGGCGAAACTGCGCGAAGACGGCTTCCAGGGTGAGGTAAAAGTGCTGACCAGCTGCCCGTCCTGCCTGCAGGGCCTGTCGCGCTACGACGGCGACGCGAATACCTCGGCCGATTACATCGTGGTCGAGATCGCGAAGCACCTGCTGGGCGAGAACTGGCTGCCCGATTACGTGGCGCGCGCCAACAACGGCGGCATCGAGCGGGTGCTGGTATGACCATTGTCCAGGGTTGCGAGCTGTGCCAGTTCGCCGCGTCGACCGTGCACGCGAACGAAAAGTTTTCGGTGATCCTGGCCGACGAGGCCAACTATCCGGGCTTTTGCCGCGTCATCTGGCGCGACCACGTACGCGAGATGAGCGACCTGGCCCATGAAGACCGCCTACTGCTGAACGAGGCGGTCTACCAGGTCGAGCAGGCGGTGCGCGAAACGATGCTGCCCGATAAAATCAACGTCGCCAGCCTGGGCAACGTCGTGCCGCACCTGCACTGGCACGTCATCCCGCGCTACACTGACGACGCGCACTTCCCGGCGCCCGTGTGGGCAGCGGCCGTGCGCGAGCCGAAAGCCGGCGTGCTCGAGGCGCGCCGTGCCCTGTTGCCGCAACTTGCCGACGCCATCGCGCGGCGCATGAACCACTAAATAAGATCAGCCATGCCGATTCCAACCGAACTGACCGTCCACCAGAAGTCCCGCCTGCTCGATATCGCTTTCGATGACGGCAGCGCCTTCTCGATTCCCTTCGAACTGATGCGCGTCTACTCGCCCTCGGCCGAAGTGAAGGGCCACGGCCCGGGCCAGGAAACCCTGCAAGTGGGCAAACGCGACGTCGGCATCACGGGTGTCGAGCCGGTCGGGAATTACGCCGTCAAGCCGCTGTTCACCGATGGCCACGAGAGCGGGATTTTTACCTGGGATTACCTGTACAAGCTGGGTAGCGAGCAGGGCGCGCTGTGGCAGGATTATGTGGCGCGCCTGCATGCGGCCGGCTTCGCGGGCGATAACGGGCGCGAGACCGGCACGGTATTGCCGGGCGCCTTGGTGCGCGGTGGCGTCTGCGGAAGCGGCCATAGCCATTAAATTGCATGAGGGCCGCAAGGCCCGTCGGCGCACCATTATTGGTCCGCATGATCCGCGTGGGGACGGAGTGCCCACCCACGAGATGCGTTATGTATCCGGGTTTTCGTATGATCTCGCCGACAATGGTGACCGTAGGGGTCATTGAGGTCAATGGTCTCAATGATGGGTTCAGCGGGCACTCCGTGCCCACGCGGATTAAATAAACCAATACCGTCCCACGCACAGCGCCACGAACACGTGCCGGCTTTCTTTCAAATCGCCCATAAAAAAAAGCGCCCCGAAGGGCGCTTTTCTATTGATCAAGCCGCGTCACCCGAAGGCCACGCAGTTCGAACATCACTGCGGCTGGATGTTGGCAGCCTGTTTGCCCTTCGGGCCAGTGGTAATCTCGAAGCTCACGCGCTGATTCTCAGCCAGCGACTTGAAGCCGGGGGCGTTGATTGCCGAGAAGTGCGCGAACAGGTCTTCACCGCCGCCGTCAGGCGTGATGAAACCAAAACCTTTTGCATCGTTGAACCACTTAACAGTGCCAGTCGTCATTTTTATTCCCCAAAAGTTATTTTAAT
>JANNNC010000186.1:0-11034 GCA_031398335.1 Massilia sp.
GGCCGGCAATGGCCTGCGCTGTTGAACCACTTGGCCCCGCTCCATGAAGATTCTTCACGTCTGCTCCGGCTGCTCCCGCCAGGTGCGCTTTGGCAACCAGCTGGCGCTGAGCGCCATCGCCAAGTCGCCGGTCGACGGCCCCGTGGAAGTAGGGCCGCTCGGCCTGGCCGGCGACGAGCAGGCCGATCGGGTGCACCACGGCGGCCTGGCCCGCGCGAGGTCAACCTGCACGAGCTGTTCAAGCCCCGTTCAGGCCCGAGACGCTGAAACCGGGCTCAGGCGGTGGCGACGTCCAGCGTCGGATAGTCGGTGTAGCCGGCCGCGCCCCCGCCGTAGAAGGTCTTGACGTCGGGCACGTTCAGCGGCGCGCCCTCGCGCAGGCGCCGGCCCAGGTCGGGGTTGGCGATGAAGGCCTTGCCAAAAGCCACGAGGTCGGCCGCGCCGCTGGCCACGGCCAGCAGCGCCATGTCGCGCGTGTAGCCGTTGTTGACCATGCAGGCACCGTCGAAGGACTGGCGCAGCGCCGCATAGTCGAAGGGCGCGATGTCGCGTGCGCCGCCGGTCTGGCCTTCGATCAGGTGCAGGTAGGCCAGACGCAGCGGTGCCAGGCGCTCGACCGCGTGTTTCATCAGCGCCCCCGGGTCGCTGTCGAGCCCGGCGTCGTTGGACGGCGTCACCGGCGACAACCGCAGCCCCGTGCGGCCGCCACCGATGGCCTGGCTGACGGCGCTCATCACCTCCACCAGCAGCCGCGTGCGGTGGGCGATCGAGCCGCCGTAGCCGTCGTCGCGGTCATTGATGCTATCGCGCAGGAACTGGTCGATCAGGTAGCCGTTGGCGCCGTGCAGTTCGATGCCGTCGAAACCGGCACGGATCGCGTTGGCCGCGCCGCGCCGGTATTCGGCGACGATCTCCTTGATTTCTTCAAGCGCCAGGGCGCGCGGTTCCGGCGCCTCGACCTTGCCGGCGTGGGTATAGGCGGTCACGTTCGGCGCCACGGCCGACGGGGCGATCGGCTGCACGCCGCCGGTCAGGTTCGGATGCGTCACGCGGCCGACGTGCCAGATCTGGGCCACGATCTTCGAGCCGGCAGCGTGCACGGCCTGGGTGATCGGCTTCCAGCCTTCGACTTGCGCGTCAGAATACATGCCGGGCGTGGCCATGTAGCCCTTGCCGACCGGCGAGACCTGGGTGCCTTCGCTGATGATCAGGCCCGCGTTGCTGCGCTGGCGATAGTATTCGACGTTCATCGGGCTGCCCGGCACGTCGCCGGCGGCCTCGTCGGCGCGGCTGCGGGTCAGCGGCGCCATCACGACACGGTTGGCCACCTCGATGTCGCCGATACGGGTGGGCTGAAAGAGTTTATTGGTCATGGTCGATCCGTTTCTTGTCTGAGAGATTGGAATATCCGGGCCGCCGGTCGCTGCGCTATCGGGAGCCAGCGCCGGCGGCCACTACAGCAAGCACTATAGGTATTCCTGGCGCACGCGGGTAGGCCGCACGAATGATATGATTTATTCCTGACAGGAATGGAGGGAGCCGAATATGGACCGCTTGCGCTTGATGGAAACCTTTGTAAGGGTGGTCGAGACCGGCAACTTCTCGGCCGTCGCGCGCGAGGAGCGCAGCACGCAGTCCGCCATCAGCAAACAGGTGCAGGCGCTGGAAACCATGCTGGGCGCAACACTGCTGGTGCGCTCGACGCGCAGCCATTCCCTCACCGAAGCGGGCAAGCGTTATTACAAACGCTGCCGCGAAGTGATCGACACGCTCGAAGAAGCGCGGGTCGAAGTCCAGCGCACCGAAAACGAGATCTCGGGCGTGCTGCGTGTGGCGGCCCCGGTGTCGTTCGGCCGCCTGCACATCGTGCCGCGCCTGAACGCCTTTTTTGAACGCTACCCGCAGCTGAAAGTCGACCTGCAGCTCGACGACAGTTTCGTCGACCTGGTGGTGGGCGGCATCGACGTCGCCTTCCGCGTCGGCGAATTGAAAGACAGCCGCCTGATCGCGCGCCGCATCGGCACCGCCCACCGCGCGGCGCTGGCCTCGCACGACTATCTGGCGAAGTACGGCGAGCCGCAGCATCCCCATGAGCTCAGCAAGCACCAGTGCATCGTCTACACGGGCCTGGCCAACCTGAACGAATGGAATTTCCAGGACGAGGACGGCGCCCGGCACACGGTGCGCGTCAACGGCCACCTGCAGTCGAACAGTTCCGAGGCGATCCGCGCGGCCGTGGTCGAGGGCCTGGGCATCTGCTATACGCCGCAGTGGGTATATGGCGACGACATTCGCGCCGGACGCGTCAAACCGATCCTGACGCGCTACCGGCTGCCGCCGCTGCCGCTGAACGTCGTGTTCCAGCCGGCGCGCCGGCCTTCGCTGAAGATCAGCCATTTTGTGTCGTTCTTTGCCGAGGAATTTGCGCGCGATCCGGATATTTCGCCAATGCTGGCGGCGGATGGAGCGCCGCATGAGACGCTCGGCAAGCTCGGCAGTGGCTACGCCGCCGCACCCAGCAAAGGCCGGCCTGCCACAATCTGACACCAGCGGCTCCGCTTACACATTGAAACTTTACTTACAGTAAAACCAACAGCTTTTATCGACCTTAGCTGACACAGTGTGGGCGTACGTACAGTGCAGATAGAGACTTTTCCATAGACTCCCCCATAACTGAACCAGGAGAAAAAAATGACCACTGTTAACCAACGCATCATGCGCATCGCCGCCGTACTGGCCCTGACCGCCGCTTCCTCTTCCGCGTTTGCCCAGAGCATTGAGTATCGCCGCGGTTACGACGACGGTTACGCCGCCGGCCAGCGCGCCGCCCGCGACGACCGCGGCCGCGGTCCGGATTCGAACCGTCTGCGCATCATGGAAGCGGCCTATGGCCACGGCGCCAAAACCTGCGACGCGCGCCGCGCAGTGCGTGATTCAGTCGAGGGCAATCGCGGTGTCGTCGTCGTCAACAACCGGCTGTGCGGCGACCCGTCGCCCCGTGTCCTGAAGCGCCTGACCATTGACTACCGCTGTGGCGACAGCGAGCCGTTACGGGTTGTCGCGCGTGAAAACGAAACGCTGCGCCTGAGCTGCCGCCGCGGATAATTGCCAGCAATGGCAAGCGCAAACGCGCGCACCCCGGCACGCGGGCATGCTGTGGTCGAACCTGTTTCCTGCCATGCCGCCGATGCTCCGTGTTAGTGTCAAGCCCTTGCTCGCCGCTGCCGCCCTGCTCATCGCCGGCAGCGCGCAGGCCCAAAACGACACCCGCCTCGTTGCCCTGATCAACGCCTGGCGCACCGCTCCCGGCGACTGCGGCGGCGTCCGTCCCGCGCCGGCGCCGGCCCTGAAAAGCCAGGCGGCCCTGGGCCGCGTGCGCATCGGCGCGGGCGCCTTTCCCGAAGTCGAACTCGAGCGCGTCGGCTACCACGCGGCCCAGGTCGAGATCATCACCACCCGCGGCGCGCAGGATGCGGCCGGCGTGATGGGCCTGATCCGCCAGCCCTACTGCAGCCTGCTCTCGAGCACCGCCTACAGCGACATCGGCGCTTCGCGCCAGGGCGATGAATGGACGATCGTGCTGGCCCGGCCGCTGTTGCCGCTCACCCTGCCCGCGCAAAGCGTGGCCGGACGCGACATCCTCGATGCCGTGAACGCCGCGCGCGCCGTTCCGCGCAACTGCGGCGAGCGTGCTTTCGGCGCCGCCGCGGCGCTGGCCTGGGACGATGCGCTGGGCGCGGCGGCGCTGGCGCACAGCCGCGACATGGCGGCGCGCCGGCGCTTCGCGCACCAGGGGTCGGACGGCAGCGAAGTGGCGACGCGCGCCACGCGCGCCGGCTACAGCTGGAAACTCATCGGGGAAAACATCGCAGCCGGACAGACCTCGGCAAAGGAAGCCGTGGCCGGCTGGATCGAGAGTCCGGGCCACTGCGCCAACCTGATGAACCCGGCTTTTACCGAGATGGGCGCGGGCTACGACATCAGCCGCGCGCGCCTGCCCGGCTTTGTCTACTGGACCCAGGTGTTCGGGGTGCGGAAATAGCGGCACTTACCAGAAAATCACACGCTGCTCCGGCGCCAGGTACATCTTGTCGCCCGGTTTCACGCCATAGGCTTCGTAGAAGCCCGGGTGGTTGCGCATGCTGCCGTTGACGCGGAATTCCGACGGCGAGTGCGGGTCCGATTTCACCTGCGAGATCAACGCCGCGTCGCGCGCCTTGCCGCGCCGCGCCTGGGCCAGGCCCATGAACAGGCGCTGTTCGGCGGTGTAGCCGTCGATCACCGGCGCCGGCTGGCCGTTCAGCGAAATCGTATAGGCGCGGCTGGCCATGATGGCGCCGGCGTTGTCGGCGATGTTCTCGCCCAGCGTCAGTTCGCCGTTCACGTTGTAGCCGGCCAGCGGGCTGTAGGCGCCGTACTGGGCCACCAGCACCTTGCCGCGCGCGGCGAATTTTTCCGCGTCCGCCGATGTCCACCAGTTGCGCAGGTTGCCGTCGCCGTCGAACTGCGAGCCCTTGTCGTCAAAGGCGTGGCTGATCTCGTGGCCGATCGAGATGCCGACCGCGCCGTAATTGACCGCCGGTTCGGCGTTGGCGTCGTAGAGCGGATACTGCAGGCGCGCGGCCGGGAACACGACTTCGTTCAGGGTCGGGCTGTAATAGGCGTTGACGGTTTGCGGCGACATGCTCCAGGCGGCGCGGTCGACCGGCTTGCCCAGCTTGTTGATGGCGTAACTGTGCGAGAACTCGCGCGCGCGCATCACATTGCCGACCAGGTCATTGCGCGCGATTTTCAAGGCCGAATAATCGCGCCACTTGTCCGGGTAGCCGATCTTCGCCTTCATTTTCGACAGCTTCAGTTGCGCCTGCTTCTTGGTCTCGTCGGTCATCCAGTCGAGGGTCTGGATGCCTTCGCGGAAAGCGATCACGAAATTCCTGACCATCGCCTCGACCTGCTGCTTGCGCTCGGCCGGGAAGTGCTGCTCGACATAGACCTTGCCGACGATTTCGGAGAGGTCGCGGTTGACCTGGGCGATGGCCAGCTTGTCGAGCGCCCGGTTTTCCTTCGCGCCCGACAGCACGGCGCCGCGGAAGGCAAAGCTTTCGTCCACAAAAGGCTTCGACAGGTAGGGCGCGTAGCTGCTGAGCAGGCGGAATTCAAAGTAGGGCTTCCAGACCTCGAGCGGCGTGCTGGCAATGAGCTTGTCCAGGCTGGCCAGGTAGCTCGGCTGGCTGACGATCAGCGAATCGACCTTGCCATGCGCCCCGGTTTCCTTCATCCAGGCGCTCCAGTCGAAGCCGGGCATGAGGTCCTTCAGCTGCGCAAACGTGCGCTTGTTGTAGCGCTTGACCGGATCGCGGTTCTCGACTGCGCTCCACTGCGCGCGCGCGATCTCCGTTTCCAGGGCGACGATCTGCGCGGCCTCTTTCGCCGCGTCGGTGTGGCCGGCCAGCGCCAGCATCTTCTCGATGTGGCCCTGGTACTTGTCGCGGATGTCCTTCAGGCGCGCGTCGTCCTCGAGATAGTAGTCGCGGTTCGGCAGCCCCAGGCCCGACTGGCTGACCGAGACGACCAGGCGGGTCGAGTCGCGGTTGTCCTGGCCGACGTTCATGTCGAGCGGCGCGCCGGCGCCGATGCGCGAGAAGTGCGCCGCCAGTTGTGCGATGCCGCGCTTGTCCTTCAAGGCCTTTACGCGCTTGCGCTGCGCATCCAGCGGTGTGAGGCCCATGCCATTGCGGCGTGCTTCGTCGACGTAGCTGGCGTAGTAGTCGCCCATCTTCTGCGCGGAGGAACCGGCCCTGGCGCCCTTGTCAAGCGCTGCCCCGGCGATGATGCTGCTGATCTGGCCTTCGACCTTGTCCTGGGCGACGTTGAAGGCGCCCCAGCTCGAACGGTCCGACGGAATCTCGACGTCCTTGAGCCACTTGCCCTGGCTGTAGCGGAAGAAGTCGTCCTGTGCGCGCACGCCGCTGTCGATCGCGGCGACGTCGACACCCGACACGGCGGCGGCAACGACGGCCGATGCCTTCGGATGGTCGTCGGATGCCCCGGTCTGGGCCGCGACGGCGAACAGCCCCGCAATCAGGGTGCTGCACAAGGTAGGATTCATGTTGTCTCCGTGTTTCCAGTAATGTAATCAAACGATCCTAATGGAAAAGCCGGGCACTGCCAAGGAATGGGAAGGCCGATCGCCATGCCTGGGGTTGTCGCACAACGCCTGTCAGTACAGGCGTTATCGAAAGCGCAGCAGTTGTATGGACGCTTGACACGTCGTGGTGGGAGACAAACGCGTAGATGACGCCGTTCGCTACGGCCGGCTGCCCGCCTGCGGAGGATTCCCAGCGCTTGCCGCCCGCGCGCAGGTCGATTGCGGTCAGCATGCCATTGCCATGCACGAGCGCCACCGGCCCGGCCAGCATCGGCACCAGCCCGGCATCGAAGGACCCGGACTTGACGTCGATGGCGAACGCGCGCTTGCCGGTGATGGTGCCGAACATGTGCAGCTGACGGTCGGGATCGGCGTAGACATATTCCACGTCGGCCGCGGGCACCCACGAAAACCCCTGCTCCAGCGTGGCGTTGCGCCATTCGACTTCACCCGTGCGCGCGTTGAATTTCACGAGTCCGTCCTCGGGGCCGCCGTTGGTGTAGACCATGTCGTCGAACACCGTCGCCGCATATCTCGTCTCGCTCCAGGAGGGCCGCTCGCGCTTCTGGAGCACGCCGCCGCTGGCCGCATCGACCACCCAGAATGCCTGGTCCCGGCTGCCGCCCGTGCTCACGAACACCTTGTCGCTGCCGATCGCAGGCGGTTTGACCGTGCTGTTCGGGGTTTCCTGCAGCGTCCAGCGGTGGTTGAACAGCGCAGGATCGAAGGTGCCGGGAACGTAGCCGGTATGGGCGGCGTTGCCGTTATAGGCAGTCCATGGGGCCAGGCCGGCCACCGGCGCCAGCGTGCTCAGGTTCGGGGTCGCCTTGACGGTCACCGTCAAGGGAATGCGCCACGGCAAACCCGGGAAGGGTAACCGGCAGGCCTGTGGGTCGTCGCCGCAGACCCGCACTTCGAGCGTCGCGCTGTGCACGCCCGGCGCCAGCGCCGCCTTCGTCGTCACCATGGCTGCGGAGGTGGAGGCGTCGCGGCGGTACATCGACGTTTTTTCGATCAGGCCGCCGCTGTCGACGAGATCCATCTGGAACGGCTTGCTGAACGTGCCCAGGTGGGCGAAGAGCTTGAAGGTGTGCGCCTCGCCCTGCTGGGTGACGATGTCGAGGGCGGCCGGCGCTTGTCGAAGGAGCGGCTGGCAATGGCGTCGATCTGGAAGGAGACCGGCTCGTTTGCATAGGTCGTGAGCGTGACGGGATTCGGGGTCAGCGTCAGCCAGCCGCGGCAAGGCTTGCAGCCAGCAGGGCCAAGGCCGCCGATCGTCCGAAATGCATGGTTACCACCCGATTTTGTTATAAAAAATATAAACAAAATTATAACTAGAGAAATGATTTCTGAAACGAAAAATCTGGCGGACGATGCGGGGCCGCGACAATCGCCGTGGCGGCGGCCGGACGCCGTCAGCGCCGGAAAATCCAGAGGATGACCGAGACGACGATCGAAACGACGATGCAGGTGACGATCGGGAAGCTGAAACTGAAGCCTTCGCGCACGATGTGGATGTCGCCCGGCAGGCGGCCGAAGGGCAAGCGGCGCAGCCAGGGCCAGGCCAGGCCGATGGCGGCGATGACGAGGCCGACGACGGTCAGCGTGCGCTGCATGGCCTGCCTCCGAAGGCGCGTTTCCCTGTCATCGATGCTCTCCTGCCGGTAGTGAATGGATGCCCTTATTTTGCCCCAGGACGCCCGCAAAATGGCGCGCACAAGGGGTGCGTCGGGGTAGCGAACCCCGGTGCTATACTCAATTTACGCGACGATCGAATGCAGATGGATCTGGTCGCGCTGATCGGGCGCAGTGCCCATGCCGGGTGTGCGCCAAGGGTCGACCCTGACAGGGCTTATCTGTATGCGATCGCCAGTCTTTTGCGTTCGCGCTCGCACCGGGCCACATCGTGCCTGGTTGCGGGATCGAACATCATTCACGCTTCATCATTGACAGGGGGTAGCATGCCAACAACCTGGATTATCACGGCCAATGCGGGCCGCGCACGATTCTTCTCCGAGGACGGTCCAGCAGAACCACTGCAAGAATTGGAAGACATGGTCAACAACGGCGCGCGCCTGCGCGACCAGGACATCAACACCGACCGGATTGGCGCCCTGGCCGCCGGCAAGAGCGGCCACGCCATCGGCGGCGCGCAGGGAGGCGGAGCACAGCACAACGCTGGCGCGGGTGCGCCAACCAGCCAGTACGAGCCGAACCAGACGCCGGCCGAGCACGAAACCGAGCTGTTTGCGAAAGACCTGTCGCACTACCTGCTCAAAGCCCAGCAGGAAGGCCGCTACCAGTCGCTCGTGATCTCGGCTTCGCCCCAGTTCCTCGGCACGCTGCGCAACAACCTCGACTCGCACGTCAAGGCGGTGATCAAGCAGGAATTCAACAAGGACTACACCCAGGTTCCTGTCCACCAGCTGCGCGAACAGCTGCAGGCGGCACAGGCCAAGTCCGCAGAATAAACGCAATACCGGGATCACGTCCCGTGACGCCAACCCGCCCGGTTGGCGTTTTTTTTTCGCCCGCGTGCCCGCTCCCCAAGTGCACGGCCGCGATTCGTGCGGCCGCGTTCGACGTTGCGCCCTACCATGGCGCTATCGACGAACAAGGAACGACCATGAACAAACGCTTCACTCCCACCCTGATCAAGGGGACGCTGCTGGCCTCCGTTGTGCTGCTGGGCATGAAGGCCTGGGCAGCCAGCAGCGAGGCGCACCCGCGCAGCGACCTGGCGACCATCCCCGCGCTCGACCTGCCGCGCTACCTCGGCGAGTGGTACGAGATCGCGAAATTCCCGAACCGCTTCCAGCGCAAGTGCGCCGGTTTTACCAAAGCCACGTATTCCGCCCTGCCCGACGGCCGGGTGCGGGTCGAGAACCGCTGCCGCCTGCTTGACGGCGGCACGGACGTCGCCATCGGCGTCGCGCGCCAGGTGGGCGCGGCCGATTCGCCGCGCCTGAAGGTACGCTTCGCGCCCGCCCTGCTGTCCTTCCTGCCGATGGTCTGGGGCGACTACTGGGTCATCGACCTCGACCGCGAATACGGGCTGGCGGCGGTCAGCGAACCGGGGCGCGAATACCTGTGGATCCTGTCGCGCACGCCGACGGTCAGCAAACCGGCCTACGACGCGCTGGTGGCGCGCCTGTCGGGCCAGGGCCTGGACGTGCGCAAGCTGGTGCGCACGCCGCAGGAATAAGGCTGCATGATCACTGTAGGTGTTACTCCTCAAGCGAATATTTACGTGATCAATAACTAGGTTCGCCGGCCACGATATTAGCGACCGTACGACCTCTGTTGCCTTGTAGCTACATAAAGCACCCAATCGTTCGGTTGGAAGCAAATAAAGCAACGAAATCAGTAAAAGGGCAAGAATGAATCAAGTTTCCGCGCGGAAACTCTGGAAATTTGACATTTTTGCCATGTCTGGCTGCACGGTGAGGCGCACCATGAAACTGCATGATTTCAAGAGTCGCACCCGCCTCCTGGCCGGCTTCGGTACGGTCCTGAGCCTGATACTGGTGCTGGCCGGCGTCGGTATCCTGCAGATGAATACGGCCGAGGTGCTCACCGCGCGCCTGACCGGCGACAGCATGCGCCGCGCCGACCAGCTGCAGGAATGGCTGGCGGTGGTCGAGGTCAACGCCACGCGCACCCTCGCCGTGGCCAAGCTGAGCGATCCGGGCGCCGAAAAATTCTTCCTTGAGGCGATGGCGGCATCCTCGAAGCGCGCCGACGCGTTGCACGCCGCCGCACTCGAAGAAACCGCGTCCTCGATGGAAGAACTGACCGCGACCGTGCGCCAGAATGCGGACAATGCGCGCGAAGCGAAAGCCCTGGCGCAATCGGCGTCGAGCGTGGCCGGCCGCGGCGGCGCCACCGTCGGGCGCGTGGTCGAGACGATGGATGCGATCACGGAAGCGTCGAAAAAAATCGTCGACATTATCGGCGTCATCGACAGCATCGCCTGCCAGACGAATATCCTGGCCCTGAACGCCGCGGTCGAGGCGGCGCGTGCCGGCGAACAGGGCGGTATACTCGCCCTTTCTCTTTTCCGCCTTCCCCATGAGCTCCCTGCCACCCTGCCCCTCCTGTCAGTCCACCTTCACCTACGAGGATGGCGCGACATTGGTCTGTCCCGAATGCGGCCACGAATGGTCGGCGCAAGCCGGCGCCCTGGAAGCCGCGCGCGTCTACCGCGATGCGTCCGGCACCATCCTGCAGGACGGCGATACGGTCACCGCCATCAAGGACCTGAAACCGAAGGGCTCGGGCGGCGTCATCAAGCAAGGCACCAAGGTCAAGAACATTCGCCTGGTCGACAGCGACCACGACATCGATTGCAAGATCGAAGGCTTCGGGGCCATGAGTTTGAAGACGGAATTCGTGCGCAAGGTGTAAACGAGCCTGCGCGCTTACATCCCGTTCCTGAAAGCGAGCTCGCTGGGCTTGATGTCGGCAATCGGGCCCAGGATCGCACCATCGAAGCCGCGTGCCGGATCGCCCTGCTCGAACACCTTCGGCAGGTCCGGATTGGCCAGCGCGCCGCGGCCGAGCGCGATAATATCGGCACCCAGATCCAGGGCTTCCCCGGCACGTTCGATACTGTGCAAGGTCCCGTTGGCGATGATGGTCACTTCGGGTGCATAGCGGCGCGCCAGGGCAATCAAGCTGTCGCGGCCGCCCTCGAACGCCGGCTTCCAGGCCTCGAATTCGGTGACGTGGATAAAATCGGTGCCGGCACGGGCGAGCGCACCGAAGATGACCTGGGCATCCGTTTCACGGCCCGGCCACTTGCTCGCGAAGTCGTTGACCTTGCCTTGCGAGATACGGATACCTACGGGTACTTCGTCGCCAATCGCGGCCTTGACCGCCTTGAC
>JANNNC010000218.1:0-67267 GCA_031398335.1 Massilia sp.
TCGACTATATCCACTACTACAATCACGACCGCATCAAGCTCAGATTAAACGGGCTGAGCCCTGTACAATTCAGGACTCAGCACTTGGCAGCAGCGTAGACTTAACTGTCCAACTTTGTGGGGTCACTTCAAGAGTGCCCACCCTACAACGGCGACGCATTCACGTATGCGGAACGTATCCCGGTCACCAATCCAGCGTCAGCAACAACGCCCCCATGCGCGGCCAGCACAGCTGGCTGATCTCGCCCCGCCGCGCCCAGCGAAAGCCATCCATCTCAGGCGTCGGCTTGCCCGTCGTCGGATGCGGAAAATAGCTGCTGCACGCCAGGTGCGACAAATCCCCGAGCTCGCTCCCGGCATCGACCCGGAACAGGTGCAGGCGCTTGTCGCGCCGGTAGTCGAATTCGCCGAGGTCGCGAAAGCGTGCGGCCTCGAAGAACACGCCCGCCTCCTCGCGCATTTCGCGCAGCGCCGCCTCGAGCGAGGTTTCGCCCGGGTCGCGCATGCCTTTCGGGATGTCCCAGGCCGCCGTGTTCGTCACATGGCATAGCAGCAGCTCGCCAAGCGCATTGAGCACCAGGGTGCCGCAGGAAACCGTGTATTTGCTCATATCATGGTCAATTCGTGCTCATGCACGCCCTTCGATGGCGGTGGCGATCGCCTGTTCGAGGGCCTCGCGGCTGACCGGCTTGGTCAGGTGCTGGTCGAAGCCCGCCTGGTGCGACAGCGTCATGTCGCTGGCAGCGCCCCAGCCCGTCAGGGCGACGAGCGTCACATCGCGCAACTCGCCGCTGGCGCGCAGCGCGCGCGCCAGTTCGTGCCCGTTCATGCCCGGCAGGCCGATGTCGAGCAGGGCCAGGTCGGGCCGGAAGGCGCGCGCCGCCGCCAGTCCCGACGGGCCGTCGTGCGCCATGCGCGTCTCGTGGCCAAGCGCTCCCAGCAGCGCGGCCAGGCTCTCGGCCGCGTCCAGGTTGTCGTCGACCACGAGTACCCGCAGGCGGCGCGTGGGGGCGTCCGCAACTTGCGCACCGGCGTGATCCTTCAATTCGCCGGCGCCGCGCTTGAGCGGCAGGCGCACGGTGAAGGTGCTGCCGTGCCCGCGCCCGGCGCTGAACGCCTGGACCCGCCCGCCGTGCAGCTCGACCAGCCGGCGCACCAGGGACAGCCCGATGCCGAGCCCGCCCTGGGCCCGGTCGAGGCTGCTGCGCACCTGGGTGAACATCTCGAACACCGAGCCGATGGATTCCGGCGAAATGCCGATGCCACTGTCGGTCACGGCCACCACGGCCTGCGCGCCCTCGCGCCAGGCCCGAAGGCCGATGCGCCCGCCTCCGGGCGTGTATTTGGCCGCATTATTGAGGAGGTTCGACAGCACCTGCACCAGGCGTGTCAGGTCGGCCTCGAGCGGCAGCGGCTCGTCGGGCAACTCCACCTGCAGCTGGTGCGCGCCGGCCTGGACCAGCGCGCTGCTCGACTCGACCGCCATCGACACCGCCATGCGCAGGTCGACCGGCTCCCTTTTCAGCTCGATCCGTCCGCGCGTAATGCGTGCGATGTCGAGCAGGTCGTCGACCAGGTGGATCAGCTGGCCGAGCTGGCGGTCCATCATCTCGTGCACCCGGCCGGCGCTGGCCGCCGCGGTAGCGGCCGCAGTAGCCGCATTCGCGGGCGTCATGCGCAGCAGGTCGAGGCCCGTGCGGATCGGCGCCAGCGGATTGCGCAATTCGTGCGCCAGCGTCGCCAGGAATTCGCTCTTGCGATGGTCGGCCTCGGACAGGTCGGCCGCGATGCGGCGCAGTTCGTCCTCGGCACGCTTTTGCTCGGTGATGTCGCGCGTGATCGTGGCCAGGCCGAGGTGGGCGCCGTCGGCGCCGTGCACGGCGAAGCCCTTGAAATAGACCGGCACGGCATCCCCGGCTTCGCGCGCGGCGAAGCGCAGCTCGCCCTCCCATTTCTGCGCTGCGCCAGTCAGGGACGGCAGCACCTCGGAGCGCACGAACGCGCGGCACTCCTCGGAGAAAAAGTCGAGCAGGCGCGCGCCGCGGATGTCGGCCGCGATGCCGATGCCCGCCATCGCGCGGCCGGCGGGATTGAGGTACACCCCGGCGCCGCTGGGCGCGAAGATGCCGATGAAGTCGGACGATTGCTCGGCCACCGCCGCCAGCCGGCGCACGCCTTCCTCCGCCAGGCGCCGCTCGCTCTCGTCGCGCAGGTAGAGGGCGATGCCGCCGCCTGGCGTCGGGAAGCAGTTGATCTCGTACCAGCCGCCCCAGGCGGCGATGTGCGCTTCGGTGCGGGTGGCGCTGCGGCTTGAAGCGCAGCGGCGGCAGGCCTGTTCGTGGGCGCTGCCCTGCCAGCCGCGAAACAGGTCCCAGAATACGTCGCCCATCAGTTGCGAGCGGTCCAGTCCCGTGATCCGTTCGGCCGCGGCGTTCGCGTAGCCGATGCGCCAAGCGCCGTCGAGCGCCAGGAAGCCGTCGGTCATGCTTTCCAAAATCGCGTGCGAGCGCTCCTCGGCGGCCTGGCGCGCGGCGGCCTCGGCGCGCTGCCCGATCACCAGCGAGGCGGTATTGGCCAGCAATGCCAGCGCCCCGTCGTCGCGCGAAGTGCGCGCCGCACCGATCCGGTAGTACCAGCTGAATGCGCCCAGCACATCGCCGGCGGGCGAGAGGATCGGCAGCGCGCGGCAGGCGGCCAGGCCGGCGTCGATGGCCTCGGCGCGGCAGCGCTCCCACAGCGGGTCGGTGGCGATGTCGGGGCAGTCGACCGGCTCGGCGCGCCAGGCCGCGGCGCCGCCCGCGCCGCCCAGCGGCGAGATGCCGAGCACATCGAGTGCGGCGCGCAGATCGTCCGGCAGGCTGGGCGCGGCCGCGTGCGCGAGCACGTTGCCCGGCGCGGCGAGCTGGATGCCGGCCAGCGCGGCGCCGTCGGCATATTCCTCGGCGGTACGCGCCAGCAGGTCGAGCACGTCGCCCAGCGGCGCATCCGACACCGCCAGTTCCAGCGCGCCGCGCTGGCCGACGGCCAGCAGGTTGGCGCGGGTGCGCTCGGTGACGTCGACCCCGTGGATCAGCACCCCGGACACCCGGCCGTCCGGCTCGCGCAGGGCCATGTAGATGAAGTCGACGTAATAGGTGTCGAGTTCCCCGCGCTCGGTATGCAGCTGCAGGCGCACGTTGCTGCCCACATGCGCTTCGCCGGTGTGGTACACGGCTTCCAGCAGCTCGAACAGGCCCTGCCCCGCCAACTCGGGAAGGGCCGCGTGCAGGGGTTTGCCGAGCAGCGAGCGGCGCCCGACCAGGTCGGCGAAGCGTTCGTTGGCCATCTCGAACACCATGCCGGCGCCGCGCATCACCGCCATGAAGGCCGGCGCCTCGTAAAAGATGTCGCGCATGCGTTCGTTGGCCGCGCGCAGCTGGGCCACCAGGCGCTCGCGCTCCAGGCCGGCCTGCTGGCGCGCGCCGATGTCGGTAAAGGTCAGCACCGCGCCGCCGCGCCTGGCGCCGGTCGTCATCGGGTGCACCGAGCAGGCCACCGGCAGGCTGCTGCCGTCCTTGCGCAGCAGGCGCGCGTGGTCCGAGCGCAGGCTGGCGCCGCTCTTCACGGCATCGAACAAGGCGGCTTCGTCGATGCCGCCGCCTGTGCCGGGTGCGGGCAGCAGGACCTGGACCCCGACCCCCGCCAGTTCGGCGGGCGTGTAGCCGAGCCAGGCGGCGCCGGCGGCATTGAGGAAGGTGCAGCGGCCGTCGGCGTCGAGCCCGATGATGCCCTCGCCCGAGGAATCGAGCAGGCGGGCAAAGCGCTCGGTGCTCTCCTGCAGGGCGCGTTCGCTGGCGGCGAGCTGCTCGCCCGCCTCGTGCTCGGCGGTGGCGTCGCGCATGATCTTGGCGTAGCCGCGCAGCTGCCCCTTCTCGCGCAGGGCGATCATCATGCCGTCGGCAAAAAAGCGTCCGCCGCCCTTGCGCAGGTGCCAGCGCTTGTCTTCCGAACGGCCGGTGGCGCGGGCGCGCGCCGCTTCCTCGTCCGGGCGGCCCACTGCGCGGTCTTCCGGCGTGAAAATCATGTCGGCCATCTGCCCGCAGGCTTCGCGCGCACTCCAGCCGGTCACCGCCTGCGCCCCCGCCTCCCATTCGGTGATGCGGCGCTCGGTGTCGGTGCCGATGAAAGCATAGTCGTGCAGGTTGTCGAGGATCAGCCGCAGCCGGCTGGCGTGTCCCCCCGCCGGTTCGGCCGTCCGGGCGCCGCGCAAGCGCGCCAGCTCGGCATCCTTGTGGTAGAGCGCGAGGCATTGCCCGACCCGGGCGCGCAGTACGTGGGCATTGACCGGCTTGGCGAGATAATCGACGTTGCCCAGGGCATAGGCTTGCTCGAAGGGGAAGTCGTCCGGGTCGCCGGCCGAGATGAACATGATCGGTACCGATTGCGAGCGCGGGTGCTGGCGCATCAGCGCGGCGGTCTGGAAGCCGTCCAGGGCCGGCATCTCGACGTCGAGCAGCACCAGGGCGATATTGTCCTCGTGCTGGGCGTCGGCCAGCAGCGCGCGCAGGGCCGCTTCGCCGGAATCGACGCAGACGAGCGCGGCGTCCAGGCCAGCCAGCAGCGCTTCGAGCACTGCGAGGTTGGCAGGCTGATCGTCCACGAGAAGGATGCGGGGTTGGACGGCAGCACTCATCGATAGGTAGTCAGTCGGTCGCGCAGGGCGCGTGGGAATGTGTGAGTAATTGTAAAGAAAACAATGTATGCCGTAGGCTTCCGAATGTCAATTGTGCGCGACTCTGGTGCGAGGGTGGTGCGCTGCCCTTGTCGGGTGGGCACATCCATGCCCACGCGGACGCATTCCCGGTGGAGGCGCGCGATTCCGCCTGACGGCCCGTACACAGTGGTGTATCCCAAAGTGCTGCCTTATCGTCCAAGGCGTTACGCTGCGCAGCGAATCGACGCTGCAGCGGACACGGGATGCACACGTCACCGCGTGGGCACGGAGTGCCCACCCTGCTTCCGGTCGCAGCCAGCAATACAAACGTAAAAAAACCCGCCGGGCCATGCGGCCGGGCGGGTGTTTGCGGGGCGCCTGAAATCAGGCGGCGGTCTTTTGCGCGACCGGCAGCGGGCTGACGCGCGCTGCGGTGCCGGCTTCGAGCACGGCGGCGGCAGCCGAGCGGGCTTCGCCTGGCGCAGTGGTGCTGATCAGCTCATGCATGCGGCTGGCGGTCATGTCCCACGAGGTGTTGGCGACGATGTCGCGCATGCGCTCGACCAATTTCGCCGTCTCGCTCTCGCTGGCGGCGAGCATGCGCTCGCAGGCAGCGATGTACTCCTCGGCGCCCGAGGCAATCGCCACGACGTCGCCGTAAGGCACCTTCACGTCGGTGATCGGGGTGCTGACGCTTGGCTTCTCGGCCGCCATGTACTCGAGCACCTTGGTCGGGCTGATGAACTTGGTCGAGTCGTTCATGGCGAACGGCAGCAGGCACAGGTCCCAGCCGGCCAGGAACTTCGGCAGCTCGTCATAGTTGCGCTGACCCATGTAGTGGACGTTGTCGGCGCGCGGCAGTTCGGCCGGGTCGATCTTGACCACCGGGCCGACCAGCACGATCTGCCATTCCGGGTGGGCGGCGGCCATCTGGCGCACCAGGTCGGTATCGAAACGCTCGTCGATCACGCCGTAGAAACCCAGGCGCGGACCGGCGATGTGGGCCTGCTCGGGATGCGAAATGGCGCTGTCGAGTGCCTGGCGGAAGTGCTTGGCGTCGACGCTGCTCGAGAAGCAGTGGGCGTTGGCATGGCGGTCTTTCTTGGCTTCGTACAGGCTCGGGCCGCCGGTGAAGACCAGGTCGGCGATGTTGAGCAAGGCCGATTCGCGCTGCAGCAGCTGCTTCGGCGGGTTTTTGAACGCAGCCAGCTCGTCCATGCAGTCGTAGATGACCATGGATGGGTTCAGGCCCTGCAGCAGCGGCAGCGCCATCGGGGTGTAGAACCAGACCACCGGCCGCTCGCCGTCCGGTACGAGGTCGGCCAGCAGGTTTTGCAGGGTCGGCAGCTGGTCGTCGTGGAAGCCCCATTGCTGGATCGGGGTATGCGGGCGGTGTACCGTGATGTTCGGCGCGACGGCCATTTTCTCGAGGCGTGCCGGCCCTTCGGTGTGCATCGGCTCCTCGACGAACAGGATGTTGTAATGCTCAGCCAGCCGGGTCATGAGGTGCTGGGGGCGCTGGAAGACGAAGTCCCAGCGGAGATGGCAAAACACGATCAGGGTTGGCATGTTGATTTCCTTTCGCCTTTGTGGCGCTTTCGTTGATCTTGGATCCGGGGCGATTCAATGCGGCGGTGGAGAGGCTTCACACCCAGCCCTTGATGCCGGAGCGGTGCATCGTATCATGCAAAATTACTATGATTTCCATTTATGCATTGCAACATTAGCTCCCAGAAAGGACTTCTTGGAAACGTCGAGCATTTCCTCATAGGAGAGTCCGGTGTCCTGCGGGCATCTTTGTAGTCGCTGTCCTACTCCAATACAAGGAAATCCACTACGAAAACTCATCCATACGTTAAGCATGCGCTACCGTGTGCAAGCCCCGCAAAGGGGCCAGGCATGCGGTTCCGGGTCAAATGCGGGTCAGTCGCAGGAAGGATCGAGAGTGTAGGCATACTCTGCCGTGAGGTACGCGGAAATCGCGGCGGCGCCGGGCTGCGGCGGGCTCCACCAGCCCGCCGGGGCATTAAAAAACGAGCGCCGCAGCGCCCTTTGTTGCGTTGCAGCGCAGATCAGCCCGGGGGATACGGCTGGGCGCCTTGCGGATGGCCTTCGGGGTCGAAGCCGTCGGCGGTGCAGACGTCGTCGATGCCGATCGATCCCAGCGCATCGCAGAGTTCGTCGACCTCCGCGCCGAGATCGGCCGCCAGGTCGACCGCCTTCACCACCCCGCCCCAGGGCGGTCCGCCATCGAGCGCGTACAGGTTGACGCGCAGTTCGATGTGTTCGCCGGCGTCGAGCGGCGCGACGACGGCGCGCACGCGGTCGGCGGCCAGCTCCTTGGCCGAGAGCAAGCCGTTGATCTCGGACAGCGTGCCCAGCATCGCCAGTTCGGACACGCCCTGCTCCTTGGCGCCGTGGAACAGGTCCTGGTACAGGAAATCGATGCCGATGCGGTCCGGGTCGACCGCCAGGCAGCGCCGCACCAGCGGGGCGGCGCGCTCGGTCCAGGCGCGGTAGCGGCGCATGCGGTCGGCGAAATACACGTCGGCGTCGATCTCTTCTTTCGGCACGGCGTAGAACGGGTCGTCCGTGCGTTTGAGGGAGAAGCCGAACAGGAAACGCAGTTCCATGGCCGTTTCGTCGGGCGCGAAGCGCTCGCCGGTCCAGCCGCGGATGCTGCTTTCCAGCAGGGGCGCGGCGACCGGCTTCTTGCTCGTCATCGTGGCGGCGGCTTCGCGCAGCAGGTCCTGCAAGGTCGAATAGCCGATGTGGTCGGCCTCGGCCAGGTCGTAGGCGTGGCGCACCAGGGCCACCGTCGCCTTCGGGCTGTCGAGTTCCGCCGTGACAAAGCTGGCGGCCAGTTGCGCGTAGGCGTCGTCGTCGAGGAAGGTCTCCTCGGCCACCAGGCCGCCGCTGCTGCGCACGAACAGGGGAATCAGGAAGGCGTCGATTTCGAGTTCCGGCTCGCCCTCGCGGCGCAGGCGCATGGTCGCCGACTGTTCGCCGATGTGGGCGCGCAGCAGGCGGCAAGCCTCGGGGTCGGTGAAGCGCGCCAGTTCGATGGCGCCGTACAGCACCTCGTCGCGTTTCTTGCGCAGCGCCTTGCGGATGGCGACCAGCAGTTCTTCTTCGCGCGCGGCCGACAGCTCCGGGTCGGTCTCCTCGCCCTCGGCCACCTCGAGCGCGAGGTCGGCCACGGCCTGGGCCAGCGCGTCGGTATCGGGTTCGGCGGCGGACGCCGTCTTGCGCGGCACGGGCTTTTTGTTTTTCGGCATGGTAGGCGTGGTGAATGATGAAAGCGCCATGGTAGCGCATCAAGCGGCCCGCGGCAGCGTACGAGCGCGTGAAAAAATCGCCATGGCGGCGTTACATTCGTCTTGCCGTCCTGGCGTACTGTCTTCGCCGATGCGCCCTGCCCTGACGATTTTTTCACGCGCGCTACGAGGCGCCCTGCTCGGTGCGCGCGGCCTCGGCCGGCACGTTGGCCAGAACCAGCGCCGCCAGGATTTCTTCCGGCTCGGCCGGCTTGGCGATGTGCAGGTCGAAGCCCGCTTCGCGCGCCCGCACCTTGTCGGCCAGCTGGCCGTAGCCGGTCAGCGCGATGAGCAGCGTGCCGCCGAACTGCGGCATCGCGCGCACGCGCCGCGCGAGCTCGTAGCCGTTCATGTCGGGCAGGCCGATGTCGAGGATGAAGACGTCGGGCCGCTCGAAGGCCGCCCATTCGAGCGCGCTGGCGGCATCGTAATAGGTCGATACCAGGTGTTCGCCGGCCGCTTCGAGCAGCAGCGACAGGCTGACGGCGGCGTCGATATTGTCGTCCACCAGCATCACGCGCAGCGCCGCGGGCGCCGAATCGCGTCCGCTCTCCCTGGTCCGGCGCGGGCTCGCGACCGGCGTGGTGAGCGCCGCCAGTTCCGCTTTCAGGGGCAGGTGCACCGTGAAGATGCTGCCGCCGCCGCGGCCCGGACTGCTGGCGTCGGCATTGCCGCCGTGTAGCTGCACCAGGCTGCGCACCAGGGCCAGGCCCAGCCCCAGGCCGCCCTGGGCGCGGTCGGCCTTGCGCTCGCCCTGCGAAAACAGGTCGAACACGCGCGGCAGCAGGTCGGCGTTGATGCCCTCGCCGTCGTCGGCCACCGAGAGGGTGGCCTCGGCGCCGGCACTGCCCAGCGACAGCTGGATCGAACCGTGCGGCGGAGTGTACTTGGCCGCGTTGGTCAGCAGGTTGGCCACCACCTGGGTCAGGCGGGTCTGGTCGCCGCGCACCGCCACCGGCGCGTTCGGGACGCGCAGTTCGAGCCGGTGGTGGCGCTCCTCCATCAGCGGCCGGGTCTGCTCGACGGCGCGCTCGACGATGTTGCGCAGGTCGACGTCGTCCAGGCTCAGTGTGACGAGGCCGCGCGTGACGCGCGAGACGTCGAGCATGTCCGAGAGCAGCCGGTTCATGTGCTCGACCTGGCGCCCGATCACGCCGCCGGCATAGCGCGCCCGGTGGCTGTCGAGTTCGGGCAGCTTCAGCAGCTGGGCGGCGGTGCCGATCGGCGCCAGCGGATTGCGCAGTTCATGCCCGAGCATGGCCAGGAACTGGTCCTTGGCGCGGTTTTCCTGCTCGGCCATCTGACGCGCCTGCTGGGCGCGTTCGAGCTGGCTCTGGCGCTCGTTGCCTGCGCTCTCTCGCGCGTGACCTGCGCGCGGCGCAGCTCGTTGCCGGCCTGGCGCAGCGCCAGCAGCAGGCGGTCGATCTCGACGATGCGCGAGCGCCGCTGCGGCGGCAATTCGCCGCGCCCCAGCGTGCTGGCCGCCTCGAGGGCGACCCGGATCGAGCGCGCATGGCCGCGCGAGAACCAGGCCGAAACCGCCGCCGCGCCGACCAGCGCGGCGACCAGGGCCAGCGCCGCCGCGCGCCGCGCGCCGCCCGGTGCGGCGGCCACCGCGCTCGCCGGCGCGCCCACCGCGATCAGCCAGCCCGCCAGCGGCGTGCGGCCGAAGGCCACGCTGCCGTTGCCGCCGTTTCGCAGCTGCATCTCGAGCATGCCTTCGCGGGTCCGGACGCCGGCCGCCACCAAAGCGGGAGCGGCATCCTGGCCCACCAGCTCGGCCGGGCCCTGGTTCGAGGCCACCAGCTTGCCCTGGCGGTCGACGATGTCGACCTGCCAGTCGCGCGGCAGCCCGGCCTTGGCCAGCAGGCGCCTGAAATGGTCGGTGCCGAAGCTCACCGCCAGGGCGTAGTGGCGCCCGCCGGACACCACCGGCACGGCCACGACGGTGACCAGGCGCCCGCTGGCGGGGCCCGGCATGACGTCAGTGACGAGCGGACGGCCCTGCGCAAACAGGGAGGGGAAATAGGTGTCGATGGTGCTGTCGGGGAGCGTGGCGCCCACCGGTCCCAGGATATTCGACAGCAGGCGGCCGCGCTCGTCCATGAGCACGCACCAGACGTCGTGCTCGTCCGCGGCCGCCTTGGCTTCGCCGTGGAAGGCCGCAAGATCGCCGCGCGCCAGCGCCTGCGAGGCAGCCAGCACGCGCAAGGCGCCCAGGGTGTGCATGTGCTGGGCGTCCACCAGCAGCGCGGCCCGCTCGGCCGAGCGCATCACGCCGGCGCGCGCGAGATCGCGTTCGGTCCCTTCCAGCAAGCGCAGCGCGAAGCCGGCGAAGAGGATCACCGGGACCAGAATTGCCGCAGCCATCAAGTACAGGTAGGCACGGATTTGCATCGCGAGCTCACAGGTAGACGGCCATCGACATGACAGCCAGCAAAATCGATGATACCAATACTGCAAGCCAAAGCAAGAAAAGAGTAGAAAAACGGCTGGGCCAACGCGGCGCGGCCGATCCCGGCGGTTTCGAAGGCGTCAGGGCCGTCACGGCGGGCTGCGCAGTGTTATGCTTCGGCCATTCCAACCGCGCCCAGGCGCTCCATCCGACAACTCCATGACGATGCTCGACAACTATTTCAAACTCAAGGAAAGCGGCACCGACGTACGCACCGAACTGCTCGCCGGCCTGACCACCTTCCTGACGATGGCCTACATTATTTTCGTCAACCCCTCGATCCTGGGCGACGCCGGGATGCCGAAGGAAGCGGTATTCGTGGCCACCTGCCTGGTGGCCGCGCTGGGCAGCGCCGTCATGGGCCTGTACGCCAATTACCCGATCGGCATGGCGCCGGGCATGGGCCTGAACGCCTATTTCGCCTACGCGGTGGTGCTCGGCATGGGCGTGGCCTGGCAGGCGGCGCTCGGCGCGGTCTTCATCTCCGGCTGCCTGTTCATCCTGGTCTCGGTGTTCGGCCTGCGCGGCATGATCGTCAGCGGCATTCCGCATTCGCTGCGCGTCGCCATCACGGTGGGCCTCGGCATGTTCCTGGCCCTGATCGCCCTGAAAAACGCCGGGATCGTGGTCGGCAGCGAACCGACCCTGGTCAAAGCGGGCGACCTCCACAAGCCCGAGGCGATCATGGCCATCGTCGGCTTCCTCCTGATCGTCACGCTCGACCGCCTGAACGTGCGCGGCGCGATCCTGATCGGCATCATCGTCGTCACCGTGCTCAGCTTTTTCTTCGGCGGCAATACGTTCAAGGGCGTTTTCTCGGCGCCGCCGTCGATCGATCCGACCCTGTTTCAGCTCGACATCCCGGGCGCACTGTCGGTCGGCATCATCAACGTCGTGCTGGTCTTCTTCCTGGTCGAACTGTTCGATGCCACCGGCACCCTGATGGGCGTGGCCAGCCGCGCCGGCCTGCTGGTCGAAGGTAAGATGGAGCGCCTGAACAAAGCGCTGCTGGCCGACAGCGGCGCGATCGTCGCCGGCTCCATCCTCGGCACGTCCAGCACCACCGCGTATATCGAGAGCGCGGCCGGCGTGCAGGCGGGCGGACGCACGGGCCTCACCGCCCTGGCGGTGGCCGTGCTGTTCCTGGCCTGCCTGTTCATCGCGCCGCTGGCCGGCGTGGTGCCGGCCTACGCCACCGCCCCGGCCCTGCTGTTCGTGGCCTGCCTGATGCTGCGCGACCTGGGCGACATCGAATGGGGCGACACCACCGAGAGCATCCCGGCGGCGATCACGGCGCTGGTGATCCCGTTCACGTATTCGATCGCGGAAGGCATCGCGTTCGGCTTCATTATCTATGCGGCGCTCAAGCTCACCACGGGCCGCGCGCGCGAAGTCAAGCCGGTGGTCTGGGTGATCGCGGGGCTGTTCATCTTCAAGATCGTGTACATCGGCACCTGAGCGGCGCCTGGGCGGCGCGCGGTGTCACGTTTCGACGCGCCGCGCGACACAGTTGTGCCTGCTTCTGGGATACAATCAGCCCCGGGCTCCTTTGCCGCAGCGGCGCTCATTTCCCGAACGATCGGCCGGTTCGCGCTCCCGCCTTTGTGGAAGGTGGCGCGGCCGCAGAAAAGCTAATGAAATCATTCACGTTCTACGCCCTCGCCCTCCTCGGCCTGGCGCACAGCCCTGCCTTCGCCGATGGCGCCGCCGACGACCTGCCGCAAATCGGCAGCATCCACAACGCCCTGACGGTGGCGCGTCCCGACACCATCCCCGACGGCAGCTGGTTCACCTCGGCCGAACTGGGCGCGATCAACACCTCCGGCAACACCACCGGCACTTCGATCAGCGGCAAGATCGACGCCCGCCACGAAACGGCCGACTGGAGCAACGAATACATCGTGGCCGGCTTCTTCAAGGAAGACGAGATCACGGACGACGACGGCGAGCGCTATCGCCAGCGTTCGGCCGAGCGCTGGGCGCTGTCGGCCAAGGCGGCCTACAAGCTGATGAACGAAGGTGCGCGCGCATTCGTGCTCGGCTCGCACGTCAACGACAAGTTCGGCGCCTACACCCGCTACACCTCGTTCGCGGTCGGCCACGGCTCCCAGCTCTACACGACCGACGACAAGGCGCTCGACGTGGAAATCGGTCCGGGCTATTTCAACGGCCAGCGCGAATCGGGCGAATCCGAGAGCGGCGTGACGGTGCGCGGCGCGGCGCGCTTCCGCTGGCAGGTGAGTCCGTCGGCGGCCTTCGTGCAGACGGTCAGCGTCGAGCGCGGCACCTCGAACGTGCACTCGATCGCAGAGTCGGCCCTGTCCACGAAAATCAACGACACGATGCAGATGAAGGCGGCTTTTTCGGCGCGTAACGATACCAATGTACCGCCCGACAAGAAGAATACGGATACCCAGACCTCGCTGACGCTGGTGTACTCCTTCTGAGCGTCCCGGTCCCGTGCGACAATACCCGCATGGACCGACGAACCGACTACAAGACCGCGCTGCTGATCGACGCGGCAATCCAGACCCCCTCCACTGCCGGCGGCTCGCCGGCGCGCGTGATGGCCGGCATGGGCGTGCCCTTCGACACCGCCCGGCGCGTGCTGACCCGCCCCGACGAACGGCGCCATCCCGCGCCGGCACCGGAGTTCAGACGCGAATCGTAAGCGTCGCGCGGTAAAGCACCATGCCTGGCCCGACGGCGTGCCCACCCTACGTAAGCCGAGCAGACCCGGGCTGAAGTATGGCCTCCAGCCCTGGCTACTGTCTTTTTTTCCTTTTCCCGAATAGTTGGTTAGTTACGCTTTTGCGTAAAGCCAATAGCGCGTGGGTATTGTTCCCCACGCGCCAAGCGTCCAACCGGCCACTGGCAGTGGCCGGGGCGGCACTATCGGAGTATCGGCGACATCAAATGACGGCGTCCAGGTGTCGAAGGCGCGCCGCCAGGCTTCATGCCTGCGGCTCGTGCACGTCGTCCTCCGTGACGGGCTCGGCTGCGATCTTTTCCTCGGCCAGCTTGTGGTCTGCCTCGTCGGCCGCCAGGCCTTCCTGCTCCGCCCCGCGCTCCTGGTCGAAGACCAGCTCGACCAGCACCGGAAAATGGTCCGACCCGAAATGCGGCAGGCGGCGGATGAAGCCGAGCGTGAAATGGCGGCTGTGGAACAGGTGATCCAGCGGCCAGCGCAGGAACCAGTGGTCGGCATGAAAGCTGTTGAACATGCCGCGTCCGATGCGCGGATCCAGCAGGCCGCTGATCTTGCGAAACAGCCGTGTCGTGGTCGACCACGCGACGTCGTTCAGGTCGCCCGCGACGATCACCGGCGTGTCCAGCCCTGCCACGCTCTTCGCCACCACCAGTAATTCGGCGTCGCGCTCGGTCGACTCGTCGTGTTCGGTCGGGCTGGGCGGGGCCGGATGCAGGAAGTGCATGCGCACCTTGCGCCCCGAGGGTAGCACGGCCATCGCGTGCATCGACGGGATGTCGTCTTCGACCAGGAACTGGATCTTGCCGTCTTCCAGCGGCAGCTTCGAATACACGTGCATGCCGTACAGGTTGTCGAGCGGGCATTTCATCGAATACGGATACTCGGGCGCGAGCGCGTCGAGGCGCTCCTGCCACCATTTGTCGGTTTCCAAGGTCACGAACACATGCGGTTCGTGCTCGCGGATCAGCGCGATCAGCGCGTCCGCCTTGCGGTTGGGCGTGAGCACGTTGGCCGTCAGGATGCGGATGCGGTCGCCCGGTGCGTCTTTCGCGGCCAGCTTGACCTCGTTCTTGAACGGCCGGGTATACGGAATGATCCACCACGCCTGGTAGAGCAGGCAAAGCGCCGTCACGATCATCAGGAAAGGCGATTCGCGCTTTCCCATATCGAGGAACACCGCTTCCGCCACCAGCACGCACAGGGCCACGAAGGCGATCTGCAGCCGGGGGAAATCGAAATCGCGCACCCACCATTCGGCATGCCGCGACAAGGGCACGAGCGTGGCGATCACAATCAGTACTACCAGACCGGTGATGATGGCAAAAGACATGGTGAGTCAATCCTGAGAGCTGTTCGGTATTTAATGACAATAAGACAATGCGGCAAGTATGCACTGTTCCTAAGAATCGGACTGTGCGCTAGCGTGCGCAGCTCGCCACTTCCGCGCACGGAGTTGCCAGCAGTGCGTTAGCGAATCGACCAGATACGCGATACTGAAGGCTTGAGCCCCTGCCGCGATTGTCAAACCAATGACCACACCCAGCACAGAGACCGCATTCCTGATCCTGACCCCTGCCGGCTTAGCCGACATCAGCGCGCGCCTCAAGCCCGCCGGCGCTGCCTTGTACCTCAACCCCGGTGTCGCCGCCGAACCCGAGGTGGCGCGGCTGCGCGAAGCCGGCGCCAAGGTGCACCTGCTGCCGCAGGCGCTGCCCTTCGACCTGTCCGGCCAGTTCGAGCAGGTCTTGCTGGCGGCGCGACTGCCGGCCGGGCGGCTCTGGATCGAGCATCCGGCGCGCGAATCCGCGTCCGAATCGGTGCCCGAGTCCGCACCCGCGCCGCTGGCCGTGCTGGACAGCGCCGAGCCGGAACCGGCGCTGCACGAGCGCCTGGCGATGGGCGCGGGCCGGCTCGCCAGCGGGGCCTTGCGGCGCCTGCGCAGCGCCGGCAGCGACCAACCCTTGCTGGTCCTGCCCTACCTCGGCTTCGGCAACGCCCACAGACTCTGGATCAAGGGGCGCGTGCTCGACGAGGCAAGTTTTCGCGAGCAGACCGGCCAGGACAGCAGCTGGAGCAACCTGATCGCGCTCTACCACCGCCTTGAATCGGACGAGGTGGCCGGCGCGCGCGTCGTGGCCCGTTTCGAGGGGCGGGACTGGGAAACCGTGACCGACGGCGGCGGCTATTTCTCGTTCGAGATCGAAGCGTCGACGCCCCTGGCCGGCGGCTCGCACCGGATCGACCTCGAACTGCCGGAGTGGCGCGGCGCCGACGGCGCACCGATCCGGGCATCGGCCGAGGCCTTCGTGCCGGCCGCGAGCGCGCGTTTCGGCATCATCAGCGACATCGACGATACGGTATTGTGGACCAATGTTACGAACAAGCTGAACATGGCCCTGATGCTGGCGCGCACCAACGCCCATACGCGCAAACCCTTCAAGGGCGTCGCCGCCTTCTACCGGGCGCTGCGCGACGGCGCCGCCGGCAACGAGGACAACCCGCTGTTCTATGTCTCGAGCAGCCCCTGGCACCTGTTCGGCTTCCTGGTCGATTTCCTCCGCCTGCAGGGCATCCCGGTCGGCCCCCTGCTGCTGCGCGAACTGGGCCTGCGCGACGTGTTCAAGCCGATCCAGCACGGCAACCATAAACTCGACAAGATCGGGCTGATCCTGCGATTCTATCCGGACATGCAGTTCGTGCTCATTGGCGACAGCGGTGAGAAGGATCCGGAAATCTATACCGAGATCGTGCGCCGCCACCCGAAACAGGTGCGCATGATTTATATCCGCAACGTGAACCCGGACCCCGTGCGCATCGATGCGCTGGATCGGTTGATCGAGGAAGTCAGCACTACCGGAACCCAATTGATCTTGGCGCCGGACAGCGTGTTTGCCGCTTCGCATGCGGCGGCCGAGGGGCTGATCAAGGTGGATCGGCTGGCGGGGGTGAGGTCGGACAAGAAGGAGGACGACAGCGTTTTGTCGGCGGGGTGATCAGCATGCAGGCAATGTGGGGCTGTTGCCTGTTCTGCTGTCGGTGTGCTGGATCCGCGTAGGCTCGGAGAGCCCACGCTACGGGACCCGTCCCGGGTCGAAAAGCAAATCTCGAGGCCGCAGGCCGAACCCGCGGCGTATTCCGCAGCGTGGGCACGCCGTGCCCACGCGGATGGAGCTTACCGCGAACGCCGCAGGCAACAGCCCCACAATGCCCGCATACCCGCTAACCTACGCCAGCGACACCCCGGTGCGCCGCCCTTCGCTGCGCACCAGCACCAGCGCTACCAGGCTCAGCAAAGCCGCACCGGTGAGGTAGTAACCCACATATGCGATCCCGTGCCTGGTCGCCAGCGATGTCGCCACATACGGCGCCAGCGACGCGCCCAGGATGCCGGCCAGGTTGAAGGTCAGCGACGAGCCGGTATACCGCACTTCCGGCGGGAACAGTTCGGCCAGCAGCGTGCCGAGCGGTCCGTAGGTCAGGCCCATCAGCGACAGACCGATCACCAGGAACAGGCCGACCGCCACCAGGTTGTTCGCCACGAACAGCGAACCGAAGAACAGGCCGAACAGCGCGATCGCCACCGTCACCCCGATCATCGCCGCACGGCGCCCGAAGCGGTCCGCCACCAGCGCCGACGGCGGGATCAGCAGGCCGAAGAAGATCACCGCGCCCAGTTGCAGCACGAGGAACTCGGTGCGCGAGTAGCCCAGGCCCGTGGTGCCCCAGCTCAGCGCAAACACGGTCAGCAGGTAGAACAGGACGAAGGTCGAGGTCGCCATCAGCGTGCCCAGCACCAGTGCGCGGCCGTGGTCCTTGAACACGGTCACGACCGGCACCTTGACGCGCTCGCCCTTGTCGATCACGGCCTGGAAGTCCGGCGTTTCATGGATCTTCAGGCGCACGTACAGGCCCACGCCCACCAGGACAGCGCTCGACAGGAAAGGCACGCGCCAGCCCCATTCGAAGAATTGCGCTTCGGTGAGCGACTGCGTCAGCAGCAGGAAGACGCTGCCCGACAGGAAGAAGCCGATCGGAGCGCCCAGCTGCGGGAACATGCCGTACCAGGCGCGCTTGCCCGGCGGCGCGTTCTCGGTTGCCAGCAGCACTGCCCCACCCCACTCGCCGCCCAGGCCCAGGCCCTGGCCGAAACGGCACAGCGCCAGCAGCAGGGGCGCCATGGTGCCGATCGAGGCATACGTCGGCAGCATGCCGATCACGATGGTCGAGATTCCCATCGTCAGCAGGGCCGCGACCAGCGTGGCCTTCCTGCCGATGCGGTCGCCGAAGTGGCCGAACAGGGCCGAACCGACCGGACGCGCGAAGAAGGCGATGGCGAAGGTGGCAAACGATTGCAGCACGGCGGCGGCCGGGTCGGCCGCCGGGAAGAACAGTTTCGGGAACACCAGCACCGCGGCGGTGGCGTAGATGTAGAAATCGAAGAATTCGATCGTGGTGCCGATCAGGCTGGCGAACAGGACGGTACGCGCTTTATTCTTTGGCGGCTTCATGCGCTCACCGCCTTCGAGAAGGCTTCACGCACTTCGTCGACGCTGTCGGGACGGGTCACGCGGGCGACCTCGATGCCATCCTTCAGGACGACGACGGTCGGCCACAGCTTGATCTTGAACGAGCGGCCGAGCGGGCGGCCGGGGCCATCTTCGACTTGGATATGCTGCGCATCCGGGAACGCGGTGAGCGCGCCCGCGATGAGCGGCTCGCCGGCACGGCAATAGCCGCACCAGTCGGTACCGAAGTCGAGTGCGACAAGGCCCGGCATCGCGTCTACCGCGCTGCGCTCGGGCTGAGAGCCTGCATAAGTCATTCGTTACTCCTCTATAGTGCCGATCAGACAAGCGTAACCGAAACACCGGCAGGGAGCCAAGGACTTATTGCATGGGCGGAAATGTGAAGAGCGGTCGAAAGACAGGAATTTATACCGATCGAGGCCGCAGGCCGCGGCTTCAATCAAGTGCTGAGGCTGTTATACGGGAACTTTTTATCTGCTGAGCTGCGCCGGAGCCATTAAGCGCAAGGTGAAATGCTTAACCGACGCCCTGTTTTACGGGTGGCATAGTCTATTCAAACTCGTCAATAGGAGGCCACCATGTCGGACAACCTGCAGAAATCCGGTCAGCAAGACCGCAGCCGCATCAACGTGCACGAAGAGTGGGAAGTGCGTTACTGGACCGAAGCGCTGGGCGTGAGCCGCGAAGCGCTGGAAAAAGCGGTCGCCGCCGTCGGCGTATCGGCCAATGCCGTGCGCGAGCACCTCAAGGGAAAATAAACACCTGGGCAAGCAAGCACCTGCGCAAGTAAGCACATACAGCAGCGGACGCCAAGCGCGTCCGCCTGGCGCCGCGGCCATCCTGCCATTGCAGTGTCACCAGTTCGAATGCATCGTTTTTCCGGCAGCATCCCCTGCCGGCCAGTCCGCGCGCCTTTGCGCCCCCTCTTCCATAAAAAAAATAGGAGCCCAAAGTGGATATCCGCGCCTTTATCGCCTCCCTCGGCATCACGCTGCCCAACGCCCTGTTTGCCCTCAGCCTCGCCGCGGTCAGCTTCGTCGCCATCCATGGCCTGCTCGTCCTGTTCCGGCGCCGCCTCGACCAGCTGAGCGACGAGACGGCGCACCGCCCCGTGGCCGAAGTCCTGAGGCGCACCCTGGCGCGCACCAGCAACCTGGTGGTGCTCGCCACCAGCCTCCTGATCGGCCTGTCGGCGCTCGACCTGCCGGAGCCCTGGAACGCGCGCGTCAGCCACCTGTGGTTCCTGACCCTCGGCCTGCAGCTGGCCATCTACCTGCACAGCGCGATCAAGGTCACGGCCAAGCGCTATTTCCAGACCCACAACCACGCCGCGGCCGACGCCCAGGTCACGGTGGCGCATACCCTCATCATCTGGGTGCTGCAGACGAGCGTCTGGGTGATCTTCGCGCTGGCCCTGCTGGCCAACCTCGGCATCAACATCTCCACGTTCGTGGCCAGCCTCGGCATCGGCGGCATTGCGATTGCGCTGGCGGTGCAGAACGTGCTGGGCGACCTGTTCGCCTCGCTCTCGATCGCGATCGACAAGCCGTTCGAGGTGGGCGACTTTATCTCTACCTCCGACACCTCGGGCACGGTGGAAAAGGTCGGCCTCAAGACGACCCGCCTGCGCGCCCAGAGCGGCGAGCAGATCATCGTCTCGAACGCCGAACTGCTGAAGGACACGGTGTCGAACTTCAAGCGCATGGTCACGCGCCGCGTCGTCTACAACCTGCGCGCCCATCCGGACACGCCGCCCTCGCTGGCGGCGAAGGTGCCGACCGCGGTGGCCGAATTCATCGCCCGCCACGAAAAGGTGCGCTTCGACCGCGCCCACCTCGCCAAATACACCCAGGACTACATCGAGTGGGAAATCGTTTATACGATGCTGGAAGCCGACTACGAGCTGTTCATGAATACCCAGCAGGCGATCATCCTGGCCTCGATGCAGATGTTCGCCGATCTGGGGATCTCGACCGCACCACGTGCCCAGCAACTGCTGCTGCAGGAAGCGGTCGAACCGGGAGCGCCGGCGCTGCCGCATGCACGCCATCCGGCCGGCCTGCGCAGCCTGCCCAAAGGGGCCTGAACTGTTGATGAGGAGGATGCGACGAACCAGCCGAAGCAACAGCAGGAGCCGCCGGGCCCGGAATCGGCCCTAGTCCAGTAAGCCGACCACGGCGAGGCCTGGTCGGACAAGCCGGCTGCCGCGCCAGCGTCGAGCGCGCCGTACAGGAGCTTGGGCGCATCGATGCTGGCGTCAGATCAGGCCAGCTAGATCTCGGGCACGCGGATTGCGGTGACGGGCGGCGTTCCGATATTCCAGGGTGGGCTCGAGAGCCCACCCTGCGTTACGCGGCGGTCCCCGGGAAGATGATCCATTGTGGTTCATCCAATATTGCGCCGCTGCCGCGGATTAATCCAAGGGCGTCGGTGTCGGTTGCGGCGGCGGCACGCCTTCCATCGGCGCGTCGATCACTTCCTCGGCCTCGTCCTCGTCAATTTCCTCTTCCTGGAACTGCGGCTGGGGCTGCGCTTGCGGCTCGTCGGCGGGCATGCCCTCGATCATGTCGCCCGGCTCGATGAATTCCTCTTCCCGTTCTTCCTGCTGCACCCGTGGCGGCGCCGCCGGACGGCCGCCCGGGAACATGGCCGCCTTGTCGATCTTGCCGGAGTCGAGGGCGCTGCGGAAGAAGTCGCCCACCAGCAGCAGCGCATTGTGGCCGCCCTGGCCCCAGTAGCTCGAGCGCATCGTCACGCGGTTGTCGTTGAAACCGACCCAGGCGCCGGTGACGAGGTTCGGGTGCATCAGGATGAACCAGCCGTCGGCATTGTTCTGGGTGGTGCCGGTCTTGCCGGCGACGTCGCCGTTGATGCCGAAGCGGTAGCGCACACCGGTGCCGGTGCCGCGGTTGACGACGCCGCGCAGCATGTCGATCAGGGCCACGCTGGACGCCTGCGACATCGCGCGCTCCGGCGCGACGCCGCCGAAACTGGCGATCACGTTGCCGTCGCGGTCGGTGATGCGGCGCACGAACACGGGCTTGCGGTACTCGCCCTGGGCGGCGATGGTGGCGTAGCTGCTGACCATCTCGAGCAGGGTCACGGGACTGGTGCCCAGCGCCAGCGAAGGCACCGCCGCCAGTTTGCTTTGGCGCACTCCCAGGTTCTGCGCCAGCTTCACCACCGGCGGCAGGCCGACGTCGCGCATCACCTGGGCGGTGATCGTATTTTTCGAAAACACCAGGCCGTCGCGCATCGTCATCTGGCGTCCGGACGTGCCCGACATGTCGGTCGGGCGCCAGACGCTGCCGTCGGCGGCGCGGATGTCCATCACCGCGTCCACATACGGCTGCTCGGGCGAGAGCCCGCTTTCCAGCGCCGCGCCATACACGAAGGGCTTGAAGGTGGAACCGGGCTGGCGCGTGGCCTGGGACACGTGGTCGAACTGGTCGCGCGCGAAATCGCGGCTGCCGACCCAGGCTTTGACTTCGCCATTGGTCGGGTCGATCGCGACGAAGCCCGCTTCCAGGCGCGCTTTCGATTCGCGCAGCTTGCGCATGAAGTCGCGGTCCGCCTTGATGCGCTTGAGCGCGGCGGCCGGCGCTTCGCCGCCCTCGACCGCCTTGCGGTAGTCGGGCGTTTCGCGCACGAAGGCATCGAGCTGGGCGCGGTGGGTAGCCCAGTAGTAGTCGAAGGGAGCGATGCTGCTGCGCATGGCGGTGTAGGTCCCGATCGAGGTCGATCCCGGCAGGCCCGGATTGGCCCACTCGACGTCGGCCACCGATTGCAGCGCGCCGGCCTGCTTTTCGACCGCGCGCAACGCCGCTTCCTGCAAGGTAGCGTCGAGCGTGGTCTGGACGATCAGGCCGTCGAGCGCGAGGTCGTACTCGTTTTCGTCGGCCCATTCGAGCAGCCACTTGCGCACGTGGGCCGTAAAATGATTGTCGCGCCCGCTGCGCTCAAGCTGGCGCTCGAAATTCAGGCGCATCGGGCGCTTGACCAGGGCCTTGTAGCGCGCTTCGTTGAAGGCGCCGTGCTTGTGCATCTGGCCCAGCACCACGTTGCGGCGCGAGAGCGAGCGCGCCGGGTTGGTGACCGGGTTGTAGTAATAGGTCCCCTTCAGCATGCCCACCAGCGTCGCCGATTCGAGCACGTCGAGCCGGATGGCCGGCTTGTCGAAATAGGTGCGCGCCGCCATTTCGATGCCGCGCGCGTTGTACAGGAAGGGCACCGTGTTCAGGTAGGCCTCGAGGATTTCGGTCTTGCTGTAGGTGTTCTCGATCTTGATCGCGGTGATCAGTTCCTTCAGCTTGCGGTTGATGCTGCGCGCCCGCCCGATCTCTTCCGGGAACATGTTGCGCGCCAGCTGCTGGGTGATCGTCGAGCCGCCCTGGGCGTCGCCCTTCAGGCTGGCCAGCAAGGCGCCCGCGATGCGCGTGAAGTCGACGCCGTGGTGATCGTAGAAGCGGTGGTCTTCGGTCGAGATCAGCGCCTTGACCACGTGCGGCGACACCTGCGACAGCTTGACCCGCTCCTGCAGGCCCTGCTCGAAGGTACCGAGTTCCTTGCCGTCGCTCGACAAAATCACGGTCGGGCGCGCGCTGCTGACCTGTTTCAGGTCATCGATGCCGGGCGTGAGCGGAATCAGGACGATCAGGTAGACGATGAGCGCGGCCACCAGTGTCGCGAACGACAGCAGCCCGATGAGCAGCACCTGCTCGTGGCGCGGCCGCCCGGAAATGAAACCGTGGGCCTGGCGCGCCCTCGCCCTGGCCCTGCCCCCTGCGCTGCCGAACAACTCCTTGGCCTGCTGCCGGATCCCGGTATCTAGCTTCTCGTCCTGATCCACACTTTTCCTTGCTGAATTAATCCTTGTGCGCCAAGTATAGCCGACCGCGCCTGTCGCTCGCGCTTACGCATGTCCGCCAGCAACGACAAGTGCCGCATCGCCCTCGCGAGGGCGCCCGCTTTCCGTTATGATGTCACAATGTCTTTACAATCGAATCCATCCGAAACGGCGGAACCCGAACCTGCAACGCGCGTCCTGCGCCAGTTCAGGGTCGTCTTCAACTCGGTCAAAACCCATTTTCGCCAGGTGGAGCGCGAAGCCGGCCTGGGCGGCGCCCAACTCTGGGCCCTGTCCGTGATCGCGCAGTCGCCCGGCATCGGCGTGACTGAACTGGCGCGCGCGCTCGACATCCACCAGTCCACCGCCAGCAACCTGGTGCGCACGCTTACCGGCCGCGGCCTAGTCTCGACCGCGCGCGAGGGCTACGACCGGCGCGGCGTCGCACTGCGCGCCCTGCCCGCGGCCGACGAACTCCTGCAGCGCGCGCCGCTGCCGTTCTCGGGCGTGCTGCCGGGCGCCCTGTCGAGCCTGGACGAAGCCACCCTGCACCGGCTGGAAGCCGACCTGGCGCGCCTGATTGCGCTGCTCGCGGCCGACGAAAGCGCGGCGCAGGTGCCGCTGGCGCAGCTCTAGCGCCTGTCGGGACAGCCGGGCCGGTGCCTGATACCAGGGGCGTTGGCTATGTTTCAACCACCATCTCCCGCAGGTTCTTGCATTTTCGCGATACTGCAGACTGTCGGAACAAGCGTCGGCCAGACGTTTGAACGATATCGGCGCCGCCGATTTTGATCGTCACGCGCATTCTTAACCTGTCAGAAGAACAAAATGGGCATCCCCTTCGGTCTCATGGAAAAAGCAGTCACTCTCGCGCTTGCGGTATTCATCGTCGCCTATGGCATCCGTCATCGACGACGTCGCAAAGAAACCAGTTGCCAGGCGTGAATTCAAACGGACGCGCTCGTCCATCGGCAACCAGCTCTTCATCGAAACGTAGTCGAGACAGCCTTATCGGCAGCGAGCATACATCAGCGAGGCCCGCGGCTCGCGACCCAGGTTCGGCAGGACGGCGTGCCGCTCGAGCCGGCCCTCGCGCACGAATCCGCATTTTTCCAGGGCGCGCGCCGATGCATGGTTGCCGGTGTCGCAGGTTGCCTGCACCCGGAAGCACTCGGGGTCGGCCAGTGCCGCATTGGTCAGCGCATCGATCGCCTCCGGCATGCGGCCCGCGCCCCACCAGGCGCGGCCCAGCACATACCCGAGGTCGACCGTGGTTCCCGCCAGCCGTGCTTCCAGCATGCCGATGGCGAGATCCTCGTTCTCGTGGTGGGCCAACACATAGGGGCGGCTACGCCCGTCGGCCCAGGCCTGCATGCAGTACGCGATGAAGGCTTCGGTTTCGCCGAGCGCGGCATGGGCACGCCAGACCATATGGCGCGCCACCTCGATGTCCTGTGTGTAGGCCTCGAAAATGCGTGCGGCGTCCCCTGGCCGCGGTTCGCGTAAAACAAGCCGATCTGTCTGCAAGCGCTGCGGCAGCGATATGGCCATGCTATTTGCCGGCGTCGACGTGATCGTAGCTGAAGATGCGCGCGACTTTCCAGTCGGCGCCTTTCAGCACCATCAGCGCCACACCGACGCCAGTATCGGGCATAAAGCCTTCTTCATCATCTTCTTCAATTAAAAATGTAAAGGCCGTAGCGTAATACATTGTTGGCACTGCTGGCAACCTATCCCGGATAAGGCAGCCGCGGGGAAGCCGGCACCAGCTGGCGCGCTGTCGGCAGACCGATACGAATTTTCTCCCTTTATTCAATATTTTATTCCCTATCTTTTTTATAAAGACAGGTCGGCATGATTATCGTTTTCTAATTGAACCAAAATCGGATAACGATAAAACAGGAAGGTTTCGCTTGATTTTGGCAAGGACCCGCTTATAATCGCCGAAAAATTGAACTCAGGATTTTTGATCCTTGTGCGCAGTTCAATAACCGATTGGACTCGGGTTATCTCACGCCTGTCCGGTTATGAATTTCCCACATCATTACAGGAGGCTTCATTGATCAAGCGTTTAACAGGTCCAACTGTATCTCTGCTTGGCATTGTCACCGTCAGCGCTGCGGCGTTTGCCCGTCCAGTGACTGCGCTCCCGCTGTCGGCTCCATCAAAGGCGAGCCCGGCGGCACTGAATGCAGCTGCGTCGAGCGAGCGCGGCATGTGGAGCTGGAACGATAGCGATATCAACACCCGCGCAAGGCAAAACAGATTGCTCGACTTTTCAGTCAACAAAAAAGTCACTACTATCTACCTGCATTCAGAAGGCTTGCTGAAAAATAATCCGCAGCTGCTCGCAAGTTTCATCGATCTCGCGGCGACCCGGAACATCGGTGTCGAGTTATTGTTTGGCGCGCCCGAATGGACCTTCACCAAAAATCACCAGATCGCATTGGCGCTGGTATCGAAAGCAAATGCATTCGTCAATTCGCTGCGCGGCGCGCGGCCGGTGGGCCTGCACTTCGATGTCGAACCGCATGCATTGCCCGGGTGGGAGGGCAACCAGTCGAGTTATGGCGCCCAGCTTCTGGACCTGTACGCAAAACTGAAGCAGGCCAAACGGCCGGACTTGTATCTGAACGCGGATATTGCCATGGGTTACAGCCTGGTGACGCTGACCCGCAACGGCGTATCGAAACCGCTGACGCACTGGCTGGTCGATAGCGTCGACCGCACAACCCTGATGGCTTACCGCGACTACGCGCAAGGACCGGACAGTATCATTGCTCACGGCAACAACCCGGTCAATTATGCGGCAACGATCGGCAAGCGTGCCCATATCGCTGTCGAGACGACCTGCAATCTGCAGCCGGAAAAGATGAGCTTCTGCGAAGAAGGCGAGGCCGAAATGCAGGCAGGACTCGACAGCGTGGTCGCCAACTACCGGATCAACGCCGGCTTCGGCGGCGTCGCAATTCACGACTACCGCGCCTACTTCCTGCTCAGGTAGGGCCGGCGGCTTTGCGTCGGTGTCACGGTATCCGGACGAACTTGGCGATCGATGGCACTCCTTCGGAGTCCACGATGAACAGCATGTAATAACCCGGCGGAACCAGCGCCGTTGAAGCCGGCACAACAGCCTGGATGTCACTGCCTGCCACCGTGATTGGCAGTTTGATGAAGCGCTGATGCATGTCGTTCCCATGGGTAACCGCAGCCGGCGCGATCAGTACCGCGCTGGCAATGGTGCGCGGCGCCACCGCCGTGCCCGTAATGGCAAACGACTGGCCACGCACGAGCGACGAGGGCGCGCCCAGCTTGGGACGTGCGCCCTTGAACAGGTAAGGCGGCGAGTAGACCTGCGCCCGGTGCTTTGCCACCGCGGCAGGCGTCTTGGTCCGGTCGTCTTCCGACAAGAGCACGGTTCCGTTGGGCAGCAACAGGGCGCTCGAATGGTAGGCCGCCGGTACCGTGTGCGGCGCCACCTCGACCCAGGCGCCGCTGCGGTCGATCCCGGGCTTGTTGTAGAGTTCGGCACTGAAAAGGGTGCCGCCATAGTTGGTCGAGGCGGCATTGCCGCCGACGGTCAGCAATTTACCGTCCGGCAGGATCACGGTATTCGCGTTATGGCGCTGCCTGGTCCATTTCGGATAGTCGCGCCAGCCCGCCACCGGGTCGTAACCGTCTAGCCATTCGTTGTTGATCGGTAAGGCCTTGCCGCCGGCGACCACGACGATCTGGCTGGCCGGCGTCACGCTGGCGTCGGTATAACTCACCCCGTTCGCGTTTCCGCCATGGTCATACAGCATGTTCGGCAGACGGGTCCAGGCCCAGGTGCCGGGTCGCAACAACCAGGAGTTTGCGGGCCCGGGTCCCGTTTGCAGCATGTCGCCGGACGGCAGTACATACTGGAACGGATACAGGCCAGGCGTAAGCTTGGTCGACACCGTTGTGATCGTTCCCACGCCCGCCATGCCGGCAGATGGCCTGAACAGGTCGACCATCTGGTTGGTCGATTGTTTGCCGGTCTCGTCATAGCCTCCCGTGATGAGGGCCGTATTGTCGGGCAGCTTGGTAACAGTCGGATACCATCTTCCCTTGGCCATGTCGGGCTGCTTGATGAAACTCGAGGTGACCTGGTTGAAGGTGTAGGTACTGAAGTCGCCTTGCCAGCCACGCTGGCCGGCGGGAGCGCCGGGATCGGGGTAACGCAGGTTCCCGCCGGCCATGAAGACGCGCCCGTCGCTGAGTATCGTCTGACCGCCGCACCAGATGTTCTCTGGCGCCGGGATAAAGTTTCCCGCCCGGGTGGTCGGATTCCACAGGTAGCTCACGCCCTGGTTCGATGCGGCCGGATTGTCCCAGGTGGCGGGATCGTACGACCAGAACAATACTTTTCCGTTATTCAGCATGACCGCCGTCACCCCTGCAATCGGAATGACGAAGGGCTCGCTCCACTGGCCAGCCTGGTCAGGCGGAAGGGCCGCCGCAACGGCGAGTGCGCGTGGATCCGCTCCAAGCACCTCCTTCTCCAGCCCTCCCTTGACCCGGCATGCATGCGCGCGCGATTGGGCGTGTTCTTCGGCATGCGCGGAACCCAGCAGCGCTGTTTCCCGCTTCTTCAGTTGGCCTTCCCCGGCCTGGTCGCCGCAGTTCACCGCGCCGGCGCCTAGCGCCGCCAGCGCCGGATTCCAGGCAAGCTGGGCGATCGAGACGGTCGCAAATGCTCCCCCGATGACCAGGGTGCGCTGGAAAAAACGGATTTCATCGAAGGGTCGCATGGCGCCTCCCTGACATTCAAGTTGAATTCCCCGGTGCTGGCCGGTCAGGGCAAGGCCCGGGACAGTACTGCCTTGGGCGGCTGGCCGCGATCGGCGGTTCGGGGTGGGTTGAGTATTGCGGCAAGCAGGTTCAAGCCGCGCCACTCGAGATCGAACTGGACATTCACGGGCAGGACATGAATCCGGTACCCGTGCGGCAGAGGCTGTTCCGGTTCGAGCATGGCAATGATCGAATGGTGACGAACGGTCAGCGGGTTGGCCCGGTCGGCGGGCAGGCGCTGGGCGCTCATCTTGACCTCTTTCACACGGGCCCGGACCGTATAACCATCGAGGAACTTGATGGTCGCCAGGTGCCCGACCATGGCGTATTTGGCCCAGGCAGGCTGGACATAGGCTTCGATCCGTGCCGGGCGGTCGAGGCGGATATCGATGACCTCGGTGTTTTCGTTGATCCACTCGCCATGGGTGCCGAATACCTGCGCCACCACCCCGCTTTCGGGGGCCCGCAGTTTCAGCGACTGCAGCCGCGCCTCGACTTCGGACAGGCGCGCCGAGGGCGCCGGCATCCTTGCAGGCAGGGGTACGTTCTGGAGTGCGTACTCCTGTTCCAGCGCCTTGAGCTGCGCCAGGGTAGCCGACAGTTCCGCAAACGTATTCGCCACCTCGGCCTGGGTCGCGGCGCCTTCGGCCATCAGGCCACGCAGGGTCGTGTAATGTTGCCTCCGCTGCTGGGCCAGGCCGCGCAGCACCGGGAGCTGCGCCGGCGGCGGCACTTCCGGCTCGACATACTGTGCGGCCCGCTCGCGCTGGCGCAGCAGGACCTTGTGCTCGTTCGCCAGCACGTCGTTTTCGAGCTCGACGATGGTGTCGCCTTCCCTGACGTAGCTACCCACCTGGGGCGACTTGACCAGCCGGCCCGACAGCGGCGCCTTCAGGATCGTCTGGTCCATGATGATAAAGCCCGGCATATCGGTCCAGATGGCGCCGTACAGGAGGCGCGCCAGGAAGATCAGCAAGGGAGACAGCACCAGCACGACGAGGATGCGCCAGCGCCAATGGGCGATCTGGCGTTTGCTGGGCGCATAACGCACGGTGAGTCCATTCGTTTCATGGGCCACCAGCGGCGGGGGACTGAACCTGATTTTCATTTTCCTGCTCCCTTCAGGTGGTCTTCGAGGGATTGCACGATGATCCCCGCGAAATTCGGCTCCTGGCGAAGCCGGGCGGCCAGTTCGCGCCAGGCTTGCGCACGTGCGCCGCGCGAAAAGCCGGCGTAGCTTTCTTCTCTGGGCAGGATCGACTCGACCGATTGCGCCACGCTGAACCGCAAATGCGGATGGCGCTGGATCACCGGCACCAGCATGTCCGCCACCTTGTCCGGATCGGTCATGTAGGCCATGACAGTGACCTCGTCCAGTCCGGCTTTCCGCAATTTTTCCAGCAAGCCGTCGAGCTTGACGTCGCGCGGGTGGACCGACAGCGAAATCGGCACCGTGGTCGCCCTGCGCAGTTCCGCGGTGGTCGCGACGATGCCATCCGGCCACGCGGCGCGCTGGTCCTCAGGCAATTGCATGCGCTCCAGGTCGAGGTGCACCCCCGCGAACTGAAATCCGGACAGCGAACGCACCAGCTTGATCAGGTCGCCACGCTCGCTCGCCAGTGCCCAGTTCGGGTCGCCCAGCAGCAGTTCGACGCTTATGCCGCGTGCCTTCGCGCCGCCGAGGAAAGCGCGCAGTTGCGCCGCCCGCTTGCCGCCGCCGAGGACGGCCCGCAGCTCGCTCCCGTTGAGCGACAGCAAGATGCGCCTGGTGGGAGGCAAGGCGGCCCAGAATGCGCGCGGCGTGCTGGCCTTGAAACGCTTGAAGGTATCCCACGCATACCAGCCAATGAACGGGGCGCCGGCGAGGCGCTGCGCCGCCAGCTGCGGCGCTGGGGCGGGCGCCGCCGCACTGGTCGACGCGACCGGCGGCGGGCCGGCGAGATTCCAGGCGATGATGGGGGTGATGTCGGCGGCGACGTCCTCCACCCTGCCGGGGTCGGGGGCGCGATCGCAGCTGGCGCCATAGCCCAGCACGTCGATTTTCGCCTTCTCGAGTGCAATCTCGGCATCGAGATGGTTATTTGCCGCCGCGTAGGTATTGAATCTTGCCTGCATCAAGGGCAGGAACGCGTCCGCCCCCAGCTTGCTGGTGCGCAGGCCGGCCACCCGGATCGCTTCCTTGGCGCCCTCCAGCCTTTGCCGCACCAGCAGCAGGTGCTGGGTGCGCGTGCCCAGGTCGCCAAAGAGCCTGCCGAGCGAACCCAGGTACTCCTGGCGCCGCACGTCGAGCATGAGCTGGGCCTTGCCGAGCTCGGCGGCCGCCTGGCCACGCTGGGCGCGGCGCCACTGGCCGGCGTACAGCGGAATACTGATGTCGACCCCGAGCGCGGTGCTGCGGCCATGGCCGCCGTCGGAATGCTTTGCCCATCCATGGCTGAGGCTGACGCCGCCCTCGGTGAGGCCCGCCCCCGAGGACGCCAGCAAGCGCCGTTTGTGCTCGAGCTGCGCCGCATGCAGGACGATGTCCGGATGGGTGTCCACCGCATTCTCCAGCCCCGCGCGCGTCATGCATGCGACTGCGAATGCGGGCAATGCCAGGACCGCTCCGTCAATGCGCCGCCCGGCGAGGACCTGCAGCCGTGCCAGGGCCGCGTCAGCCGCGGCCCTGGTTTCCTGGGCGATGTGGCGGGCCGAGAAATACGTCGTCTCGATGTCCTTGATGTCGGTATCCAGGGCGACCCGCGCGGTCTTGCGCAGCGCCAGCACCCGCCCTGCTTCCCCCTCGCCCGCCAGGTAGGTGTGCGCCAGGCGCGACTGGACCCGGCGATAGTAGGCCTCGACATAGGCGTAGCGCAGGCCCTTGAGCACCTCCATCCTGGTGACCTGTTCCTGGAGCCGCTGCAGGTCGACGTTGCGCCTGGCGCTGTCGATGTCGCGCACAATGACCTCGCGGCTGCCGAAGAGCGGTATGCGCACCCCGACCAGGGCACCGTAGCGGCCATGGCTTGACGCCAGCGGCGTAAGCCGCTGGGTGAAGGCATCGCGGGTACCGTCGGCACGAAAGCTTTCCACTGTGTATTGCTCGGGCCGCGTGGGGTCCTTCTCCCGCGCCACCGTGCCGGAGACGAACAGGCGCGGCGATGCGGCCGCCAGCGCCACCTCGTGCCGCGTTTCTGCTGCGACCCGGTCGGCCTCGGCCAGGCGCAGCGCGGGCGCCGTGTCGACCCGCGCTTCCAGGCTTGCCAGTGTCAGCGGCTCGGCCGCCAGGGCCGCGCCGCCGTGGGCCGCGCAAGCGAACAATAGCGAGAGGCGTCGCATCACGATGGGCTCCTTGGCTAGAACTTCGTTTTGCGCAGGACCCACCAGGGGGCCATGGCGGAGTCGAGGTGGCCCCGGTTGAGCATCTCGTGCAGCAGGCCGATCGTGCTGCAGACCCGCTCGAAATAAGCGAAGAACGGATACACCGGGAGGTAGAGGAAGTACAGGGCGTCGCTTTTCGGGCGTTCGGACACGATCAGCCAGTACAGGGTGAACAGCATGACCAGGACGATCAGGTAAGCCAGGTAGACGAAGAACAGGATGCCGAGGACCAGGCCGGTGTCGAAGGTCAGGAACAGGTAGGCAGAATAAAGAAGGATCAGGAACGGCATCACGATCTGGAACAGGATGCCGGTGATCAGGTGCGACAGGAAATTCTTCCAGCCAAGCAGGCTTGGCCGCAAGTTGTAGCGATATTTCCTGACATAGATGTAGAAGAGATCGCCGTCCCAGCGCAAGCGCTGCCAGAAAAACTCGCGCACGGTGGTCGGCGCGTCGGTGTGGCCGACAACCTTCGGATCGAAGACGATGCGGTAGTTGCCGTGGCGGCCGAAGTACTGCTTCAGGCGCTGGGTCATGTCGAGGTCTTCGGCAGTCCCGGCATCCCAGCCGCCGACCAGGTCCAGGACGTCGGCCCGGAAGATGCCGAAAGCGCCGGAGATATTGTTGACCACGTTGAAGGCGGCCAGTCCGGTCTTGCCGCCACCGATCGAGATCAGGTATTCGAGTGCCTGCATGCGCGTGACGAAGGACACCGAGGCGTTGCGCACCCTGAGGTTGCCGGCGACGGCGATCACGTTCGGGTCGCGGAAATGGGTGACCGCGTTGTACACCATGTCGTTATCGAATGAGGTATCGCCGTCGAGCGCCATGATGATTTCGCCGGTCGCGATCGAGCGCCCGGAATTGAGGGACGAGACACGGCCGCCGCGCTGCCATTTAGGCAGCACGATCAGCGTGCGCCACGGCATCGCGTTAATCGAGGACAGGTGTTTGCGCGCCGCCACCAGCGTTTCATCGTTCTGGACGGCGCCGTCGACAACGGCAATGATCTGGATATCGCCGGGGTAAATCTGGCTGGCCAGCGACTGCAGGGTGTACTGCACATCTTCCTTTTCCGAATAGCAGGTAATGATGCAGGAAACCTTCGGGAAGCGGCGCGGGACGACGATCGGGGCCACGTGTTGCAGGATCGCGTAACGGTAGATGCCGACCATTACGATCAGCATGAGCGGCAGCTCCAGGAACAGCGCGAAGGGAATGAAGCGGGTCGCGATCTCGCTCCACGACGATGCAAGGAGTCCCTCGAGCAGGGTCAGGAAGCTGACCAGGGCGGCGTGTAGCATCGCATCCCCCTAGTTTTCGATCAGCCGCGTCATGATGGCGTCGGAATCGTCACCCCTGGCCATATCGCGCGGGGCATGGAAAATTTTGAGCCGGATCGCCAGGCCCGGTCCATGTTCGGGCTGGATTTCAGCGGTCTTTTCGCGCAGGCGCGCTTCGGTATCGTCCGGGGTGTTGAATGGCAGAAGCAGCCAGAGCCGGTCCGCGGTGTCGAAACTGGTCACGTCGGAGGCGCGCACGACTTCGCGTAGGCGTAAGGTGAATTCGTCGATCAATTTATACACCTTGCTCGCCCCCAGGTGCGCCAGCAATTCGTCGGTGTTGGTGAATTCGATCAGGAACACGCTGAACGCAAGGGTTTTATAGCGCTCGTAGGTCAGTGCCGCCCAGAGCAGCAGCTGCTTGAAATAGGCCGGCAGGACATGGTTGATGGCGTCGCCACTATTGACCGAACCATAAAAATGTCCCTGCCGCAGCGCTTCGAGGCCACGCGAATTCAAGGAATATGAAAATATTTCGTTCACGTCCAGCTTTTCGGGATCGTCGATGTGCTTGCAATCGAAGCAGCTGGCAACGATGCGCGCCTCCATCGACGAGTTATGGCATTTACGGCATAGGTATTGCGCCATCGGCACATCGTAATCGACGCCGATGTGTCTCAGACGCATTTCGCACTTGGGGCATATTAATTGCCCATCGACTTCAAAATCCACCTTGCGCGCCGCGTGGCCGCAGGTAAAACAATGCAGGGATGGCGTGTGTTTGATATGAATGCTCGAACATGCGGGACAGATGTCGACGTAGGACAAATGGCCGCTGCCACATTCGCGGCAAACACGGATCCGGTCGTACAGCAGTTCCGGGCTCAGGAGCTGGCTGCGCGTAAGGCGCACGAACCATTCCGCATCCGCTTCGCCGCCGCCGAGTGCCTCGACCAGCGGATACGCATACAGGCCCTTGCTGGTTTGATCATAACGAGGCGTCAACAAATACTTGCCTCGTATATACATGTAGAGCAGTAATCTTTCGGCCGGAATGAGACCGACAAGCTCGACCTTCAAGCTGGCCTTCGCCAGTTGCGCCCGGTCGCAGCGCAACAGCGCATCCGCCAGCGATATCTGCCCGTCAAGCAATTGGTCGGAGCACGGGTTTTCCGTGAACGCCAATCGCTCCCACCAATTCGATTGACGAATGTCGAGCGCGAGCTGGGTTAAATCACCCGCCCATGAAGCGTCAATCCAGAATCCGCTTGGCTCATGCGCACGCGAAAGAAAATCCGGCCAGGAGGCGACACAGAGATGGGATGGATAATTAGTCGATGAAACATTGGAGAAGATAACGAATGCACTCATTTGCAGCTTTCGATATTTACCGCTTCACGATGCCAACATTGGCTGTGGTGCCTTGGTACGCCGCAATGGTCGGCCGAGAAGGACAAAACACGATTGAGATATCTCAATTCGAGCGGCCGTTTATCGCGGTCCGTTCAATCAATGGGGAAGCGGAAATTAATCGAAAGAGAAAAGCAAACTCGGTAATCCGTTATCAATCGCCCAGCACGCCGAAGTTGCGCTGGGCCGGACTGAGGGCGATGCGGCGGTGGCAATAAGACCAAACGTCAGGGCCGCAAGTACCGGCGAGAACTGCAGCACGTGGGTGAGAAGCACCACGGCCAGGGAGAAGGCAGCGTGGCGTCGCGCGCGGCGTCGATCATGCGCAGCCAGAGCGGCACGAGGCCGCACGAGGTCTGGAACAGGCCGATGCCGACCACCATCGCTGATCGCGAGCCTGTCTGGCGGCAGCGGCTCCGAACCCGGTCATATTGCCTGAGATATATTTCAATGACAACTAGATTTGTACCAACGTATTGACCGCTAGCGCACCTGCGCCACCGCGCAGCGCGACTTTTTACCCTGCACCAGGCAGCTGTTGCGCTCGCGTCCATCGAGGTCCCATACTTTGACCAGCCAGGCTTCCGGACCGGTGCGCTCCATCGTCATGTAGCCGAAACCGTCGATCCAGGAACTCATGTGCTCGACGATCGCCCCCGGGGCCGGCGTCTGGCCCGGCGCCGGCGCGGCGGGCAGCGGCGCGGTGTCTTCCGCCGTCCCGGAGAAGCCGGACACGAACTGGGTCGGATGATTGCTGGCGAAGCTGAGCTGCTCCCACAGGTGCACGTGGCCGGACAGCAGCATGCCGAAAGACGGCGGCAGATAAGCGGGATCGACGTCGCCGAAGGCGTCGAGCAGACCGGCGTCGCCGCCGAACAGCGTGACTTCCCCGGTCTTCGGGTTGCGGTTGGCGCCGAACGCGAACAGCGGATGGTGGTCGACCCCGATGTTGTAGCGGGCGCCGCGCGCCAGCGCCGCGATCTTGCGGTAGCTGTCGGCGTACACGGCGCGCCGCGGGTCGGTCCTGGGCAAGCCTTTCCAGTTGGTGTTGGCGGTGTCGAAGACCACCAGTTGCGCGCCGCCGCCCAGCGGCACCGCGTAAGGGTCGCTGTATTCGCCGACAGCGTCGTTGGCCGGCGCGTCGCAATCGCGCCCGTGCTGGAACGGCCGCGGATCGAGCCAGCGCCACCAGCCCTGTCCCGCGCGCGTGCAACTTTCGTGGTTGCCGCGCGCCAGCACCCAGGGCGCGGCGGCGAACAGTTTCCTCGCCGGAGTGAAGAAATCGGCGGCCCAGGCATCGTAGCCGTAGCCATACGGACTGCCCGCGCAGCCGGGCGCGCCGGCGGGGCAACGGTCTTCGCGGTAATGGTAGTCGCCGACGTGGATCACCAAATCCGGCCCGAACGCGGCAGCGCTGGCGGCCACGCGCGCGAACGGATAGCGCGCCGGGTCGTTGCAGGCCTGCGCCACCCTGCCCTTCAGGCGGCAGCCGGTGTCGCCGATGACGACGATACGTGCCGGCTCGCTGCGCGGCACGGGCAAGGCGAGTCCGGCGACGCCGGCGATCACGGCGCCGGCGGCGACTGGCGCTTCGCAGGTCAGCATGGCGCTGGAGGCCGGCGCATGCGCCTGGCCGGGACGGGCCGGGACGCTGGACTTCGGTACGCGCACGCGCATCGGCAAGGAGCGGTTGTCGACCATCAGCGGCGGGCAGCTTGGCGCGCCCGTGATCAGGCGCGCGGTGGCGGCGCCGTCCTCGCCGATCACGAGAAAGGCGACGTCCTCCGGACCGGGATCGGCCACGATGCCGGCACAGCCGGCCAGTGCCAGTGCCAGTGCGGCGGCGACTGCCACGATCCGGGCCAGGGGAAAGACTTGCATGCATTTCTCCGTGCAAAGTGGCGAATGTATCACGGCAATATGTCAATGTTGTAACAGCGCAGGACAGCCGAGCGCGGCCGATTCCCGTTTTCGGCGTAACATTTTGACAAATCGAGAGGAGAAGCAATGGAACAAATACCGATGTGGCTGCAGGCGGGGGGCTGGGGACTGGTGGCGGGCGGCGCCCTGCTGCTGGGGGCGGTGGTCGGCTACCGCTACGCCGTGCCGGCGCGGCTGGTGGCGGCGATCATGGCTTTCGGGAGCGGCGTGCTGATCTCGGCCTTGTCGTTCGAACTCATGGACGAGGCGTTCAAGACCGGCGGCTTCCAGGCCACGGCGCTCGGCTTCCTCGGCGGGGCGGCGGTCTATACGCTGGTGAACTGGTGGCTGGCCCATGGCGGCGCGCGCCACCGCAAGCGTTCCGGCTGCCAGCCGAGCGAACAGGAGCATGGCGGCAGCGGGCGCGCGATCGCCGTGGGCGCCCTGCTCGACGGGATTCCGGAATCGATCGTGATCGGCCTGTCGATGCTGGGTAGCGGCAAGGCCAGCATGGTGGCGGTGACGGCGATCTTCCTGTCGAACGTGCCCGAGGGCTTGTCGAGCGCGGCTGGGATGAAGAAAGCGGGCCGCAGCGCCGCCTACATCTTCGGTATCTGGGGCGCGATCGCTTGTGCCTCGGGCCTGTCGGCGCTGGCCGGCTACACCCTGTTCGAGAACGTCTCCCCGGCAACCATCGCGGCGACCACGGCGATCGCGGCCGGCGCCATCCTCGCCATGCTGGCCGACACCATGATTCCCGAAGCCTTCGCCGAGGCCCACGATTTTGCCGGCCTGATCACGGTGGTCGGCTTCCTGGCGGCCTTCGCGCTCAGCAAGCTGGGCGGTTGAGCACCTTGAGCGCCGGTTCGGCTCGAAGGTCACCTGCCGGCGGCGTGCACCGGTCAACCGGTCAATCAGACCCCAAATTCGGCACTGTGCAGGGTAGGCACTCCGTGCCCACACGGTACGTGCGCACGCTGTCACCTTCAGTCGTGACAACACGCTCGTACGCTATCCGAAGGCTGATGTGCGTCGTATGCGCTTTACCCGTAGCCGCCGGAAACGATGTGAACGAACCGTTGTGCTGACCCATCGAGACCAGGCATTCGCCCTGCGCACTCTTCCCTTACAATATCGGGCGCAACCCACCCCGCCATATCGAAAGAACACGCATGATCCTCCTGAAGGTCCCCTACGCCGAAAAAGACGAGGCCAAGGCGCTCGGCGCACGCTGGAATCCGACACGCAAATGCTGGTATGTCCCGGATGGCAAGGACGCCGCGCCCTTCGCGCAATGGATCGTTGCCGGCGCCGCGCCCGACGCCCCCGGCGGCCCGGCCAAGGCCCCGTCCTCGCGCGACGCCCACGGCGCCAAGCCCGTGATCGGCTCGCAATACCTCGAACTTGCGCACGCCTGCAATCCCTTCGAGGAATGCGCCGAGTGCCGCCCCAAGCTGGTCGACAGCGGCTGGCTGGCGGCGCACGAGGCGGTGCGCAAGCTGCTGGCGGGACTTTAAACAACACTCCCGCGACCTGCCCTGCCGGACCATGCCCCCTCTTGCGGGCGCGGCCCTTATACTGTTGCCTGCCGTAAAAACGCCGTAATTTCCGGTGACGCGCGTTGCAGCGGCCGCACATTCAAAGACCAACATCATCAAGGAAACGATGCACAGTGAACCCATTTCCCAGCGCCTGCGCTCGCTGGTCCGCTCCCTGCCCCGCACCGGCATCACGCTGTCCGAACTGGTGCACCGCGTCGGCAACGACGGCCTCCTGATCCTGACCGCCCTGCTCACCCTCGTGTTCCTGATTCCGGTGTCGATTCCCGGCGTCTCCACGGTGTTCGGCGGCGCCATCCTCCTGATCGGCGTGAGCCGCCTGTTCCGGCGCGAACTCTGGATCCCGTCCCGGATCGAGCACAAGGTCATCGGCACCAAGAAGCTGCGTCCGCTGCTGCGCAAGGCGCTGCCGTGGCTGCAGAAGATCGAACGCGTGAGCCGCCCGAACCGCATCCAGTGGCTGGTGGCCGATGGCCCGGTCGCCCACATGAACAACGCTTCCCTGATCCTGGGCGCCGTGCTCCTGATGATGCCCTTCGGCCTGATCCCGTTCAGCAATACCTTCCCGGCCGTGGCGCTGCTGTTCTTCGCCATCGGCCTCTTGCAGCGCGACGGCGTGTGCGTCCTGCTGGGCCACATCAGCAACGTCGCCACCATCATCTATTTCGGCCTCCTGATCGGCGGCGGCGGCCTGGCCGCGCGCGAAGTGTTCGAGCGCGTGACCGCCTGAGCGTTTGTTTCCGGTAAGCTCTCGTTCTATACTGGCGATGGCAAGCTGCCGCTGGTAGTTCCGATAATTCGAGAGGAGACAGGATGTTCAGTCATGTGATGGTAGGTTCGAACGACATCGAACGTTCAAAGAAGTTTTACGATGCGGTGCTGGGCACGCTGGGCGTGGGAGAGCCCTTGCGCAACGTGGCCGCCACCGGCCACACGCGCCTGTTCTATCGCCACGAGAGCAACAGCTTCGGCGTCACCGAGCCGATCAACGGCGAACAGGCGAGCTGCGCCAACGGCGCCACGATCGGCTTCAAATGCAGTTCGGCGGAGCAGGTGCAGCAGTTCCACGACGTCGCGCTGGCCCACGGCGGCACCACGCTGGAAGACCCGCCCGGCCTGCGCGAAGGCCCGATGGGTGCCTTGCACCTGGCCTATGTGCGCGATCCGGATGGGCATAAACTCTGCGCGCTGTATCGGCCGAAGTAAAAAGCAAAGCCACCCTCGGGTGGCTTTTCTCTGGATACGCTCAACGGCAACGTGATCGTCTACAAGTAGTTAGAGATCGAATTGACGATCTGGCGCGGCGTCGCCTGCGCCGGAATCATTGACCAACGGTCGAGTGCATCGTGGCCTATACGCAGCATGCCGGTGTGCTGCTTGAGGTCCGCATCGGCCGCCGCGTCGAGCGTGTAGAAACCGAGTCGGCGACGCAGCAGTTCAACGTGCTCGGGCTCGCCCGTCAGGAAGGTCCAGCCTGGGCCGATCTTGTACTTCTCCATATAGCGGCGCAGGTCGAGCGGCTTGTCGATAGCAGGCTGCAGGGTAAGCGAGTACATGAACACGTCCTTGCCGACATGGTCACGCAGTACCTCCTGTACGCGCAGCAAATTGGCCGTGTTCGGCGGACACAGCTTGCTGCAGTTTGCATACATCATGTTGACCACGACCAGGCGATCCTTGACCAGGTCATCGTAAAAGCGGACTTGTCTTCCGTCGTGAGTTTCCAGAATCACATTTGGCAAGTGGCGGCCCTGATCAGCCGGCAATGGTGTCGCCGCTTGCGTCATGCCAAACTTGACGAGCGGGTACAGTAGTGGAGTGGCGGCCGCAGCCGCCAGGAAAGCTCTGCGCGATTTCATTTTTTTCCCCAGGTGTTTCTAATATCTTAGTTTTATGGAACAACGTCGAAACGCACCATCATGTGGTGATCCTCATGAATGGTGTTGTGACAATGCATCACGTACTTGCCGACGAAGTCGCGGAAGCAGACGAGTATCCGCACTTCCTCGCCAGGACTGAGCACGAACACATCCTTGCGTCCCGCCTCGTGAGGTAGCGGCGGCTTGCCGTTGCGCGAAAGGATACGCATTTCCTCGAAGTGGATGTGGACAGGATGGCTCCAGCTTCCTTTGCCGCGCAGCGTCCAGATTTCCTCGACCCCGCGCTTGATGAGCGCGGCCGGCTTCGTTTCGTCAAACAGCATGTCGTTGACCGTCCACATATCGTTCAGGCGCCCGAAGTCCCAGCGCCGCTCCGGCCGGGACTTCTTGAGATCGACCGGCGGCAGCGCGCGCAGCACGGCCGGCAAGCGACTGCGGTCGGGACTGGCTGGATCCTTGTCAACATCGATACGCATGAGCTGGGTACCCGGATTGAGGATGCGCCCGGTCGGCCCGCGCCCGTCGAGGTGCTCGAGTTTGTTGACGATGTACAGTTTGTCGCCCAGCTTGTACTGGGCGAAGTCGATAATCAGGTCGCCCCGCTCGGCCACGCCCAGCCGCAGCCTGTCGGTCAACACCGGGGCCGGCAGTAAATTACCGTCATTGCCTATTTGATGGAACTTCTGATTGGCGCCTTTGTGTACGAGGTAAAACTCGTAGAAGCGCAGGGATGAGCCGTTGAGCATCCGGAAGCGGTACTTGCGGCGCTCAACCGAGAAATAGGGCTGTACCTTGCCGTTGACGCAAAATTTGTCGCCCACCATTCCTTCCGGATCGAATTGATTGAAGTACAGATAACCACCAGAATCGAAGCGCTTATCCTGGAACAGCAACGGGATGTCGTATCTGCCGACGCCGCTCGGCAGGCCGAGCGCACCAGCACGTTCATCCTCTTCGTTGTCGCAATCGATTTCGTCGAAAAGCAGGTAGAAGCCCGCCAAACCGCGGTACACATTCGGCGCGGTGAACTCCATGCGGTGGTCGTGGTACCACAGCGTGCCGAGGGACAGCCTGGCATCGCCTGATCCGGGGAACCCATCGAGGTTCGACCGGACGTTCGGATAATGATGGTCCTTGTACTTGCCGGGCCGCGTCAGGGTCGAACCACACTTGCTCTCGCTGTAGTAGTCGCCGGGAAATCCGTCGCTTTCGGACGGCGTATGGCCGTTATGCAAATGCGTCGATATCTCGGGCGTGGCGAAGCCGACGTGGTTACTGCGCAGGTCGTTTTCGATGCGCACCAGGATCGGTTCGCCGTACCTGGCCACGAAGCACGGTCCTGGAAGGATGCCGTTGTAACCCCAGATTTCCTGCCTGGGCAATTCGGGATGGAACACGTGCTCCTTTTCCTCGACCTTCATGTAATACAACTTTTGCGGCGGAAATCTGTCCCACGCCTGGTGGGGCTGGCGTCCGGCTTCGTCCTCGTCCGCATATTTGCCGGGTGGCGGGCTCAGGCCGCTCACAGGCCGGGCGATCTCCGGCATCGGCAGTGGTACAACAAAAGGCGTCGTGTACGGCGCCTTGCCAACCTCCTCGATCTTGAAATCGCCGCGGCCGCTGGCAGTCGTCGGGGCGGGGCTTTTGCTGGCCAACGTGCCCCTTGCCGGCTCTGCGACCGTTCCACCTGGCAGGGGCGGCGGCGGACCGGCGGCGGGCGCATTTTCGGACAGGAGAAGTTTAGCCTCGGCTGCCAGTACTGCTGCCCCTGCTGCAAACAGGGAGGCGCCGGCCAGGCGGCGCCTGTTGTAGACATGTGGCTTGTTTTCGGTCTCGCGTTTGTCTTCTTCAGGTTTCACGATGTTCTCCAACTGGGTGGAATGAAGTTGCGAAGGACTACCATTGGGAGCGCCGGGACGCTCATTACAACCGGGGACTGGGCTTGCGCAAGGGCGATGTCGCCACTGCGGCCAGGTATTGCAACGGGATCCGAGTCGCCATCGACGTCTGTTGCGGACGTAATGTCATTCCGTGGCGTGATCCCGCGCCGGCTGCCCGGCATGTTGGCGGGATCTGCGGAGCGAAGGCTTGCCTGGAGGCCAAGGCGCGCGCCTGCCTGCGGGCCGATGCCAGTCAGCCGCGCAGCGTGCATTCTGGCCGCCTGGCCGGGGTTGTGCGAAAAGGAAGTATGCGGTGGGCAGCAGCTCAGGTCGCCGCCGGCGATGCGGCCGCCGGCGTGCATGAGCGATACGGTATGGGGGTTGGCCATGGCGGGCTCAGCGAGCTCGCAGGGCAACCTGAGGCAGCCAGCCTGCCCTTCGGCACTGGTGACCGCCAACGCTGACCAATTGCCTGTCGGGACCGTGGCGGATACCTGCAGCATGAGCAATGCAGCCACGACGCACAGCAGCTTGCCGTGCAGGAAATGCATTCCCCTGTAGCCGAGCAGTTTTCGCATCTTTAGCCAGATCGTGGGCACGCCGCGTTCCTCCTGCGCCTGCCGCGTCAATCCACCGCAGTGCTCGCCGGCACAGCTGACTCGAGCCCGGGCGCCAGGTACTGGTTCGCGTCTGCAAAAACCTTGACTGTGTTTTGCATGATGATGCTCAGGAGGTTTGTCTCAGCTTTGCGTCACGAACAGACTTGGTAGCGATGCCCAAGGAAGTGCAGTTGCCGTGCAATTCATGACCGGATAACGGAGCGTACAAAGGCGCGTCGATGCCGCTTTATAACGGCTTGAACAATTAACCGAAAAATAATAAAAAAGTTTTGAGTACGCTTACTAAATTATCACGAAAATTTGAGAAAGCTCTACTAGTTTTAATATTTTATCAAAAGCCCCAACGAAATTTTTCTCGACCAATTTTATTGATTGCAGAAAAGATTTAATTAAGCAAGTAAATAAATTAGAAAAAGTTTTCTTGAATAAATGTAGGACGAGACTTACGAGGATTTTCCTTCTGCTTGGTAGGAGTTCCTACAACTAAGTCTTGAAAGAGGTGAACACTTTCCTCGAATACACTTAAAGAACACCTGACGTCGCAGTCCAGCTATTCTGCAAGCCCCGCTTTTAGCAATCAGAAATGTTTTCAACTAGACATTCTAAAAATCGTCCGATGAACAATGTGAGCGTATCGTTTTTTATCTGACTTTGAAAAGTTTCAACAATACGATCTTCATCGCGATAGTGATTTTTGGCTATTCATTTCCGCGCGACATGAGCGCAGGATCAGTATTCATAGGGATTAAAAACGAAGATAAGCATCGTCAGGAAGACGGTACCGCCCTGGAGGGCTGGCCGGCGCCAACGATCCGGTGGAAGGCAGCAAGGTCGGAAGCGTGAGGCCACGCTTGCAGACAAAGCGCTGAAACCCGGCGTGCGGATGGTGCGACAGCTGCAATTCGAGTCGCCTGAGTCCCTTACTTCACCCGTTGCTTCTCCAATTTGCGCGCCAGCGTCCTGCGATGCATCCCCAGCCGCCTGGCCGCTTCCGAAATATTAAAATCCGTTTCGGCCAACACCGCATGGATATGTTCCCATTCCAGGGTCTTGATCGAGGTCGAGCGGTTCGTCACTTCGATGTCGGCGTTGCCCGCCACGTGGCCGAAGGCCGCTTCGATGTCGTCCGTGTTCGAGGGCTTGGCCAGGTACTGGCAGGCGCCCAGCTTGATCGCCTCGACCGCAGTGCCGATGCTGGCAAAGCCGGTCAGGACCACGATCAGCATCTCGGGGTCGTGCGCGTGCAGCAGCTGGACGCAGGACAGGCCGGAGGAATTGCCCTTGAGTTTCAGGTCGACCACCGCGTAGCCGGGGTCGTTTTCCTTGAGGATCTCGGCCGCTTCCTCGTAACCCGGGGCGTGCAGCACGCGGTAGCCGCGCCGCTCGAACGAGCGGGCAAGGGTACGCGCGAAGGCGTCGTCGTCCTCGACGATCAGCAGCAAGGGGGGCTCAAGCATGCTCGCCCTCCCCGCTCAGCGCGATCGAGGCCAGGGGAATCTTCAAGGTCACCGCAGCGCCGCCCCCATCGAGGTTGCGCGCGACGACAGTTCCGCCCAGCGTACGCGCCACGTTCACGACCAGGAACAGGCCGACGCCGGCGCCGGGGCGGCTCTTGGTCGACTGGTAGGGCTTGCCGAACTGGGCCAGCATGGCCGGCGCGAAGCCCGGGCCGCGGTCCCTCACCTCCAGGCTCAAGGTGCCCGCCTCGACGCTGGCGTCCAGCCTGACCCAGTCGGGCGAGGCCTCCAGGGCGTTGTCGAGCAGGTTGTCGATGGTCTGTTTCAGCGCCGAGTCGAAGGCGACCGGGATGTCGTCGCCGATCCGGTTCTCGTACTCGAACACTTTTACGGCGCGGCTGTCTTCCCAGTCTTCGGCCAGGCCGTCGAGGAAGGTATGGATCGTCGTGCGCACCGCCGACTCGCCGCGCGCGCTGCCAGCCGAGAGCAAAATCCCGCTGACGATCGACTTGCAGCGTTTCAACTGGGTCTGCATCTCGGCGATTTCCTCGTGCAAGTCGGGATTGTCGCGAAACTCGGGCATGCGCTTCCAGTCGCCCAGGATCACCGACAGCGTCGCCAGCGGCGTGCCGAGCTCGTGCGCGGCGCCCGAGGCCAGCAGGCCCATGCGGACGATATGGTCTTCCTCGGCGGCGCGCTGGCGCAGGTCCGCCAGTTGCGCCGCCTTGGCGCGCAGGGTGCCGCTGATGCGCGAGATGAAGATGACCAGCAGCGCCGCGTTGAGCGCAAAGCACAGCAGCATGCCCTGCACGTACAGGCTGGCGATCCCGCGCGCATGGTCGAAGGGCAGCGCGAGCGGCTGGGCGAAGACGGCCAGCAAGGCCAGGCAGACCAGGGTGATGACGACGATGCTCCAGGTCGACCAGCTTTCGAGCAACACGGCCGAGATGATGATCTGCAGCAGGAACAGGAAGGCGAAGGGATTGGTGGTGCCGCCCGACAGGTAGAGCTGGACGGTGAGCGTGGCCACGTCCACCAGCAGCGCCATGAACAGCTCGCTGTTGGCGACCGGGCGCCGCTCGTGCCAGCGCAGGTGGCTGGCGATATTGAAGGCGATCAGGCAGGCCAGCACCTGCAGCATGTGCACCAGCGGCAGGTTGATGTCGAAGACCAGGATGGCCGCGGCGATGGTGGTCACCTGGCCGATGACGGCGATCCAGCGCAGCTCGATGAGCTGCAGCATGTTCTTGTGGCCCGCCGCGTATTCGACGCTCGCCTCGAGCGAGGGTGCCAACGACGGGCTTAATTTTGTTAGTAGATCAAGCTTTACTGCCATCGGTCCTTGCCTTGCGGGTTTCCGTATTGTTGCCGTGGCGGGCAACATACCACCACGCCGCCGCAACCATCAAAGCAAGAGCATACCAAGTGATCGCATACACGAGGTGATTGTTTTGGAAGGAAATGACCGTCAGGCCGCCCACCGGCTTGTCCGGCGCGTCGGCGGCGTCTTGCGCGCGCGAGGCGTCGACGAAATACGGTGCGACATTGTTCAAGCCGCGCGCGCCGGCGATGCCGGCGACGTCGCGCGAGAACCAACGGTTGCGCACGGGATCGTTCTCGCGCAAGAAACCGCCACCCGGTTCGGTAATGCGCAGTAAGCCCGTGAAGCTTTGTTCGGGCTGCGACCGCTGGTGGTTCCGGTTGACCGGCAGACAGACATTGCCGCTCGCCCCGTGCGCCGGATAGCGGCCGCGGGCGTCTTCGACGGACACGAAGCCGCGGTTGACCAGCACGATGCTGCCGTCGAAGGTACACAGCGGCGTGACCAGCCAGTAACCCGCGCCCAGGTCGGACAGGGCCTGCACCGGCGTCGTGTAGTCGTAAAGGAAGTATCCGGCCAGGCGTACGTGCCGGTATTCGTGGGTGTCCCTGGTGATCGGGGAAGAACGGGTGGAGGCTGGCGCCGCCACGGGCGGCGCCGAAACGCGCGAGTTCACGCGTTCGATCAGGGCCAGTTTCCATTGCAGGCGTTGCACCTGCCAGGTCCCCAGCCCCGCGAACAGCACGATCAGGCACAGGCCGATGGTCGCCAGGATGATGCGCGCCATGCTGCCTGGCCGTGTCACCCTGGAACTGTCGGCGTGCTCCCGACCGTGCCGGTCCATCATGGCATGTCGTGCGCGCCGTGGCCGGTCATGCCGGCGGCGTCGCCCATGCCCGGCATCATGTTGGCGTTCATGTGGTACATGACCCAGATCGAACCCGACAGGACGATGCCCAGCAGGACCACGGTCAGGATCAGCGCCATCATGTTCCAGCCGCCCTCGGACTTCGAGTTCATGTGCAGGAAATAGACCATGTGGACAACAACCTGCACCGCCGCAAAGCCCATCAGGACGAAACGCGTCATCGACGGGTCGAGGATATTGCCCATGACCAGCCAGAACGGGATGACGGTCAGGATCACGGCCAGCACGAAGCCGATCGTGTAATCCTTCACGCTGTAATGCACGGCGTGGGCGTCATGGCCATGGCCGTGCTCATCGTGGCCATGATGGCCGTGGTTGTGATGATCGCTCATGGCAGCACTCCCATCAGGTAAACAAAGGTGAAGACGAAGACCCAGACCACGTCCAGGAAGTGCCAGAACAGCGACAGGCAAGCCATGCGGCGCAGGTTCTCGACCGACAAGCCATGCTTGCCGATCTGGAACATCAGGACCACGAGCCAGACGATACCGAACAGCACGTGCAGGCCGTGGGTGCCGACCAGCGCGAAGAACGCGGTCAGGAAGGCGCTGCGCGACGGGCCCGCGCCCTGGTGGATCAGGTGGTAGAACTCGTAGATCTCGAGCGCCAGGAAGCACACGCCGAGGATACCGGTGATGCCCAGCCAGAGCTGTGCCTTGGCCAGGTTCCTGGCCTGCGCCGAGATCATCGCGAAGCCGAAGGTAATCGACGACACCAGCAGGAAGGCCGTGTTGACGGCCACCAGCGACAGGTCGAACAGTTCGGCGCCGGACGGACCGCCGGCGTAGTTGCGGCCCAACACGGCGTAGGTCGCGAATAGGCTGGCGAAGATGAGGCAGTCGCTCATCAGGTAGATCCAGAAACCCAGCATGGTGCCGTGTTCCGGATGATGCTCGCGCACGTGGTAGCGCGGGCCGGCGTCGGCGCCCGGGGCGCCGTGGTTTAAGCCGCGGGTAGCGTTAATTTCAGACATGGCTCTCCAACAGTTTGGTGTGCGCGTTCTCGGTACGGGTCACTTCTTCGGCCGAGATGTAGTAGTCACGCTTGTAATTGAAGGTGTGGACAATGATGGCCACCATCATCGCGAAGAAGGCGAGGCCGGTCAGAAGCCACATATGCCAGATGATCGCGAAACCGAGCACCATCGAGATCGCGGCGATACCGAAGCCGGCCCAGGTGTTCTTCGGCATGTGAATGGCGACGTAGTCGGTCAGCGGACGCTTCCAGCCGTTCTTCTTCATGTCGGCGAAGGTGTCGTTGTCGTGCACCACCGGCGTGAACGCAAAGTTGTAGTCAGGCGGTGGCGACGAGGTCGACCACTCCAGCGTACGGCCGTCCCATGGGTCGCCGCTCAGGTCGCGCAGCGACTTGCGGTCGCGCCAGGTGGCGAAGAATTGCATCAGCATCGCGCCGATACCGCCGGCGATCATCAGGGTGCCCAGGAACGAGATCTGGAACAGCCACTGCAGTTCAGGATCTTCGAAGTGGCTCATGCGGCGGGTGACGCCCATGAAGCCCAGGATGTACGGCGGGGTGAAGGCAACCCAGAAGCCGATCGACCAGAGCCAGAACGAGACCTTGCCCCAGAACTGGTTGAGCTTGTAGCCGGTGGCCTTCGGGAACCAGTAATTGATGCCCGCGAACATACCGAACAGCACGCCGCCGATGATCACGTTGTGGAAGTGGGCGATCAGGAACAGCGAGTTGTGCAACACGAAGTCGGCCGCGGGAATGGCCAGCATCACGCCGGTCATGCCGCCGATGGTAAAGGTCAGCATGAACGAAATCGTCCACATCATCGGCAGTTCGAAGCGGATGCGGCCGCGGTACATCGTGAACAGCCAGTTGAAGATCTTCGCGCCGGTCGGGATTGAAATGATCATCGTGGTAATACCGAAGAACGAGTTGACGCTCGCGCCCGAACCCATGGTAAAGAAGTGGTGCAGCCAGACCAGGTAGGACAGGATCATGATCACGACGATCGCGTACACCATCGAGGTGTAGCCGAACAGGCGCTTGGCCGAGAAGGTCGAGACGACTTCCGAGAACACGCCGAAAGCCGGCAGGATCAGGATGTAGACCTCCGGGTGGCCCCAGATCCAGATCAGGTTCACGTACATCATGGCGTTGCCGCCCTTGTCGTTCGTGAAGAAATTGGTGTCGAATAGGCGGTCCATGCCCAGCATGGCCAGCACGGCGGTCAGGATCGGGAAGGACATCACGATCAAAACGTTGGTGCACAGCGCGGTCCAGGTGAAGACCGGCATCTTCATCAGGTCCATGCCGGGGGCACGCATCTTGATGATGGTGACAATCAGATTGACACCTGAAAGCAGCGTCCCTACACCCGCGATTTGAAGTGACCATATGTAATAGTCGACGCCGACACCCGGACTGGCCAGGATGCCCGACAGCGGCGGGAAGGCCAGCCAGCCGGTGCGCGCGAATTCACCGACGAACAGCGAGGCCATGACCAGCACGGCGCCCATGGTCGTCATCCAGAACGAGAAATTGTTCAGGAACGGGAACGCGACGTCGCGCGCGCCGATCTGCAGCGGCACGACATAGTTCATCAGGCCCGTCACGAAAGGCATCGCCACGAAGAAGATCATGATCACGCCGTGGGCGGTGAAGACCTGGTCGTAGTGGTGCGGCGGCAGGAAGCCGGCGTTCTCGCCGAAGGAGATGGCTTGCTGGGCGCGCATCATGAGTGCGTCGGCAAAGCCGCGCAGGAACATGACCAGGCCCAGGATCATGTACATGATGCCGATTTTCTTGTGGTCGATACTGGTAATCCAGTCGCGCCACAGGGTGCCCCACAGGCGGAAATACGAAATCAGGCCGAACACGGCAATGCCGCCGACGATCACGCCCGCGAAGGTAGCGAGCAGGATCGGGTCGTGGAACGGAATCGCGTCCCAGCTGAGCCGTCCGAAGATTAGCTTCGTCAAGTCAAATGAGTCTTGCATGGTTACTTCTTCACAGAATTAGTAGGGGTTTCGCACACTTCGGCAGCGACGTCGGCTTTTGCGACCGAACGCTTGGCGTCTTGCGGCAATTGCTTCAGAGCGATGTCGTTGCGCACGCGTTGCGCATCCATGGCCATCTGGTGGTTCATGCAGACGGCGCCTTCCGCCACGCAGCGGTTCACGACCGACATGAACAGCGCCGGTTGCACGGTGCCGTAATGGCGGATCGGTTCTTTTTCCGACGGCTTCTCGAGCGCCAGGTAGTCGTTGCGGCCGAGCGTATTGCCGCTGGCCTTGACCTTGGCCACCCAGGTGTCGAAATCGGCCTGGCTGGTGCCGCGGTAGGCGAAGTTCATGTGCGAGAAACCGTCGCCCGAGAAGTGCGCCGACAGGCCCTTGTAGTCGCCGGCCTTGTTCAGCACCGCATTCAGGGTCGTTTCCATGCCCGGCATCGTGTAGATCATGCCGGCAAGGGTCGGGATGTAGAACGTGTTCATCACCGTCGACGAGGTCAGCTTGAAGCGGATCGGGGTGTCGATCGGGGTGACCAGCTCATTGACCGTCGCGATGCCCAGCTCGGGATAGATGAACAGCCACTTCCAGTCGAGCGAGACAACCTGCACTTCGAGCACCTTGGCGCCGGCCGGCATGGCACGCTTCTCGTCGAGGCGGTCCAGCGGACGGTAAGGGTCGAGCTTGTGGGTGCTGATCCAGGTGATCAGGCCGAGCGCAATGATGATCAGGAGGGGCGCGCCCCAGATGACGAGCTCTAGCTTGGTTGAGTGATCCCAGTCCGGCTCGTACTTTGCATTGGCGCCCTTTCGGTACTTCCACGCAAATACGCAGATCAGGATCATCACGGGGACGATAATTATTAACATCAACAGAACCGAGATCGTAATCAGGTCGGCCTGCTGCTTGGCGATATCACCGGCGGGGTTCATGACCACCGTGTTGCAGCCGGACAGCACCGCAATCAGGAGTAATGACAGTCCGGGACGGACAATTTTAGGAATCATGCTAGGTATCTAACGTTACATGGGAATAAGAACATGCTACTGTACTGTCATCGGCCTTCGCTGCACATTGGACGTTTTGTCCCACCCTTGCCCAGGCCAGGGGACTTTGCGAAGGCTGCCGACCTACCTGGAGACCAAGAATATGCAGAGCACGAACACCTACGGCGGCGAAGGCGCCGCTCCAATCAGCGCCCCGCATAGCGGGGCACGCAACATCAACGCCCGGGACGGCCACATCTCCCCAAGCGAAATCGCGATCGGCGTGGTCATCGGCCGCGCCTCCGAATACTTCGATTTTTTTGTCTACGCGATTGCCTCGGTTCTCGTGTTTCCCGCGGTATTTTTCCCGTGGGCTGATCGGCTCGAAGGCACACTCTACTCGTTTACGATTTTTGCGTTCGCTTTCATTGCGCGCCCGATCGGCACGATCGTGTTCATGAAGATCCAGGAACGCTTCAGCCGCGAATTCAAGCTCACCATCGCCCTGTTCCTGATGGGTACGGCGACCGTCGTGATTTCCTTCTTGCCAACTTACGCGCAAATCGGCACCACCTCGATCGTCCTGCTGTCGCTGATGCGCATCGCCCAGGGCGTGGCGCAGGGCGGCTCGTGGGATGGCCTGCCTTCTTTGCTTGCACTCAATGCTCCTGAGCACAAGCGCGGATGGTACGCGATGCTCGGACAATTGAGCGCACCGCTCGGTTTCCTGATCGCCGCTGGCCTGTTCGCCTATCTGCTCGACAACCTGTCGACCGACGATTTCCTGGTCTGGGGCTGGCGTTATCCGTTCTTCGTCGCCTTCGCGATCAACGTCGTCGCCCTGTTCGCGCGCCTGCGCCTGGTGTCGACCTCGGAATATGCGCACCTGCTCGACTCGCACGAACTCGATCCGGCGCCGATCGGCGAACTGCTGCGCAGCCAGGGTTCGAACATCGTCATCGGCGCCCTTGCCGCCCTTGCAAGCTACGCCCTGTTCCACCTGGTGACCGTTTTCCCGCTGTCGTGGATGCAGCTCTACGACACGCGTCCGATCAGCGGCTTCCTGTACGTGCAAATGTGGGGCGCCGGCGTGGCCGCGGTCTGCATCCTGCTGTCGGGCCTGATTGCCGACAAGGTCGGCCGCCGCACCACGCTCGGCACCCTGGCCGCCCTGATCGCCATCTTCTCGGCCTTCGTCCCGATGCTGATCGACGGCGGCGAAGCCGGCCAGAACGCCTTCATCCTGATCGGCTTCGGTTTGCTGGGCCTGTCCTACGGCCAGGCCGCCGGCGCCGTGACCTCGAACTTCGCTTCGCGCTTCCGGTACACCGGCGCGGCCTTGACGAGCGACCTGGCCTGGCTGGTCGGCGCGGCGTTTGCCCCGCTGGTGGCCCTCGGCCTGTCGGCGAACTTCGGCCTCGGTTATGTCAGCCTCTACCTGCTGTCGGGCGCGGTCGGTTCGCTGGCGGCGCTGAGCCTGAACCGCAAGCTCGAGATTCGCGACTGAGTTTTCATCGTTAATTCCAGGCGGCGCCCTGCCGCTTGAAGCAGCAAAATCCGGCCAGGCACCATGTCTGTCCGGATTTTTCTTTTGTGGAGGCGGTCTAAAAGGATTTGTCGGAGGCGTGCATGACACGCAAACTATTGACCAGCATTCCGGCAGGCCCCCTTAGCCTGGAAGGAATGCTCGAACTGCCCGCCGACCCGATCGGCGTGGCGCTGTTCGCGCACGGCAGCGGCAGCAGCCGCTTCAGCCCGCGCAACAACCAGGTCGCCGCCGAGTTGCGCAATGCCCGCATGGCCACCCTGCTGCTCGACCTGCTCACGGCGCAGGAAGAAAACGGCGACAAGGTCCGCTTCGACATCGAGGTACTGGCCGCGCGCCTGAACGCTGCCGTCAGCTGGCTCGGCACCGAACCCTTGAGCGCACCCCTGCCCCTCGGCCTGTTCGGCGCCAGCACCGGCGCGGCGGCGGCCTTGCGGGTCGCCGCCGACAGCGGCACCGGGATCGCCGCTGTCGTTTCGCGCGGCGGCCGACCCGACCTGGCCGGCGCCGCACTGGCGCGCGTGATCGCCCCGACGCTGTTGATCGTGGGTGGGGAGGATGGCGCGGTGATCGCGCTGAACCGGCAGGCAGCGGCCCAGCTGAGCTGCGAGACGGCGCTCGAGATCGTGCCGGGGGCGACGCATTTGTTCGAGGAGCCGGGGGCGCTGGAGCAGGTGGCGGCGCTGGCGTCGAGCTGGTTCGTGCGGCATTTCGCGTTGTAGAGAGGGCTGCCGGTGACGGTGCGAGATGCCGTCGCACGAACGCGTGGGCACAAGGGTCCAACCTACCTTACGCAGCTGCAAACAACCGTCTCAGGCCAGCGCGGTATCGAGCACCGTCATCAAAATAAACCCGAATATCAAGGCAATCGTCGCCGAGGTCCCGTTCCCGTTCTCGCGCATCTCGGGAATGACATCGTTCACGATTACGAACAGCATCGCGCCACCGGCAGCGGCCAGGGCGAACGGCAGCAGCCCGCTGGAAATGCCGATCAGCGCCACGCCAAACGCGGCGGCGATCGGCTCGATCACGCCCGACAGCACGCCCAGTCCCACCGAGGTCATGCGGCTGTAGCCGACCGTGCGCAGGGCCAGCGCCACCACCAGCCCTTCGGGCACGTCCTGGATCGAGACGCCGGTGGTCAGCGAATGGGCTTTTTCGATGTCGATGCCGGCGTAGGCGACACCGATCGCCAAGCCCTCGGGCAGGTTATGCAGGGCGACGGCGGTGACGAACAGCCAGGCGCGGCGCAGCGAATTGCCGTGCACGTCGCTGGCCAGCACCTGGGCCGGGGCGGTTGCGCGGCTCATCAGGAGGATGGTGCCGGCGCCCGCCATGATGCCGGCGCCGGCCAGCAAACTCGCTTCCCACGGCCCCGCGCCGGAAGAACGGGCGGCGGCCAGTGCGGGTATGACGAGCGAGAACGCGGTCGCGCCCAGCATCACGCCGGCGCCGAAACCGAGGAAGCCGTCGTAGGTGCGTTTTGAAAAATTCTGTGAAAACAGGACCGGCAAGGTGCCCAGCGCAGTGGCCGCGGCCGCCGTCCCGCCACCCAGCAAGGCGGCATGCATCTTCGGATTGAAATTGATGAGCTGTTCGATCAGGCTGCCCATCAGCAGCAGGCAGCCGGCCGTGCAGATCAGGAGGCCAATCACGCGTCGTACTGTCATGGCGCGCAACAAGGCCTCGGCCCAACGCAGTTTCTTTGTTCTCGATTCCATCCACAATTCCTTTTGTCCGCCAGCGCGGCACTACCCCGCCTCGCAGCAGAGTAGCAAAAACACCGGTGGTCACGGCGCGCGCGAGCTTGATCCGTAGAGCGGCCTGGAGAAAGCCGGCCGCGCGCGCCGCTGTGTTACGGCTTGCTGACTGCCGATGCGCCCTTCGGCGTCGCCGGATCGAGGCCGAGCTCGGCGCCGGTCTGCGGATCCTTGGTCGGATCGGACATGGTACGCACCTGCATCTGCTTGAGTACTTCGATGTCTTCCGACGGCAGCTTCACTTCCGCTTCGCCGGAGCCGCCATCGACCGCCATCTGCTTCTCGCGGTCGGTGACGAAGTCCCACTGCGGACCCTGGTTCCATGGGCCGCGCGTTTCGCCCGGCCCCTGCGACATGTTGTAGTACACGCTGGAGAAGCGCGGATCGACTGGCATTTTGCCGGCCGGGAAATTCGACTCCATCGCGTACAGCGCCTTCTCGAAGGACTTCTGGTGCGCCACTTCACGCGTCATCAGGAAGCCCAGCGCCTCTTTCACGCCCGGGTCGTCGGTCAGCGCAATCAGGCGCTCGTAGACGATCTTGGCACGCGACTCGGCGGCGATGTTGGAACGCAAATCCGCGCTCGGCTCGGTGATCGAGTCGATGTAGGCCGCGGTCCATGGCACACCAGCCGAGTTCGTCAGCGGAGTACCTGCTCCGTACAGCACCTGCGTGAGGTGGCTGTCGTTGCCGGCACCCGTGATGCGGCGGTACATCTCGGCTTCGGTCTCGACGGCCTCGGCCAGCTGGCCCTTGGCGCCCTTGTTGAGCATGGCGACGATGTTGCCGATCACTTCCAGGTGGCTCAGCTCTTCGGTTGCGATGTCGAACAGCATGTCCTTGCGGCCTGGATCGTCTTCCGATACGGCCTGGGTAAAGTAACGCATCGCTGCGGCCAGCTCGCCCTGCGGCCCGCCGAACTGCTCGAGCATCAGGTTGGCCAGGCCCGGGTTGGGTCCCGCGACCCTTACCGTATACTGCAAGCGTTTGTTATGTGCAAACATTCCTACTCCTCCGACAGATGAAAACCAAGCGTCCACGCGTCAGCGTGCTACGCCTCTTCAAACCGGCTGTACGGCCTCGCAGCGTCAGTCGAACATGGCGCATCTTCGCAGTGGGGAACAGGACGAGTAATCAGCTTGCGGGCCGTATCGGTGTAGGACAAAGGTGACAAACTATCAAACAATTCCTAAAGGAATGAGTGCGCGTTATGGCTGCGCAGACATCCTACTATCGGTTACGAAATAATTGCCGATCGTCCCGATTCGTCGAGGTAGACGGACGCGCCGTTTGCCGACACATGATTGCGTCACGCTCCTACCCCGTGCGCACCTGGGCCGGACTAGGATCTTCCCAAGTCGTCAATCCGGAGGATCACAAAATGTTTTCTCTGAACCAACTTAGCCCGACTATCACTGACATGATCCGTTTCGATCACTCGCATGTGATAGTGACCTTCCACCAGTACACGAAGGACAAGTCGCCGAGCGTCAAGAAAGCATTGGCCGATACCATCTGCACGGCGCTCGAGATCCACGCCACGCTGGAAGAAGAGGTGTTCTATCCGGTGATGCGCCAGATCGACAAGGGCGAGCCCTTCATTCACAAAGCCAAACCGGAGCATGACGACATGCGCCGCATGATCGCCGAACTGCGCCGCACCAGTGCTTCCGATCCGCGCCACGACAAGGTCCTGCTCGAGCTGATGCGCGACGTGATCCACCACGTGGCCGACGAGGAAACGACACTGCTGCCGCAGGCAGAAACGCTGATGAGCAAGGCACGCCTGTCGGAACTCGGTTCGCAGATGACCAAGCGCCGCATGGAACTGATCGCGCCGAAGGCCGGCAAGCTGGCCAAGAGCCATGCCGTCGGTTTCTCGGGCAGCACGACGGCGGTGGTGGTCGGCGTCGCCAGCGCCCTGTTCGCGCTGCGCCACCTGGTGAAGCAGCCGGAAGGTGCGTCGAGCAACACCCATACCTGGGCGAATGCGAGTTCGACCCCGCACGCGGGTTGATCTGTTGCGCGCCTCGGCGCTTGTTGGCGCCGAGCTAAGGTAGAGCGTGTGAAAAAATCGCCATGGCTGCGTTGCATTCGTCTCGCCGTACTAGCGTACTGTCTTCGCGGTCCGCCGACGCGGCGATGCGTCGCGTGGCCGCATCCCGTGCCCTGACGATTTTTTCACACGCTCTACGGAATGCGCCATGTTGGCGCGTTCGGTAATTTTTACCGCTGAAAATTCCTACGCTATTTCCATCGCCTGCCCGAGCGCCCCGCGCTTGACCTGGTCGCGCTCGATCGATTCGAACAGCGCCTTGAAATTCCCCTCGCCAAACCCGTCATCCCCCTTGCGCTGGATGAATTCGAAGAACACCGGTCCCAGTTGCGTCTCCGAGAAAATCTGCAGCAGCAAACGTGGTTTCCCATCGGCGACATTCCCATCCAGCAGCAGCCCACGTGCCTGCAGTTCGGATGCGTTTTCGCCATGCCCCGGAATGCGGCCCTCGAGCATCTCGTAATACGTCTCCGGTGGCGCGCTCATCAGCGGAACGCCAGCGGCGCGCAGGCTGTCGACGGTCGCCATCAGGTCGTCGCTCAAGAGCGCGATGTGCTGAATGCCTTCGCCGTTGAACTGCATCAGGAATTCCTCGATCTGGCCGCCGCCGGCCTTGCCTTCTTCGTTCAGCGGAATCCGGATCTTGCCGTCCGGGGCCGTCATCGCTTTCGAGGTCAGGCTGGTGTACTCGCCCTTGATGTCGAAATAGCGGATCTCGCGGAAGTTGAACAGCTTCTCGTAGAAGCCGGCCCAGAAAGCCATGCGCCCCCGATACACGTTGTGGGTCAGGTGGTCGATGATCTTCAAGCCATGGCCGGGCGGACGCCGTTCGACATTCGGCAGGAATTCGAAATCGATGTCATAGATCGACTTGCCGTCTTCGAAACGGTCGATCAGGTACAGCGGCGCGCCGCCGATGCCCTTGATGGCCGGCAGGCGCAGTTCCATCGGGCCGGTCGGGATCTCGACGGCCTGGGCGCCCAGTTCGAGTGCGCGCTTGTAGGCGGCATGCGAATCCTTGACGCGGAAGGCCATGCCGCAAGCCGACGGGCCGTGCTCGGCCGCGAAATAGGCGGCGTAGCTCTTCGGCTCGTTGTTGACGATGAAATTGATCTCGCCCTGGCGGTACAGCACCACGTTCTTCGAGCGGTGCACCGCGACTTTGGTGAAGCCCAGCTTTTCGAGCAGCGGCTCGAGCACGCCCGGCGTCGGCGATGCGAACTCGACGAATTCGAAGCCCATCAGGCCCATTGGATTCTCAAACAGGTCAGCCATCTTGTTTTCCTTTTGATGCAAGTGATCTCCTCCAGCCGGTGCGCGCCTCGTGAGCGGCGCCAGGCGGAACCGTGCGGCCGGCGTCTTTTTTTGACGTGCCTGGCCCCAACATGCGCACATGCCTGCCCCGTGACTGGTACGGCGCCGCTGCGCAACGACCGGAATGATACGCCAGTTGCGTTCAGTCTTCCGGCAAGATTGCCGAATCAGCATGCGCTTGGCGGCGCGGCCGCTCCAGCAGCAGCGTCTCGATGTCGTTCAGCAGCACCGCCGGATGCAGCCAGGAAGTCGAATAAATCTCGCGGACGTTCCCGCCGGCGTCGAGCAGGTAGACCTTCAGCAGATGGCTCAGCACCGGTGCGCGCTGGCCTGGCTGGGTTGAGGCCACCGCTACATCCTGGCCGAAGCCGTCGAGCATCGGCGCCAGCTCGCGGCCGCTGCGGGTGGTGAGGAAATGCCATGCCAGGCCGCGCCGGTCGCGCGCTTCCTGTCCGCCATAGCTGCGCATCGCCAGCGGCGTATCGTATGCCGGATCGAAGCTCATGCTCACAAAGCGCACCCTGCCGTGCAGCGCCGGGCTGCGCTCGATCGTGCGCTTCAGGCTGTGCAGGGTGGCATAGGCCAGCGGGCAGCCTCGGGCGTCGGTGCAATAGGTATAGATGAAGGAAAACAGGGTGACCTTGCCAGTGGTGAATTCCGACAGGCGGCGCAGGCTGCCGTCGCTTTCCAGCACGATCCCGTCGGGCGCGCGCATGATCCGTTCGAGCCGGTAAGTGCCGGCCGCGGGCGGCACGAAGGCAAGCTTCGGCACCGCAAGCGCTGCGCTTGCCCCGGCCGCGCCGCAACTGCCCGCACAGCAGCCGAGCGCCAGCAATGCGGCGCGGCCGAGCGCCGCAAGGCGGCCGGCCGGGCTCAGCCGCGGCCTGAACGTCGCCGTCACCGCGCTGCCTGCCGGCCCGCGTCCCTGCCATCGGCCGCGTGCTGCGCCGATCTGGCGCCGAATTTCATGTGATGCGGCCGTCCAAGTTTCAGCCTGGTGAAATCGACATTGAATTTTTCGCTGAGTTCCTTGCCGTCCCAGGCGAACAGTTTGACGAACTGCTCGTTGTCGACGCCGCTCTTGTCCCAGTTGGCCAGCAGCGACGAGCTGACGTAGATGCGCTTGCCATCCCAGCTCTGCGAAATCATGTTGACCTGGGCGCCGGTCTTTTTGGCATAGGTCTGGCGCGGCGCTTCCGGGTTGCTGATGTCGAAGTAGCGGGTGGTGCCGTCCATGAAGGTATTCACCCACAATCCCTTGCCGTCCGCCCGCATCGAGATGTCGACCGGCAGCGGCGTCTTGGCCGGGTCGCCGATCGGGGCCACATCCCTGGCCTGCCACTGGCCCTTGGCGTCCTTCTTCACCAGCCACAGCTTCGAGGTGAGCGCGGTGGCGGTCATTGCCCAGTCGTCGCCCTCGTTCAATGACCAGCGGATCTCGAGCGGTGCGCCCGGCACGCTGAGCACCTGCTCGGGCTGCATGGCCTTCAGGTTCCACACCACCATCGTATTGCCGAACTGCTTCATCGCGCCCTGGTCCTGGATCAGGGTGCCGAGCGGCGTCATGTAGTTCTTCTTGCCCGTGAAGCTGGAACTGAGCATCGCGTTCTTGCCCGGATTGATGGCCAGGTCGTAGCCATAGCCGTCGCCGCCCTTCGCCACGGGCATGTCATAGGTCCGGATGAATTCGCCCTTGTTGTTGTACAGGGCCATGCCGGTCGTGCCGCCGCCGTCCCTGGCGTTGGACAGCGCCCCGATCAGCATCCGGCCGGGCATCGCATAGAAGGTGTGCGGGCCTGCCAGCCCCGAGCGCTTGGCGAAGTCGGCGATGGTATTGACCAGGCGCGGCTTGGCGGGATCGGTATGGATGTCGAAAATATGGATCTTGTTGTCGTCCAGGCCGCCCGCCCACAGGAAACGCCGGTCGTCCGTAAAGCCGGCATGGTGGGCCTCGCCGCGCCCGCCCACCGAAATCTGCGCCAGCACCCGGCCGAATTTCGGGGATGCCGGATTGGCGTCGAGCGTGACGAGCTTGTCGGAACCGTCGCCCATGCCCTGCACGCCCAGGGTCCACACGTACAGGTAATCTTCCTGTCCCTTCACGAGGTTTGCCATGTAGGGCGAGTTGCAGGTCTCGTCCGCCAGTGCATAGGGGGCGTTCAGGCCGAGCATGACGCCGGCAAGCGCTGCCGCGCGCGTGTATCGATTCAGTTGCATCGTTATCTCCTGACAGGGAATTTGTCAGGATCGCCGGACCAAGGCCCGGGGGTTTGCGCCAGATCAAGGCGGACTGAAAAAACGAACTCAAGTATAGGCTGAAACGCCGGACCAGGCAGTTAATCAGCGAAGGTGTCGGCGACCAGCGCGCGCAGCCACCCGTTGCCTGGGTCCTGGTTGTAGCGCCGGTGCCAGAACATGTTGGTCTGCAGCGGCGGCAGGTCCAGGGGCGGCGTGATCCAGGCCAGGCCGAAAGGCGCTCCCGCGCGCTCGGCCAGTTTCCGCGGCACCGTCACCACCAGGTCGCTGGCCTGCACGATGTAGGGCACGGCCGTGAAATGCGGCACCCGGAAGCGGGCCCCGGCGCCGATGCCGGCCTTTTCCAGCAGCGCGTTGATGCGGTCGTACGGCGCTTCGACGGAATCGACGATCAGGTGCTCGCAGGCGGCAAAGCGCGCCAGGTCGACCTTGCCGGTGCTCAAGGGATGGCCGCGCCGCAGCATGCTCACATACGGCTGGCGAAACAGCAGGCGCTGGTAGAGGGCGTCGGAAATGTCCTCGAAGGGACCGATGGCCAGGTCCACCCGCCCGCTTTCCATCTCTTCCTTCAATGCGATGCTGGCGGCGCGGCGCGAGCTGATCTGCAAGAACGGCGCCGCCAGGCGGCAGCGCTCGATCAGGGCCGGCATGAAATGCAGTTCGCCGACGTCCGTCATGGCGATCGTGAAGCGGCGCGTGCTGGTGGCCGGATCGAAACCGCTGCGCTGGTTCAGGGCCAGCGCCACCTGGGCCAGGGCGGCGCCGACGGGTTCGGCCAGCGTTTGCGCGAAGGGCGTCGGCTGCATGCCCTGCCCCGTGCGCACGAACAGCTCATCCTCGAACACACGGCGCAGGCGCGCCAGCGCATTGCTGACGGCCGACTGGCTCAAGCCCAGGCGCCTGGCCGCGCCGGAAATCTGGCGTTCGCGGTATACCTCCTGGAACACTGCCAGCAGGTTGAGGTCGATCTCATGCGGTTCGGTCATGGTCGCTCCACTATTTACGGTATGAATAGTCTACATTCATCTATTCACATCGTAAAATACCTGCGCCTGGCTTACAGTGCAATAAAACGACGCTTTGCAGGAGACACGCATGACCCAGCACATCGGCACCGAAACGGGCTACCAGTCCGGTTTTGGCAACGAATTCGCCACCGAAGCCTTGCCCGGCGCCCTGCCGCAGCACCGCAATTCGCCGCAGCGCGCCGCCTACGGCCTGTATGCCGAGCAGATTTCGGGTACGGCCTTCACCGCGCCGCGCGGCCACAACCGCCGCTCCTGGCTGTACCGCATCCGCCCGGCCGCCATGCACGGCGCCTTCGAGCAGATCGACAAGGGCCGCATCGCCGGCAGTTTTAACGACGTCGCCCCGCCACCCAACCAGATGCGCTGGAGCCCGCTGCCGCTGCCTGACGCGCCGACCGACTTCATCGACGGCTGGGTGACGATGGCCGGCAATGGCTCGGCCGACGCCATGAGCGGCTGCGCGATCCACCTGTATGCGGCGAACCAGTCGATGACGGACCGGTTTTTCTACTCGGCCGACGGCGAACTGTTGATCGTGCCGCAGCAAGGCCGCCTTGAAATTGCCACGGAACTGGGCACTATCGACCTCGAACCGCAGGAAATCGCCGTCATCCCGCGCGGCATCCGCTTCCAGGTACGCCTGCCGAACGGACAGGCGCGCGGCTATATCTGCGAAAACTTCGGCGCCCTCCTGCGCCTGCCCGACCTGGGACCGATCGGCTCGAACGGCCTGGCCAATCCGCGCGACTTCCTCACGCCCGTGGCCCGCTACGAAGAACGCGAAGGCGACTTCACCCTGGCCGCCAAGTTCTGCGGCAACCTGTGGGCCGCGAAGATCGGGCACTCGCCGCTCGATGTCGCCGCCTGGCACGGCAACTACGCGCCTTATAAATACGACCTGCGCCACTTCAACGCCATCGGCTCGATCAGCTACGACCATCCGGACCCGTCGATCTTCCTGGTGCTGCAGGCGCCCAGCGACACGCCCGGCGTCGACACGCTCGACTTCGTCATCTTCCCGCCGCGCTGGCTGGCCGGCGAAAACACTTTCCGTCCGCCCTGGTTCCACCGCAACGTCGCCAGCGAATTCATGGGCCTCGTGCATGGCGCCTACGACGCCAAGGCCGAGGGTTTCGTGCCCGGCGGCGCCAGCCTGCACAATTGCATGAGCGGGCATGGCCCGGATGCGGCCACCTTCGAGAAAGCCAGTAAGGCCGACACCAGCACCCCCGTCAAGGTGGCCGACACGATGGCCTTCATGTTCGAGACCAGACAGGTGCTCTGTCCGACCGTGCATGCGCTGTCCTCGCCGCAGTTGCAGGGCGGCTACCAGGATTGCTGGGCCAGCATCCGCAAGAACTTCCGGCTGACGCCGTAACGGGGCCGCGGGCATGGCGCACCAGGCGATCCTCAGCTTCCAGACGCGTGGGCGCGGTACCCAGGACATCACGCGCGAGGTGGCGGAAGCCGTCGCAGCTTCCGGCCTTCCATGCGGCCTGGCGCAGGTCTTCATGCAGCACACCAGCTGCTCGCAAAGGATCACCGAGAACGCCGACCCCGACGTGCGGCGCGACCTCGGCAGCGTCATGGTGCGCAAGGTGCTCACCAACACCGGCATCACCATTCCCATCGGCGCCGGCCGCCTGCTGCTCGGCACCTGGCAGGGCACCCACCCGTGGGATCACCAGACCCGCCCGCACCGGCGCACGGTGGTCGTCACCGTCTTTGGCTGAAATATGCTGGCTGCGGTTCGCTCGCCGCGGCAAGCCCCGCATACGCGAAAACTTGTCGAAGAACTTTACATTGCGCAACTTAGATGGTCACCCTGACATCATGTATTTGCTTTAAATCAATGACTTATTCCTCATGGCATGATGATTGCTTATAGTAAAGCACACAACTACACTGAGGGAATCCCATGAAAGCGTTGAACTTGAAGAGCATCGTGATCGCCGCAGTCGCAACCGGTTTCGCAGCAGGCAACGCCATGGCAGTCCCGATCCACAAGGCACCGCCGGTCGCCACCGTCACCGCGACCGCGACCGCCGACCTGTTCCTGAAAGCGTTTGAAAGCAAGAACTCGAGCGATGCCAGCGAACTGGCCATGTTCCTCGATGCATCCGGGCAGCCCGTGACCAACGCAGGATGGGAGCGTGACAACACCACCAGCGTCACGAATGTCGAAGGCACCGACCTGTGGATACTGAACGATGCGCCGAACGAAGCCGGCTACTTCCTGCTTAAATTTGGCGTGGGGAAAAACGACGGCTTCAAAACGAAACTCGACAGCTATGTCTTCAAGAACGTTCCCGACCTGTCGCAACTGGTCTTCAGCGCCAAGGACGTGAACTACCTGATCGGCGGCGACTGCGCCAACGGCAAGGACAATAAATGCAATCCCGGGCGCCTGAGTCACTGGACCTTCATCGCCTACGAGGATGGCAGCGGCACCCCGGGCGGCAGCGGCGAAGTGCCCGAGCCGGCATCGCTGGCCCTGCTGGGCGCCGGCCTGGCCGGGATGGCGCTGCGCCGCCGCCGCGGCTGAGCGATTCGCCGGAATCGCCACAAGCGCCGGCGATCGAGCGACACATGAAAAATGGCGCCCTCGGGCGCCGTTCTCGTTACCACTGGACTGTCCGCAAAGCGCTTAACGCACGCTCACGCTGACCGTTTTGCTGCTGGCATTGCCGGCCGCATCGCGCGCGGTGACGGCGATGGTATGCGTCCCGGCCGCCGCCTTGCGGCTGTTCCAGCTGTAGGAAAGCGAACCGCCCTGGCCGTTGGCCACGACCTTGCCGTCGATCGACAGGCTGGTCCTGATGCCCGCCGCGCCCGCGTTGTCGCTGGCGCTGACGCTGACGGCCACCGTACCGCTGACCGTGCCCGCCACCGGGTTGCCGATCGCCACGACCGGGGCAAGCGTATCGCTCGCCACGGCCGGGGTGCTGTTGGCAACGCTCACCGCCACCGCCGCCGAAGCGCCCGCGTTGCCGGCGGCGTCGACCGCGACGGCCACCAGCGAGGCCATGCCGTTGGCCACGCCCGTCGAATTCCAGCTGAAGCTGTAGGGTGCGGCGCTGTCGCTGGCGACCGTCGTGCCGTTCACCTTCAGGTCGACCCGCGCCACGCCGACGTTGTCGAACGCGTCGACGCTCACCGCCACCAGGCCCGACACCGCGCTGCTGCCCAGCGGCGTGGCGATCGCGGCCGCCGGTACGCTCGTGTCGACCGGATTGACCCATGCGCGGGCGGCGCCGACTGCGGCGGCGGCGTTCACGCGGCCATGGCCGAAGACGGTGTCGCGTCCGACGGTACCGAGGTCGACCGAGGTCGCGAAAAGGAGAGACTCGATCTGGTCAGACGCCATGTCGGGACGGGCCGCCATCATCAGGCCCGCCACGCCGGCTGCCACCGGGCTCGCGAACGAGGTCCCGTTCCAGGCCGAGTAGCCGAGCGCATTGTTGGTGCTCCAGATGCCGCTGCCGGGGGCGGTCAGCGAAACGAAGCTGCCCCAACTCGAGAAGCTCGACTTCCTGTCATCGCTGTCGGTCGAGGAAACAATGATGAAGGCGTCGTCGGGAGCGACGTTTTCGTCGACGTTGTTGTTGCCGGCCGAGATGAACACCAGGCCGCCCTTGCCTTTCATGTAGCGTGCCGCGCTTTTCACCGCCGCGCTGCCGGCGATGCCGACGAAGCTGACGTTGGCGATGCGGGCGCCGTGGTCCGCGGCCCAGGTGATGCCGCTGGCGATGGTGCTGAAATAGGCCGGACAGGCGCCGCTCGCATCCTTGTAGGCAACGCGGACCGGCATGATCCTGGCGGCGCCGGCCACGCCGGCCACGCCAATGGCGTTGTTGGTGCTCGCCGCCGCTGTGCCGGCCACCGCCGTGCCATGGCCGCACAGGTCGCTGGTATCGGTCGTGTTGTTGTAGACGTTGAAACCCGCAACGATGCGGTCTTTCAGGTCGGGGTGGGCGGCGTTGACGCCGGTGTCGAGAACGGCGATGGTGACGCCGCCGCCCTGGCTGCTGTCCCAGGCGGTCGATGCGCCGATCTTGCCGATGTGCCAGGCGCTGCCGATGTAGGGATCGTTCACGGCCATGGCCGAGCTGACCTTGCGGTCGAGTTCGGCGAACTTGAGTTCCGGACGGCGCGACAGCTTCTCGACGGCCGCTTCTTCCGACAGGCCGGGCGGCAGGTCGACCACGTGCATGCGGCTCTGGCCGAGTTTGCGGCGCTTGCCGCCATGCGCCTTGACCAGCTTGTCGAGTTCGTCGTCCGGCAGGCCGGCGCGCGCTTCGATCAGGATCCGTCCGCGGGCGAACTCGCCGCCCGGCGCCGCGTTCGCGCTGCTGCCGAAGCTCAGCGCCAGGCCGGCAACGGCGAGCGCGGCGGCGGTTTTGCGGAGGATTGGCGTGTCGAAGGTGGTAGTCATGGCGAGCGGATCCTGTTGTGAGTGGGGTGTTCACAGGATTGCTGGCCATGGAAACGCTGCACGAACGAAAAGTTCGCAACGCGCTCGTGTCGGTGCCTGGCAGTCCTGCCGTCATCGAGCCGGTTGGCTCATTAGACCGTCGACTTTGCGTCCTCCGCTTTCGCGGAGTTTGCCTTTTTCAGTTACAGGACCGAGTGTAGCCTCGGTATTTCCTTAGGGCAACATAAATTTGCACAAGGGCGCACGCTCATCGTTCTCACCGGACATTTCACAAGTGCCACTTGCGAAGCTGCAATAACCGATGCGCCAGCAAGGACAGCCGTTTAATCCACCGCACATATCGAACAGATCAGTTTCGAAGGATTTCCGCATCTTAGGATGAAGCTGCTGAACCGCGCTCCGCCGCCATGCGCAGACGGACCGTTCGCCACTGTCCAAAGGAGCAGTGCATGCAAGTCCATCCACCCGATCCGCTCCCGACGCGGGCCGCAGGACCCTTGCGGGTGGCCGGATGGCGGCGCTCCATCGCCTCGGCCAGGGTCGCCAGCTCCTCGCGCGAAGGCGGATCGTCGAAGCCGGAGCCGGGGCCGGCCGGGTGCGCGACCTGCACCGGCACATCGGGCGCCGCCGGCAGCAGCTTGTCCAGGAAGGCCTGCGCCTCGGCCGCGCCGTACGGGCGCTTGTTGCGGATGCTGGCGCGCATGTGCACGAGGATTGCCATGCTTTCGCGGTTGGCGGCGGCGAATACCTCGGCCAGGCGCTTCACGTGCGCCGGCTGGCCCAGCTGCAGGTCGGAGTTCCCGAGAGGGAGATTGATGCCGTGCTTCAGGCCCGGGCGGCTGGCGCAGCGCTCGATTTCCTCTGGAACAGGTTTTTCGTCGGGTGCCCCTGATGTTATGGACATGGAGGGACGGCACGCAGGCGCTATCCTTATTAGAATGTCAGCCACCATATCAAGATGCCGGGCCATACAAGCGCCCCTGCCCGCCCCTGCATGACAACATTTAAACTGGACGACCTGGTGCTGGAACAAGTACGGCGCCTGAACCGCATGCTGGCCTGGCTGCCGCGCTTCAGGGTCGCCAACCGCATCGCGCCGGTCCTGGTGCAGGCCCTGTTGCGCGTCTCGCAAATCGGCGCCGACCGCAGGCTGGCGCGCCGCGGCGTGCGCATCGCGCACCTGGTGGCCGAAGCCGACGGCTTGCGGGTGCCGGTCAGGGTGCTGCGCCCGGCCGGCCCGGCGCGCGCTGTCGTGCTCGACATCCACGGCGGCGGCTGGGTGCTCGGCAACCCGCGCCTGGACGACCCGCATAACGCGGCGCTGATCGCCGCTTGCCAGCTGGCGGTGGTCGCGGTCGACTACCGGCTGCTGCCGCGTGCGCCGCTGCAGGACGCGATGGACGACTGCCTGGCCGCGGCGCGCTGGCTCCTGCAAGGCGGCATAGGCGACCTCGAGGGCCTGCCTGTGTTCGTCCTCGGCGAGTCGGCCGGCGCGCACCTGGCCGCGACCGCCCTGCTGCGCCTGCGCGCTACCCCGGGCCTGCTGGCGCGGGTGGCCGGCGCGGTGCTGTACTACGGCGTCTACGACCTGGGTGGCACGCCGCGCGTCCACGCGGCCGGCCCCGAGACCCTGGTGCTCGACGGCCCCGGCCTGGCGTCGGACCTGTGCATGCTCATGCCCGGCTGCGGCGAGCGCGAACGGCGCGCGCCGCCGTATTCGCCCCTCTACGGCGAACTGTCCGGCCTGCCGCCGGCGCTGCTGGTGGGCGCCGAACGCGATCCGCTGTGCGACGACACCCGGCTGCTGGCCGCGCGCTGGGCCGAGGCGGCCGCCGTCGAGCTGCACGTGCTGCCCGAGGCGCCGCATGGATTCCTGCGTTTCCCGACGCCGCTGGCGCACATCGTCCCGGCGCGCACGCATGCGTGGATCCGCGAGCGGATCGCTTCGGTGCAGCAGCGAGATCCGTCAATCGCGAAAGACCAACGGCAACGCTTGATCAAGTCGACAGTCGAGTAAGCTAGGGTGGGCACTTCACTTCATGCCCGTGCCCACCCTACGAGGCACCGCGAGTCCCTGTCCCAGCTGACCAGCATTTGCCCCCACGCCCTCCAGTGCGGGGCCAGTTGAGCGCCGCATGCGATGATGCCATTTCGTTATCAACCAGGCGCTGCCGAAGCGCCCTGCTTCCCCGTTATGCTGACCGACATCCTAATTATCCTTTTCCTGATCCTCCTGAATGGCGTATTTGCGATGTCGGAACTGGCGCTGGTCTCGGCCAAGCGCATGCGGCTGGAAAAATCCGCCGCTGAAGGCAGCCGTGGCGCGCGGGCCGCGCTCGACCTGGCCGACGAACCGAGCCATTTCCTCTCCACGGTGCAGGTCGGCATCACGCTGATCAGCATCTTCAACGGTGCTTTCGGTGAAGCCTCGCTGGTGGCCCACCTGAAGCCCGAATTCGAAGCCATTCCCCTGCTCGCGCCCTACGCCTACCAGGTCGCGCTCGGCCTGGTGGTGGTGTGCATTACCTTTGCCTCGATCATCCTCGGCGAACTGGTCCCGAAGCGCATCGCCATGGCCTATCCGGAAGCGATGGCCACGCTGATCGCGCCGCCGCTGCGCGTGCTCTCGACGATCATGTCGCCGTTCGTCAAAATCCTGGCGCTGGCCACCGAAGCCATCGTGGCCCTGATCGGCATCGGGCGCCACAAGGAAGAGGCGCCGACCGAGGAAGACATTACCGGCATGATCAAGGAGAGCACCGACGCCGGCGTGTTCGAGAAAACCGAGTACGACATCGTCTCGCGCGCCCTGCGCCTGGACGACCAGCACCTGAAGTCCCTGATGACGCCGCGCGTCGACGTCACCTTCATCGACCTCGAAGACCCGCGCGAGCTCAACCTCGCCCGGATCGCGGGCGGCCGCTACAGCCGCCTGCCCGTCTGCCGCGGCGACCGCTCGCAGGTGGTCGGCTTCGTCCACACGCGCGATCTGCTGGCGCAGGCGGTGCGCGCCGGCTCGCTCGACGCCATCGACATCGAAAGCGCGGTCCAGGACATCCTGTATGTGCCGGAAAGCGTCAGCGCGATGGCCTTGCTGGAGCTGTTCAAGAAAAACAATGCCGAGCTGGCCTTGATTGTCGACGAATACGGCGACATCCAGGGCATGGTCACGCTGACCGACGTCATGAGCGCACTGGTCGGCGACGTCACCGTCATCGGCGAGGATTACGACCCGGACGCCGTGCAGCGCGAGGACGGCAGCTGGCTGCTCGACGGCGGCATGGCGCTCGACCGCTTCCGCGACCTGATGGCCGTCAACCTCGGCTTTCCCGGCGAGGAAGCCGGGGCTTACCACACGCTGGCCGGCTTCATGCTCTACCAGCTCGGCTACATCCCGCGCCCAGCCGATATCGTGGCCTGGGCGGACTACCGTTTCGAGATCGTCGACATGGACGGCAACCGCATCGACCGCCTGCTCGTGACCCATGTCCCGGCATCGAGCGAGGCGCTCGACAGCGGCGAGGTCCAGGACAACAGCGCGTCCTGAGCACATGGACGCCATCCACATCGGACCGCTGGCGCTGCCGGTGCGGGTAGCGGCGCCGCTACTGGCCATGGCGGCGGCCAGTGCGACGGCTGCCTGGTGGGCGCGGCGCCGGGCAGCCGACCCCTCGAACCTGCTCTGGCAGATGGCGCTGTGGGGCTTGCTGGCGGCGCGCGCCGCGTTCGTCCTGAAGCACGTCGATACCTACCTCGCCGCCCCGCTGGGCATGCTCGACATCCGCGACGGCGGCTTTGTCGCCTTTGCCGGGCTCCTGGTCGCCCTGGCGATCGGCGCCGAGGCCGCGCGCCGCGACGGCGCCCTGCGCCGGCCGCTGATCACCTCGGCGCTGGCCGGCATCCTGGTGTGGGCCGGCGCCACCATT